>JBAYJJ010000028.1:0-16144 GCA_041665165.1 Patescibacteria group bacterium | reverse complement strand
GTTCTCGAGCACGGCCCGGAGCATGATAAGCATCTTAGCGTGACCGACGACCACGATCTTGCGCGCGCCGCGCTCGATCCTGCCCCAAATCTTGAGCAGCACCTTGATGGCGCGCAGCAGCAGGTCAATGAAGTCCTCGCCGAACTTGGAATAGTTCTGCAAAGTCTTCCTGTTTTTCTCCTGCTCCATGCGCCACTTGAATAAAAGCAGTGCATACTCGCCCATGACGTCATTGAGCCTTCCGCGCACGTCAGGATTATTGTCCACGCGTTCGTTCTTCACGAAATCCTGCACCAGATCAACCAGGAACCTGCAGACCACGAAGTCCGCCTCATTGGTTGAGCTGGGCGTGACTCGCCAGAAGCCTTCTGGCGCCCATCGAAACTTCTCAGACAGCTCGGGGATCATGTACAAGCTGGCAAGAGGGTTGATCTCGCGGATAATGAAATCCGCAGTCTCCTCAGTCCTGGGAGAAGTCGAGTAGGCAATCAGATCCAGTGAACCAAGCTTCTTCTTCAAATGCTTTGCGCACAGAAATGCCTCTACCCTGCCGTTCATAGTGAGGCGATCTTCCTCGTCTGGGAAACGAATCGGAAAATCACTGCCCCTTTTTAGGGCATGGGCCTTAGCCACACGCCAGTTTCGTATGGTTTGTCCGTGGCGCAAAAGCACCAGGACTACCCCTTCGGGTACGCTCCACATGGTGCCTCCGTCTGCCACAATTTGGCTGTGTAAAGTGCAAGCGAGACCATCCCGCCCATTGGCCAGAGTGTATGGCCAGAAGGCTTTTATGTCAACGCTTAAAAAGAAACGCAATTGTCAGGTTTTTTTGGCAAATAAAAGGAGCTGTATGAGGACTTCGGTTTAGCTCAATCGAGCACATCGTCACAGGAGGCGAATCAGGCAGAAATCCACCCGAAGCGCTACCCGTAATTGAACGCTGCAGAGGCCTAATCCCTTGCCCCACGGGGCCCGAAACGCTGGCCTCAGAAACCAAATTATAGCGAAGCCTCATACCAGCTCCTACCTCTTATACTAAACACCAAACAACCAAGATACAAGATACAAACATACATCTTGGTGTTTATCTTGCAATTTGATTTGAAAAGGGCTATTCTTACGACATATGAATGACAAATGCGACACAATCCAGCGCACCTTGGTGCTGCTTAAGCCTGATGCCGTTGAACGCGGCGTAGTGGGCGAAATTATTCAACGTTTTGAACGAGTAGGCTTAAAAATAATGGGCATGAAGCTTGTCTGGCCCGACGAAGAAACAGCCATGAAGCACTACACCGAGGATTTGGCCATCCGCCGCGGCGAGCATGTACGCAAGCTCATGATTGAGATGCTCGTTTCTGGCCCGATTGTTGCTTTAGCCTTAGAAGGCATTGAGGCAGTTGAGCTGGTCCGCAAATTAGTCGGCGGAACTGAACCAAAAACTGCAGCTCCTGGCACTATTCGCGGGGACTTTTCCCACGTCTCATTCAAGCATGCTGATGCCAAAAATAAGGGCATTTATAACCTTGTTCATGCCTCAGGCAGCCCAGAAGAAGCGATCCAGGAAATCCAGGTCTGGTTTGACCCTAGCGAATTGCACGAATTTGAGCCAAGTTTTACCAAACACACCATCATATAACACGTATCATGTAACACGTAACAAATGCGGATTTTCGTGATATATGTTACATGTTATATGCTACATGAAAAGGTTTTGACGTTTTTAAAGGTTTCTGCTAAAATGACAGCATAATTCATTAGTTTTTCAGTATGGGACTTCCCGGCCATCGTAGAACTAGTTCACATAAACGCAGGCGCGCCTCACATTTTGCTTTGGAGACAGCCCAAATTACAGTAGATAAAACCAGCGGACAGGCACATCGCCCTCATCGCGCAGCACCTGGAGCTACTGTTTATCGCGGACATGTGATCCACGTAAAAGGCAAAGAACGTAAACTAGAGAAGCTACTCAAAAAATCCAAAAAAGAGTCAGCATAATAAACAAAAACGCACCTTTTAGCACCTTGTTCCTATGTCAAACCGCCATTTAGCCCGCGCTCTAGTCCTGCAATCCCTGTACGAATGGGATTTTCACAATAGAGACGCGAAAACTGCTTTGGAAATCACTGAGCGCAATCTTTCTGAGTTTGCGCCGGATTTGGATGAAAAGCCCTTTGCTATGGCATTAGCCAAAGGTATATTGGACAATCGGGCAGAGATAGATGCGTCAATCAGCAAATTTGCGCCGGATTGGCCGATTGAGAGGATCACGACCGTGGACCGCAATGTCTTGAGGATTGGAATCTACGAACTCGTGTATGATGATCAGATCCCGTCCAAAGTCTCCATTAATGAAGCGATTGAGCTGGCAAAAACTTTTGGCGGCGAATCATCCGGCAAATTCGTGAATGGCGTGCTTGGCGCCGTGTTCAGAGACCAACAGGCCCAAGGCATAAGTAAAGTGGTTGATAAGCCCAAAGAAGAAAAACCTGAGGTAAAAGATGAAAAGATAAAAAGCGAAGAAGATAAAAAGTCCGAGACGATAGACGATAGTCTTTAGACGATAGAAAATTATTCACTGTTAATTGTTAATTCGCAATTGAACGAATCTGACGAAGCGCACGGATGAATCCGTCATCTTCGCGAGAGTCGTTCGCATGAACGATATGCCAGAACAAAAGAAAATAGAGTATAAGCCCTTAGAGGCGACTCTTGGTTATACATTCAAAGATCAATCGATCTTGACCCAAGCTTTGACCCATCGTTCGTATCTGAACGAACATTCTAATTTCCCCTTTCCGCACAACGAGCGCTTGGAATTTTTGGGCGACGCTGTGCTTGAGTTGATCGTGACCGAACACTTGTATAAAAATTTCGGCAACCCCGAAGGCGAGCTCACGAACTGGCGCGCGGCCCTGGTGAATGCCAAGACCTTATCCGGCATTGCCTCGCAATTGAAGTTTGAAGATTATCTTTTGCTGTCAAAAGGCGAGGCCAAAGATAAGGATTCAAAGGCGCGCATGTATATTTTGGCCAATGCAATCGAGGCCATCATCGGCGCGATCTATTTGGATGGAGGCACAGAAGGCGTCTCAGGCTTTATTCATGCGCACATTTTGTCCCACCTGCCGTTCATCCTGAAGAATAAACTTTACATTGATCCCAAAAGCCGATTCCAGGAAACAGCCCAGGAACTTTTGGGCGTAACCCCATCCTATAAAGTAATTAAAGAAACAGGACCGGATCATAACAAAGAATTTACAGTGGGTGTATTTCTGGAAAAAGAGTTGGTTGCCATTGGCAGCGGCACTTCCAAACAAGAAGCTCAAATCTCGGCCGCTCAGGCAGGCCTAGAAGCAAAACGATGGGACGGGATTGAGACAAAATAAACCGGCGCCCTTAGCTTAACGGATAAAGCTCCGGTCTTCGGAACCGGCAATGGGGGTTCGATTCCCTCAGGGCGCACCACAACAAAATCCGCTTCTGGCGGATTTTGTAAACATCAAACACCAAGAAACAAGATCCAAACAATCTCCAAATTTACAAACACCAAAACATCAACTCCGTTTGAAATTTGAATGTTTGGTGTTTGTTTGGTGTTTGTATCTTGTTTCTTGGTGTTTCAACTTGACTCCGTTGCTTTGTAGTCGTACATTTTATATACAAGAAGAAGTCGTTCTTTTGGCAACTTGGAAATCCAAGTGCTGTTGCGCAGAGCAGTTCACACCAAACGCGAGGAGGATGCTATGGACGATCGGACAATTCCGAAAACTGGGCAGTCTTATGCTTATTGTAGCGCGGGCACGCACGAACTCTGCCGGGGTTTCAGTTCTCAACGCCAAAGCAAGATGCTGAAAAGCCATCAAAACTTAGGCTTCGGCAGATCAGCGCCGCCTGTGGCTGAGCCCGAACCTGTGGCAGAAGCTGTCAGCGTGCAAACTGGCCATGAGCAGACAAATCCTTTCAAGCTGAGTCTGACTCATCTCCACTCGAGCAGCGACCACATGGAGTGGAACGCGCTCATCATCGAACCAGCCACCCCCAGCGAGGACACCCATGGATCTTCCAAGACGTAACCTTTTTCCGGGAAAGCGCGTAGCGAATGTCTCATTGTTCGCTCTCAAATGCGCACTTTCCCGCGGTTCTTAGCGCCCCATACATATAATGTGGCCCTGAGAAGCGTAAAAACAGTAAATCAGCCCAATTTTAGCCAAAAAATAGGGTGAGACCCTTGACAAAAGGGTCTTTTTGTGCTATATTAATTCGTTAAAAACAAAAAACTGTCTGGGTAAAAAGCCCAGATTCGCACCCTAAACCACTGTTTTCCAACCGCTGTTTTCGTCCAACCAGGAGGATTCCCATGTGCAAGATGAACAAGTGCAGCAAGTCTGAGTGCAGCAACGTCGTGTCCGACAACAGGCACGCTCTGTGCCAGAAGTGTCACGAGAAGGAGCGCGATGTGCGTTTTCTGGCCGAGACCAACGAGTGCGCAACGGACGGCTGTGCGAATCGCGTGCCCAAGGAATACCGCTTCTGCCGCAAGTGCTGTGCGGAATACAAAGCTCGCAGCCAGGCCGCGATGGAAGCCGCGGCCAAGTCACGGCAGGTCAAGACGGCGCAGGTGGCCGAGGACTACCTCAAGAGAGATCTCCTCGCCGAGTTCCAAGCTGGCAAGCTCCGCGACGGCGCCAAGGTCACGGTCACCAGCGGACCCCTGGTGTCCATTGCCTTCGCAGGCAAGTCGTACACCATCTGCGACCGTGAAGGCGAGCAGCGTCGTGCCGAGAAGGCTCACGCCGAGGCCGAGCAGAAGCGCCTGGCCGAAGCCGAGAAGATTCGCCGCGCCGAAGAAGAGAAGGCACGCCAGGCTGCCGAGATCGCGACCGTGTTCGCCCAGATCAAAACCGACACGCTGGAAGATGCCATCGTCGACCGGAGCGGCAAGGCCATCAACGTGCTCTACGACGATGGCCGCGTGCTCAGCTTCGATGACCCGGATGTGCTCGCAGCCGAGGCCCAGGCGCGCAAGGATGCCGAGGCTGTTTCCAAGGCAGCACGCAAGCAGGCCCAGAAGAGCAAGGGCAAGTCCGAAAGCAAGCAGGACGGCAAGAAGGGCAAGGAGCAGCGCAAGGCTGCCTGATCAACCTCGTCCCACGTACAACGTCGACAATCCCACCGCACATTCCCACCAACCTACGCGCGGCATCACTCGATGTCGCGCGCCTCAACTGAATCCCCGTCAACCCTAACCCGTCCTTTCACCACCCTTCGCATGAAGCTATGGGTGGCAGGCAGGACGGAGATTCTGAGAGGAGAAAAGAAGATGAGAACTTGCAAGAAGGTTGATCCGCACGTGCTTGCTGAATCATTTCAGTCAGGTGCACAGGCTTCGCCTCACAAGATTGAGACGTCGCCGGATTGCACGATCAAACACTTCCAGAATGGCATGGCGATACTAACGCCAACGACAGAGATGTCGACAGAGGAAGTCCTCGATGCCATGGACAAGCTTGGCTACCGACCTGCGATGAGCGAGGAACCCTACGGATCTAGTGCGGAAAGAGAATTGCGCTGCGAGTGCGGTCCGATGTTCTTGGACCACAACGGCGACGTCAAAATGTTCGACTGCACTCTTTCCAAAGAAGAGACGGTCGCCATCAAGAAGTAGTTTCTTTCCACCCCCAATGTTCCAGCTTCCAAAAGTATGCTGGAAAAGTCCCCGCTTCCTGCGGGGTCGATCTAAGCCGCGGCATCACTCGATGTCGCGCGCCTCAACTGAATCCCCGTCAACTTCAACCCGTCCTTTACACGGACGGAGATTCTGAGAGGAGATAGAAGATGAAGGCTTCTAAAAAAGAAATTTGCGACAAACTCTTGCTCGCCGCGCATGGCGATGAGGACCTGCTGAACCTCGTGGACATGATCACGAGAGATCTGAACAATTCGAGTTGCATAGTCCTAGACCCTCTTCCTGTCGGATACTTCACGCTAACCGCTTCTCTGATGATCGGATGTACGTATGTGAACTACGTGGTGGTGAAACGACTCAGCGCCTTCACCGAAGAAGACATCCGCGTCATCCTTGAGTGCTCCAAGGATTTCTGCAAAGGACTCTGTAACAAGCTCCTGCAAATCTTTGTGGAGACCTTCCCTCAGGAAACCGACGAGTTCGAATATCTGAATAAGATGTCACGGATCGTGTAGGTTCTCCCCCCCAATGTTCCAGCCTCCCCAAGTACGCTGGAAAAGTCCCCGCTTCCTGCGGGGTCGATCTAAGCCGCGGCATCACTCGATGTCGCGCGCCTCAACTGAATCCCTGTTCCAACCCTTCGTCCTTTGACAGGGACGGAGATTCTGAGAGGAGAAAAGAAAAATGCTATCGGAACTACATCTTCGCCGCAGGCTAGACCGTTCGGGAGCAGCAGCCCTGTATTGGATCAGCTTCGTTGAATCTGACTGCAAAGTCGCCGGTGAATACATCGTGGCAATTGGCCGCACTTTGCGCGGCCAGCTGACAACGACCGACGTAAAACAACATGCGAACATGGTACTGGTCGATTGGTTCAGCCAAGAGAGCAGCTGTCGTGCAACGCAGGCGACTCTTTCGCACTTGCACGAACAGTGCCTGATGGGTGTCCGGGCTGCCAAAGACGGGCAGTTCGAAGAAGAGACACTGCTCAACTTGCTGGCCTGCCGGGACGACTTGGAAAGCCTGCTCGTTGCCGCACAGACTGCCCAGCGCTTTGCTGAAGCAGCACTGACGACAGACGTGCCTGGCCTCGCGAGCTTCGTGCAGTACGTTGAAGCCGCCATCAAGCAGGTGGACGACCAGGCGGACTTCGTGATCCCGCTGAAGGCGCTCAGGACCCTGGCCGAAAGCCTTTGCTCGCGCGACAAAGCACACCTCAGTGCGCTGGCAGACGACCAGACGACACAGTGGTGGCTTATGCCGCTGGCAGTGCTGGCAATCGGCGACACGTACAAGAAGCGCATGAAGAACTGCATTCGAAAGTTCTGAGAGGAGAGAAGATGAAAAAAATTCTGATCCTGGTTCTCGTCGGAATCAACGGCTGTATCCAAAATCAGCCGGCAACCATGGCACGGGCTCAAGTGATTGAGCAGGAGGAGGCTGACACCTGCGCAAAGAAAATGCAGGAGAGGGACCGCCTATTCAACCTCCTCCACGGAACAACCGACGCGCACACTCTCGTGGCCTGCAAGACCAGCAAACGCAGGACAGCAGAATAGCCATCGCACCTTCCATAACGTTCCAGCTTCCAAAAGTACGCTGGAAAAGTCCTGACATTCTCGTCAGGGCACTAAGCCGCGGCATCACTCGATGTCGCGCGCCTCAACTGAGCTTCTGTCATCCTAACTACCTCGTCCTTTCAAAAAGGACGGAGGCTCTGAGAGGAAGAAAAAACAATGAAACCTGCAGCTATTGCAATGTTGCTCATGATTGCCATCTGCGCGATTGCGGTCATGGACAAGGAGTGGAACTTCGTGAAGCCCGGGCTGTGGCTCGAGCCAACGCCAGTCGAACAACCTCGCACAACGCGAAACGCTAAACCCTCAACGCCGAAGACGACTCATTCGACTGCGCTTAAGGCCAAGCCAGCGTCGCGCAAAGCAACGCCGGCCAAACAGAAGGTCACGTACCCGATAGACGTGCCCTACTGACCCCCCCCACCTTCTTCGGAAGCTCGACATCTCTTGTTGAGCTTCCGCGCTGTACTCAGCACGTCATAATGATGTGTTGAGAAAAAGCGAACACAAACAAAAATGTAAAGACCACCGCAAGGTGGTCTTTATTTTAAACACCAAGAAACAAGATACAAAGACCAAACAAACATCAAAAATTAAAACACCAAAAAACCATCCCAGATAGTCATTGCGCCGCGGTCGCCGCGGCGACCTCGCAATGACACGGAGGTTATGTGGTGTTTTGAAGTTTTGGAGATTGGAGTTTGTTTGGATCTTGTCTCTTGGTGTTTGATGATTTATATAAAGCAAAAGCGCTGTGGTGAGCAGCGCCGAGAAGCAAATTTGTGTTGAAAACGAGATGGTTGAGTGGGGCTGGGATGCTCCGCATGGTCGTGGTCAATTAAGTCCACGTCGTTTGGAACTTCCCAGAAGAGCGAGGCCTCTGCACGCTCATCAAGCACAATCGCGAGCTGAATCTTTTTGGATATTAGATCCTTCCTGCGTTCGCACCTGCCCACTCTACCTCATTGGCCCATGACCACCTTGCCCGAAGGCTTGATGATCTACTTCGGTGGACTTTCGTCCCGCGTATGCAGTCACCCACACACGCTGCGTTCTTTACAGCTGAGCTTTGGTCAATTACCTCTGCCCTTGACCTCCTTGGAGTTTGTTAGGTCGATCACTCAACCCTACTCACCCTAGGCGCCATTTGATCCTTGCGGACCTTCTGCTGTATACGCCACGATTGATAGCGGAACTTTGTCTGGGTCTTTCTCCCCTACGAAGTCCTTCGGCTTTTTGGCTCTGCTTTCGCTTTGCCTACTTTGCCTAAGCTCGTGAGCTCCTACCAACCGCTTTTGAGTCTGTCCTCACGCCTTGCGACGTTCTGGACCTACTCTCCGACAGTACTGGCCTTTTGGCCTTGCAGTTGAGGACCGTAATCCTCAGACCTCAGAGCTTGCGCCCTGCGGACTTTCGTCCGTGAGTCTCCAACATCGCGACTAGTTCCTCTCGGTTGTCCGAAAAATTCTTGTCTCGCTGTCGCATGACCCATAGTCCCTGCACGCTCTCCACCAAACAGAGTTCAATGACCCATCAGCACAAGCGTGCTGTCTCGAGAGCAAGCCCTCAAGCAAATGGACCAAGGTGACTGAGCAAGCCCAGTCTGCGAGTCTCCCCGCGCTCCCTGTTTGGCCTTAACACAAATTTTGAAGCAACTTGACGTATTTTACTCGGATTAAAAAGCGCGTCAAGCTCAAACTGTGGATAACCTCCAATCGTCATCCTGAACTCGTTTCAGGATCTCGTTACACAGTTACTAAGTATCGGGATGCCGAATCAAGTTCGGCATGACAAATTAGTTATTTCCTTACTACACCCTTGCCTTTTGCTTGCTCATCATTCTGCAGATCAGTATTCAAAGCTTTTAATGATTTTACGATCGTATCTTTGATATCATCGTCCATAGCCTGGAAATTTATTGCGCCAGTCAAATCAACAAAACGGCCCTCATCAGAAGTACCTGGCACCAACTCAATATCAAACTGCATTTCAGAATCATTGACATCTGCTGGCATGCGATTCAAGTTCCACGAGATGGATCGGTTAGCCGGGTCAAAAGACAGCTCCCCTGCCGTGCCTGTTGCCATGCGTACGAAATTAGCGCGCTGCGGCAAGATAGTGGTGACTTTAACGTCCTTCAAAGCATGGGCGCTCTTGTGCAGGCTCCAAATGACCCTATACTCTGTTGCTTGCCCAACGCGTGGGGGCAAAGGCCCTTTGCCCAAGGGCGCGCCCTCCTCGCTGTAATACCTTGCCTCAGACTGGAGGGTTGCATCTGATTTTAATTTGAATATAAATGGCGTGAGCTGGATCTTGCGGTTCATCTTCAGATTGCCGATTGATTCGATTTCCGCAAAAACCGTGACGCGCACAGCCAGCGTCCCGGTAGCAGACATCTGAGTGAGGATTGGAGCTGAAAATTCAAAGTTTCCGCTTTGGTGCGGCGTAAGCTCTTGGAGATCCTTGATCCTATCAAATCCCCAGACCACGGATTTGTTCTCAAGTTTTGAGCTGGTTGCGCTCTGCACGCTTTTCCAATCCACTACATTCACATTGGGCAGGACAGACCCGTCTAGAGGGTTGATCGCATCCAACTGCAAGCGTAATCTGATGTTCTTCAAAGATTCGTCCGAGGTGTTTTCAAATCCAATGCTGCCTTGCAGAATCTCTCCCAAAGCCGCACTGCGTTCTGTTTGGTCTGAACCGTTGATGATGAGTTTGATGGACAAGTCTCCGGCCAAAACAGGCAAGTCAGCCTGCGAGCTCTGAGCCATCATGAACTTGCCTTCTGCGCTCAACATGCCTGCCTGGGCCTGGAAGTGCGCTTGGCCGCCCATGCCAGCGCTGAATGTGCCGGACATGGCCACTTGGGTGGAACTGGCTGCGGGCAAAGGGCTGACTTTGATGATCTGGTATTTACCCTGCGCTGTAGTGGTCGTGCTCAGAGCATCATCAGGCGTAAAACCTTGGGGTACGCTGATCCGGGCTTCCAGGCCTGAGAGATCTTGCGTGCCATTATTTTTGATCACATAAACAATCTTGAGCTTGTCTCCGGGAACAGCTTTTTCAGGGACAGAAATGCTCCCGTCCAGCACGCTTTGGGCATAAACCAATTTTTGGGTGGCCAAAATCTCACGGTTGTCGGTTTTATTGTTCGCAGCATACGTGGCCACGGCCTGGACAGCCGAGACTGTGCCGAGTGCGCCAGTAAACCTGCCTTTGACTGTGATGCTCCCACTTTGCTCTGCGGCCAAAGATCCGATTTTCCAATCCATGCCCTCCCCTGATATGGCAGGCATTGATTCGATCAAGACAAAGTCCGCAGGAAAATTGATCCTGATATGGACTGCATCCAAAGGAATATCCTGATCATTGGAATAATTGACCACATATTCAGTCTCCTGTCCGATCGTGACTTGTTCAGAGCCTTTTATCTCAAGCTTAAGGCTGCCCGATGATAGACCGGTATAGCCTTTGAAAAAAATAAAACCAGCCCAGGCTGCCGAGCAGAGCGTGAGGATGGACGCAGTAACGATTATCAAAATATACAGCCAGCGTTTGCTTGGTTTGCGCTCCAACTTGCTCATGTCAGGCATTTCCCCGCCATCGCTGGCATAGATAGAACGCAGGCTTTCCTCGACTTGCGGATCAGGACCAAGAACATTGTTCTTTTTTTCCGATCCGTTCTTATTCATGGGAGTTTTGAGGAATGCTAAGCAGGGCTGCTACGGCCTGGTCCCTGTCCCAATTGCCTGTCCAAGTGACTCCATTGTCTTTGGTTGAGGTACTGGCGGCCAAGCGCACGACATCCCTTGTCCAAACTGTGCTCCAAGGCTGATCCGCTTGCACATTCTGGGTGAGCGCGCGCTCTTTGCCGGATTGGCTGGTGAGCAAAAGCAGATATGCGCCGCGGGCATTGCCTTGGGCTGACGAATCCGGGACTTCGTTTATTTTCTGCAAGATGTCCTGGACCTTGAAAGGCAATTCGTATGACAAAACAATCTCCTGGCTTTGGCCCGGGTCAAGCTGCATCCAGCCGCCGAACACTGTGCGGTCGTCCTCAACCGACGAGGTGACTGCCAAGCCGACTTTTTTCTGCGTAGCTTCTACGCTGGCCACGTCCTTGTCGCTCGGGTCAGTATCCAGAGGCTGTTTGAACAGATTGGCCGGCGGCGTATCAAACCCGGTGGCAGAAACCAGTTCAGAGCCCTTGGGCACATATACGCGAAGATATTCGACATTCCTGACTCCATGGAACAGTTCGTTCTTTATTCCGGCATGCGTGCGGCTCAAGCGCACAGTATCAATGATTTTTCCGTCAGATTGGATGTGCGCTGTGTGCGATACGGCTTCGCTGACCACGCCATCTGTTTTTTGGCCCGCGATATTCGTGCCGATGATGGCCAAAGAATCTCCGGACGTGCTCTTCATTTGTCCGTTCCAGCCGAAGCGCTCGACCAAGCTCTCTTCATCAGGCTTGAACATGGCGACTTGGATTTCTTTGGTATCAAGCGATTGGCTGGTGGCAGCGGCTAAACTCAACCACTCTTCTTTGGTGAAAGATTTGCTGCGCTCCATGAGCTTGTCGAACAGATCGCCGATTATCTTTTTTGGAGTATTGGCTTTTTTGTCATACTCAAGCTCAACTGCCTTTTGCGTTTCATCCATGAAATTTTCGGCCGTGATGACCTTGCCGTATTCAGGCATATCGATCGGGCCCGTGATCTTGAGCATCTTCTGCATGAACGAGGCATTGACCGCGATTAAGCCGTCCAAGGTCGGCTGGCCTGACTTGCTCCAGAACCAGCGCAGTTTTTCGGCTGACTTGGAAAAATCCGCATACCAGTTCGCGTCCTGGAATTGCCATTGCGCATTTATGAGCTGGAGCGGCTGGGGCGAGCGCACGCGCTCAGTCAGCTGGCCCTTGAGATCATAGCTCCCGCCTTTGGGCGTATAGACCGAAACGATTTTTCCGTTATCAACCGTGATCTCGGCCATTGAACCGATAAACCCGCCGCTTGGACGCAATTCCGTATTGTTCTGGAAGACCAGAAGATAAGTACGCATGCCGTCTTTGCCCAAAAACCCGACTAGCGCGTCGGACAAGACAGCGATTTGTCTCACTGATTCTTTGGATTGGCCGATCAGTTTGGATAATTCAGCTATTTGGCCTTGCTTGTCTTTGGGCAAAGCTGACGGATCAACTGAGGCTGCTGCTTTTTCAGCGTCAGACAAAAGGGGCTGCACGCCGCGCGCATATGCGCCCAAAACTTCCACGCGTTCGATTATGCCGCGCGACGGATCATCGAAAATCTTGCTGAAGCCCAGGGCCAGCAAACCGCCGGCTTGGCTGAGCTTGTCCCCCACTTCAAGCAAGGCTTTGGCACTGCGGTATTTGGAAGGCATGACAGTTGCCGCACTCACAGCCAAAACGCGCGATTGATCCAACAAGCGCCCCGCTTCCTGGAATTTGCCTGAGGCAGACGACAGTTTATCGGATGTGATGGAAGCATTGCCTCCATAGGCATTGGTCAAATCAGCCAGCGCAGCCATGCCTTGATCCTGGACCGCTTGCTGGGTATTCGTGGCCTGCCGATACATGACCAAAGCTTGGGCCGGGAGCGTGATCACCACAGCTAAAGCGAAAAAGCCGACCACGGTTTTGACGAACGAAATGCGCGGCGCTTCAGCCTCGGCCACCATGCGCTCCATTTGGCTTTCTATTTCTTGCTCAACAGCTGTTTCTTTTTTCCTGGCTCCGGCTAAGGCACGCTTTAAGCTCAGGTACTGCAAAGCCATTTCCAATTTCAGGCTTTTGTAGAATAATTTCAACCTGGATTTTTTGGCTGATGACGAAGTAGTGAATTGTTCAGCTATTGACCAAGGCTGAGCACTGCTCCGCAAGGTCTGCGCGACCAGGGACTCATGCCTCAATGACTCGATTGGCATGGCCTGATGATAGGCCGCTTGGTCGTCCAGACAGATCCTATCTTCTGGATCGCTGAAAGTGAAGTCACGCAAAGACACCACATACGGGCTGCGCTCATGCGACCTGAACGCGATCTTGATTTCCTGCTCTTCTGGCTCTTCATGGCGTTTTATCAAACAAGCCACGGTCTCAATATCAAACTCCTCTATCTTGCCTGAAGTATCATTGCAGTTTTCCGGCGCCCTGAAAACAGAAGCTTTGAATTCCTTGACCTTGGGCTGGCGGGCCAAGCGCTTTTTGATGCCTGACGGCGTGCACATCACGATTCCGTCCTGTTCAACCACTTTGGAAAAAAGCAACTCAAAATCAGCGGCCCTGTCTTTGGCCTCCTCCGTTGTATTTGTTATTAAAATTTCCTGCGGCATGCTCAAGTCTAAGCGAAGCGGAACAATGAACAATTTATTTGTTTTTCAGAACCCAACTATAGGCCTGCAAAGTGAGCTTGGCAGCACTTTTCCATGAATGCTTGATCGCCAATTCCTTACTAGCTAACTCTGCCTGTTGTTTCAATAGTTCAAGGTTATCCACCACCGCTTTGACAGCCCTAATTATACCATCTTGAGAACCTGATTTGAAGTACACCACGCCATTTTTCCCTAATACCTCTGGCATGGGTCCGGCATCAGAGCTTATGACCGGGCAACCAGCCTGCAAAGCCTCAAGCGGAGGCAGGCCAAAGCCCTCAAATTCCGAAGGAAAAACAAAGGCCGTGGCCTTGGAATACAGCTCAGCCAAATCCTCATCCGTGACCTTGCCCACAAACTCAACTCTCTCCAATTTCGCTATTCGCTGTTCGCTATTCGCTGTTCGCATAAAGACGTCCAGCTCGCCGGCGATTACAAGACGTAGATCGGGATAGTCTTTGGACAGAGTTTTCCAGGCGCCAAGAAGCAAATCAAGACGTTTGTGCGGGTAAGCACTGCCGACGTACAGGATATAACGTCCCTGGCGTACCTGACGTCCCACGCGTCCCTCGTCGGAATAATTTTGCATTTTGCATTTTGCATTTTGCATTAATGGAGTGATCCCCTCGCCTGTGACAACGATCTTGCTCGAAGCTTCAGGATAAAAACTGATCAAATCTTTTTTCGTGAATTCAGTTGGTACGCAAATCTTTTTTGCGCTTTTGATGGCGTGGTCAAGCACGATGCGAAAACCTGCGCGTTTAATCAGCCTGACTGGCCAGCTTCGAGTACTGGCCTTGGCACTGGCTGGATAGTGGCGCAAAAGCAAATCATGGATTGTGACCACAAGCGGCCCTTCATAAAAAAGCGGAACATCCCAATGCGGCACATGGATTACGTCTGCGCCAAGGCTTTTTAAAACCTTGGACATCTGAGTCTGCTCTTTGAGACTGTACCAAGGAATATCAGCGACCACGGTTTTGACTTTGTTGGCCAAAGCATGGTCCTTTGTGCGTGTGACAAGAATGTACTCATTCTCAGGCGCAATCTCAAGCATGGCGCTTGCCAGTTCTTGGATATAGCGCCCAAGCCCACGAGTATTTTCTGCGCCCATCATGCGAGCATCTATGCCGATTTTCATATCCGGATTTATACCGCTTACTTGATAATAAACTCCTCACTCTCTTCATCGCCGTAAATTTCATCGTCCCAATATTTCATGTAAGTCGGCTTAAGGATCCAAACTTTCGTGCCCCAGGCATTTGTCGTTATCCATTTCACGGTAAGCATTTTGCGAAGGTCTGGAAATTTTTTGTACAATAATTTGGCCCCAGTCGCCACCTCTTTTGGACCTTTAGCCAGGCGGCAAACCCCAAGACCTTGGACAGACTTGCGGTTCATTAAATTTTTCGGGTCAAACCAGGCAATGGAAAAAGCGACCTTTGGATTCTTTAAAATCATCTGGCCATGTTTTGTTTTCTTTGGGCTGACAAAGTATATTGTCCCTTTTTCATCAATCGCCATGTAAACATTCGCGACCCAGACATCTTTCCCAGCCTGAGAAGCGAGCGACATCAATTTTTGAGTTTTGATGAATTTTAGTGGTTTTTCCATATTAAAATCTGCTTTAATGCTAACGACATTGGCCTCCATAGTACCTTAAAGGAGTTGGACGACGCAACTCTAAACATAGCAAAAAAGACCACTTTGGGTCTTTTTTGTGTGGTGGGCGTGCCTGGAGTCGAACCAGGGACCTTTACATTATCAGTGTAACGCTCTAACCAACTGAGCTACACGCCCGTGGTGCCGAGGGCGAGGATTGAACTCGCGACGCAAGGATTTTCAGTCCTTCGCTCTACCACTGAGCTACCTCGGCAACGGGCGTATATTAACCAAAAACCTTCTATTATGCAAGACCTGCCTTGTGTTAACAGAGAAACTCTCTGGACAGCTCTTTCTGTAAGGGCCCCTCTATAAAAAAACCGCAGACTTTGCGGGTCTACGGTTACGAGAGTGCTTCTGGAGTCACGGCAACAGGAAACTGACATTGGCCACCGGAAGCGGCCACAATCCATCTGGGTCACCGGTGAACCGGATCTTGTATTCCAATCCCCCTTTGACCGCACTGCCCGTTGCACCGCCTACACATCTGGTATCACCAATAGGATGGCAGGAGGCGTTCGGTTGGGACACGCCTGACATCGCTCCCACATATTCGTATGCACCCGGTCCACCATACACATGTATGTTGAATTGGGCCTCCGCTCCTAAAGAGTCAGGCCCGCCTTGGCACATGGCCTCAAAATCAAAGGCTTGATATAGCGCGGCAGAATTTCCCTCAATGAAGGAAGGGACGTCTTTGCTGGGAACTATCGGAAAGAGAAAGATGCTGCATGGCACGTCGAGCACCTGCACATCAAAGCTGCTATTTTGTGCATCCTTGGAACAATAGCTTGGGTCGGTTGTACATTTCACAACGGTTTCT
>JBAYJJ010000027.1:0-16176 GCA_041665165.1 Patescibacteria group bacterium | reverse complement strand
GCCGCGTCCTCTTACCGAGCCGTCCAACACGGCACTAGCGTTTTCACAGAAGTCGGCCAATTGCCCGGCATTGCCGAGCTTCGGCGCTTTGCCTGGGGGCCTGACAACGTGGGACGTGGGACGAGCGACGTAGGACGCATAAACATCCTGTTGCTCGGAGTCGGTGGTGAGGGGCATGATGGCGCACAACTGACTGATACGATTATCCTTGTTTCGCTGGATACGAAAAACAACAAGCTAGCCCTGCTCTCTATCCCTCGCGATTTAGCCTTCCCCATTGGCAACAACCAGTTCAGGAAAATCAACAGCTTGAATGCTTTGCAAGAAGTCGCACACCCAGGCGAAGGCGCAAGGCGCTCGGCTGATCTGATCGGCGATTTGCTGAACGTGCACATCAATTATGTGGTGCGCGTGGACTTTAAGGGTTTTGAACAATTCATTGACGCGCTCGGCGGCGTGGACCTGACTGTTGAAAAAAGTTTCACGGACAATTCCTACCCGACAGAGAATGATGGCTGGAAAACCATCAGTTTCAAAGCCGGTACTCAGCACATGAACGGCAAGACTGCCTTGGAATATGTACGCTCGCGCCATGGCAATAATGGCGAGGGTTCGGATTTTGCCCGCAGCCGCAGACAACAGCTGGTGCTTGAGTCAGTTCGCGATAAATTATTATCCTTGGGCACGCTGGCCAATCCCAAAAAACTGAATGACTTAATCAATATCGTGTCCGGCCACATCCAGACAGATCTTTCGGCCTGGGACATGCTTTCCTTAGCGCCCCAATTTGTCAGCATCAGCCGAGACAGCGTCGTCAACCGTGTGCTGACTGATGCGCCTGACGGAGAACTTGCTCCTGCGACACTAAGCCAGGAATACATGCTCTTCCCGCGCAAACCTGACTGGTCTGAGATTAGGGCCATTGCCGCAAATCCATTCATGAGTAAAGAAGAAGAGATCAAGGCCCTTCAGCCCAAGGCAACGACTTATCTTGAAATCAAGAACGGAACGACTTATGAAGGTTATGCTTCCAAGGTCTATCAAAAACTCAAATCCTTGGGTTATACGGTTACTGAAGTGAGCAATGCCCAGCACAAAGGCTATGACAAGACAGTTATCTACGATTTGACTGGCGGCAAGATGACCGATGACTTGGTCAAGCTCAAGAAAATGTTGAACGCAGAAGTGTCGTCTACTCCAGCCCAAGCAGTCCCTAAATCAACGACCCGGACAATCCTCACAGATTACATGGTGCAAGAAACAATCAAGGCCACTTCAACCCAATTCCTAATCATACTTGGAGATTCCAGCCTTGGTTTAATCCAACCCTCATATGAAAAAAACGCGCCCTAACCTGCCTATCGTCGCCATTGTCGGACGCGCTAATGTCGGCAAATCCACTTTGTGGAACAGACTTATCGAAAGCTCACGAGCTTTGATTTCGTCTGAACCGAATACTACCCGCGACCGCAACTACGCCGTCTGCCTTTGGCGCGGCCAGGCCGTGCAAATGGTTGATACAGGCGGCATGGACACGGACCAGACAGAGATGGGCCGCGGCATTTTGCGCCAGGCCGAGCTTGCCATCCGCGAAGCAGATATCGTGCTGTTCATGGTGGATGCCAAAGACGGAATCATGCCGCAAGATTTGAGTTTGGCCAAAAGCACGAGCAAACTCAACAAAAACATCATGCTCGTGGCCAACAAATCAGACAAGGCTGCCCAATCCGGGCAAGCCATGAGCAAAGAACTCTACAAACTCAATCTTGGGGATCCGAAGATCATCAGCGCTGCCAATGGCCGCGGCATCGGGGACTTGATGGATGATGTTTATATAAAACTGAAAAAGCTTGGCCGCGAGCCAGTGGATTATGCCGAGGATCAAAGCTTGCGCATTGTGATCATGGGCCGGCCCAATGTAGGAAAATCATCGCTCATGAATGCGATCCTGGGCGAAGAGCGCTCCCTTGTCTCGCCGATTGCGCACACCACGCGCGAGCCGCTTGATACTGAGTTTCTCTGGAAAGGCGAACGAGTGACCTTGATCGATACGGCCGGCATGCGCAAACGCGCCAAAGTCTCCGAATATCTGGAAAAGGAAGCCATAGAACGCAACCGCACGGCCTTGTCGCGCGCTGATGTGGCAGTCTTGGTGATTGACGCGACTGATGATCCGCGCAAGCAAGACAAAATCCTGGCTGGCTTGCTCATGGACGCCAAGAAAGGCCTGATCATCGTGGTCAACAAATGGGATTTGATCCCGAACAAAGATACGAAGACTGCCGATGAATTCGCGGTCTTGATAAAACAATCCCTCCCCTTCCTTTCGTGGGCGCCCATACTTTTTACCTCAGCTAAAAACGGCTTGCGCGTGGATGATATCTTGACTCTAGCCTTCCGCATCAAGCAGGAACGCGAAAGAGTCATTGATGATAATGCTTTGAGCAAGTTCTTCAAGCAAGCGATCGCTATCCAACCGCCGCGCGCTGCTTCAGGACCAAAACAACCTTACATCGCAACCATAATCCAGACCCGGACCAATCCCCCAACATTTGTCTTCACTGTTCGCGGCACGCAAATCTCTATCCATGATTCGTGGATGCGCTTCTTTGAGAACCGTTTGCGCGACAAGTTCGGCTTCTTAGGCACGGCCATGGTATTCAAAATCGATTATGATGTTTCTCCGCTGGAGAAATTGCACACTGGCCCCAAGCGCAAAAAGCGCCCAATGGGCAGGCGGGTTGGGAGATACTAAGCACTCTGCACTGAAAACCCTTGGCCCCTTTCTCAAGGGGCTGTAACCAAGCATTTTAAAACTTTATTGATTAGCCTGTACGTTAAAATCTCCTTGGGAAAGGAGAAGCGAAGAGGTTTTCCTTTCCGTCATCCTGAACGAAGTCATCAGAACGAAGGATGACACAAGAGGCGAGCTGGCATAAAATCATCATTGAGTTTATTATAATTCAGTATGAAGTTGATTATTGGGCTCGGTAACCCCGGAAAAGAATATGAAAAAACGCGGCACAACGCGGGTTTTATGGTTTTGGATGTGATGGTTGAAAAAAATGACTCAGCCTGGAAAAAGGATACTGCCCATAAATCCATGATCGCAAAACTAGATTTGGATGACGAAAAAGTACTATTAGCCAAACCGCAGACCTTCATGAACTTGAGCGGCCAGGCAATATCTTTGCTGAAACAATATTACAAAATAGATTCACAGGATATTTTAGTTGTTCAAGATGATTTGGATTTGCCTGCAGGCACTTTTGCTTTCAATCAAAGCACTAGCGCGGCCGGGCATCATGGCATTGAGTCAATCCAAGAACATCTCGGGAAGATCAAGATCTCACGCTTGAGAATCGGCGTCGGCAAACCGAGGGACAAGAAGCTAGAAGCTAGAAGTTTGAAGTTAGAAACAAAGGACTGGGTATTAGATAAGCCTAAAGGAGAGGATGCAAAACTCATCAATCAAGCGATTGTAGATGCGGCTGACGCTAGCCTGGACTGGGCCTCTTTTGGCTTGGAGCAGGCCATGAACAAGTGGAACCACCGAAAGAAGTTAGAAGTTAGAAGTTAGAATTCTATTCGTATATTCGTATGCAGATTCGTCCCGCCTCCGCAATTAAAGAATATGCTGTGGCGGGATCCCGCCAACGGCGGTGATAATTCGTACGAGCGGAGCGATAAAAGCCGCTTAGCTCTGCTTACGAATGAGGCTTTCGCGGGATTGGAGGGGCGCTCCCGGACAACCGTCCGCAAGCAGAACTCTGCGGCTTTATGAGCATGTCTTACCAAACCTCACAAAAACCTGTCAAGGAAGCCTGGAACGACTCCAGACTCGGATATCTTGGCTGCACCTGGTTTCCTAAATTCGGTCCAAAGAGTCTGGCCAAGCTCCAGGCCAAATTCGGTTTGAATGGAGGCATGCAAGCCTGGGAATCTTCTGAAGAGCAGATGCTTGAGTGCAACATTGCCAAAGCTGCGGTTAGCGACTTCCGAGCGTGGCGCGAAAAATCAAATTTAAAAGACTTCAGAAGCGAGCTGGATGAGGCTGGGATTGATTTCGTCCTGCCTTGGGACAAAATCTATCCTAATGCTTTCCGCAATTCCTCTACTCCGCCGGCGGCTTTGTTCTGGAGAGGTGCGCCATTGGATAACAGGATCTGGATTTCAGTAGTCGGTACCAGGAAAATGAGTCCGTATGGCGAGCAAGCGACAAAGAGCATCGTGAAAGGCTTGGTGCAAAATGGAGTCGGCATAATTTCTGGCTTGGCTTTGGGCGTGGATGGATGCGCACATCAAGCTGCGGTCGAAGCGAATGGCGTGACTGTTGCTGTTCTCGGATCTGGAATAGACAAGGCCACGATCTATCCGCAGACGCATCTTGGCTTGGCCGAAAGCATCTTGCTCAACAACGGAGCCTTGATCAGCGAGCTGCCGCCGCGTACGCCTGGTTTCAAATCCAATTTCCCCATCCGCAACCGGCTGATCGCTACTTTGAGCCGTGCCACCATTGTGGTTGAAGCAGATAAAGACTCTGGCTCCATGCTGACTGCCAAGTTGGCCTTGGATGAAAACCGCGAAGTCTTTGCCGTGCCTGGCCCGATTACCAACCCAGGTTCAGAAGGTCCGCACTTGTTGATTAGGCAGGGCGCCCAGCTCTGCGCTTCGGCTGATGATGTGCTAGGCCTGCGCCAGGGCCTGAATCTGCAGGCCGAAATGCCGCGGGATATTACCGAGGAACAAAGAAAATTCCTGGATTTGTGCCGCACGCCAGTGCATGTAGATGACATGGCGCGCTTTCTGCAGATGAGCCCTGCGGCCGTCTCTTCGGTCTGCACCTCCTTGGAAATAATGGACCTGGTCCATGATTGCGGCGGCCATGTTTACGAGCTGACGACCCTAGGGCGCATGGCTCTGCAGGGCAAAAAGGATTGACCCATATTCTCCTTGTCATTGCGAGCGAACCCTTGTCATCTCGAGCGACAGTCGAGAGATCTCGGGAGCAGAAGTTACCTGGTCACGTTGGATTCGGAGATTTCTCGATTCCGTCTAACTTCACTCGAAATGACAGGAAGAGGATCGCTCAGGATGACATAAAAAAGGGCCATATACTATAGATAATTGACTTTGGCTGTGCTGTAGAGTATCTTAAACTCCATTCTATGAATCTTGTTATTGTTGAGTCACCCACAAAAGCCAAAACTATTTCCAAATTTTTGGGCAAGGATTACAGGCTATTGGCCAGCATGGGCCATGTCAGGGACCTGCCCAAATCCAAAATAGGCGTGGACATTGAACACGGATTTGAACCACAATATATTGTCTCGCCCGAACACAAGGCCAAAGTCAAGGAAATCAAGGAAGTCGCCTCCAAAGCCAAGGCGATTTATTTCGCTACAGACGAAGACCGCGAAGGCGAGGCCATAAGCTGGCACTTGGCCCAGATTTTGGGTGAGGATCCGGAGAAACTTAAGCGCATTACTTTCCATGAAATCACCAAAGAGGCCATTCTCCATGCCTTGGAAAATCCGCGCAACCTAGACATGAAACTAGTGGATGCCCAGCAAGCCAGGCGCATCTTAGATAGGCTGGTGGGCTATGAGCTCTCCCCTTTCTTATGGCGCCATGTGAAGCGCGGGCTTTCGGCCGGACGCGTGCAGTCAGTGGCAGTCAGGTTGATCGTGGAACGCGAACGCGAGATCTTGGCCTTCAAGCCTGAGGAGTATTGGAGCGTTGAAGCTAAGTTCAAGACGCCTAAAGGTGCTGAACTTGAATCCAAACTGTATTCAATAGACGACAAGTCCTTGGACAAGATGGAAATCAAGGACAAAGAGCAGGCTGATAAGATTGAGGCTGATTGCAACAAACAGTCTTGGGCAGTCCAATCAATTGAACAGAAGAAGAAGACCAAAGCCCCGCCTGCGCCGTTTGCGACTTCATCCCTCCAGCAGGAAGCCAACAACCGCTTGGGCTTTTCAGCCAAGCAGACCATGACCTTGGCCCAAAAGCTTTACGAAGGCGTTGAAATCGGCGATGAAGGCTCTGTGGGCTTGATCACTTACATGCGTACTGACAGCGTGAATTTGGCGACCAAGTTCTTAAGCGAGGCCAAAGATTTCTTAAAGAAAACTTACGGAGATAAGTTTGTTTTGGATGAACCCAGGACCTACAAGACTAAATCCAAAGGGGCACAAGAAGCACACGAAGCCATTCGCCCGACAGATGCAGCGCGCACGCCAGAAAGCCTGGAGCCTTATTTGGACAAGGGAATGCTTAAGCTTTACACCTTGATTTGGCAAAGGGCTTTGGCCACGCAGATGCCGAACGCGACTTTGAATGCAACGCGCGTGGACATTGCCGGCGGCAAATATGTTTTCAGGTCAACCGGACAGCAAGTGGTTGAGCCTGGTTATCTTAAGCTGTATACAGACCAAGAAACTGATAAACTTTTGCCAGAGGTGGATGAAAAAGACGCAATGAAAATGGAGGATGTGAAAGGCATCCAGCATTTTACCGAACCTGCGGCGCGGTATAGCGATGCCACGCTCGTCAAAGCCTTGGAAGAAGATGGCATTGGCCGCCCGAGCACATATGCCAGCATCATCTCAACTGTGATTGACCGCGGCTATGTTGAGCGCGATGAGAAGAAGAGGCTTATGCCCACGCAAATAGCCGGAGACGTGACTGATATCTTGACCAAGCGCTTCCCGGATATTGTTGATACTGAGTTTACGGCCAGGTTAGAATCTTCCTTGGACTATGTTGCCGAGGGTACAGTACAGTGGAGGCCGCTTATCCAAGCTTTTTACGGACCATTCCATTCTCAACTCGAAAAGCAAGAAGCTGAGCTGTCCGAAGAAACCCAAAAACAAGCTGAGGGACAAATTTGCGAAAAATGTGGTAAACCCATGGCCGTAAAAAGCGGACGCTTTGGTAAATTCTTGGCTTGCACGGGTTATCCTGAATGCAAAAATACAAAACCCTTGGAAGGCTCTCCCCAACCTCCGCCATCAGAGCCGACCGACCAGATCTGCCCCAATTGTAAAGCGCCAATGGTAAAAAAGACAGGTCGCTTTGGCCCGTTCTTGGCCTGTTCCAAGTATCCGGAATGCAAGACTATCGTGAATATCGAGATTCCGACTTTGGATCAGAATGGCAATGAGATAATCTGCCCTAAATGTAAAACCGGCCATCTTCTTGAACGCAAATCCAAAAAAGGAAAACTCTTCTATTCCTGCAACCGCTATCCGGACTGCGATCAGGCTTTTTGGGACAAGCCGACCGGCGAAGCCTGCCCCTCTTGCGGATACGCGACCTTAGTCAAAAAAGGCAAAACCATCTATTGCCCGAACAAAGAAAACTGCAAATACAAGACAGTGATAGAACTAGAATAACATAACTCACCCCCGTCCCCTCTCTTAGTTTAAGAGAGGGGTGCCGAAGGCGGGGTGAGTTATGGCTCCTTCTTCTCCCCTTTTGCGATTGATTCATCCAATTTTTTATGGATGGCATCGCCCGTATCTTTTGCGATATCAAAAATGCTGCTAAAATCATTTTTAAATGCGTACTTTTGGATTTTTTCCATGCCCTTGTCAATCCAATCCAGCATCTTAAAAGCAGCCTTGCCCGAAAACAACGACCAAGTCACTTTAGCCAAAACAGCTAAGCCCACGGCTGCCGTACCATACATAAGGCCTCCACCCGCACGCTCAAGAGAACTTACCGGAGTCTTATTGTTCGCTGATTCCTTGGCCATTCTTTCAAGTTCTTCATCCGTATATCCGCTCGGCGGCTTATTTATTTTCGCCACAAGAGCGTCAACCGGGGTTTCAGCCAATTCAGCTACATCGACCTCAACTGTTTCTGCTCTTTCTCGTGCGGCTTCAAATAATTCTTTTTCTTTTGCCTTGTCCTGGGCTAAGCCCTGCTCCAACTTGCGCTTCTCCAAAAATAAAGAATGGCCCTCAGAAACAGACATGTCCAAATCTGCTAATTTTTTCAAAGCCAGGGCATTGGCCGCCAGGCTCAATCCTATCTCGGCCTTATTCATCGCCAGCTGGCGCAACTGTTCCCTTTCGCTTGTTTCGCCTGCCAAGGCTTGATTGTTGAGGTTTCCCCAAACTTCAGGCGTCCAAGCGAACTCGGATTGTTGATACAGATCAGACCACTCGTCTCCACTCAATTCCTTCAGGCCTTCTTGCGTTGCTTTTAAAACTTCTTCACTCTGCTCTTGATCTTCTTCTAGCATATCAATCTCTTCCTGAAGCGTTGGCGGCACTTCTTCTCTTAGCGTTGGATCAAATTCAGCGCTTTTTAAAGTATCTTTAAGCGTGTCCGGGGCTTCTGGAGCCCTTACTGATTCAGCCAGAGACGAAGTTTCTATAAGTTCTGTTCCGCGGACTGTCGGCTGAGTCTCAAAATCAGATACAACATGTTCCATTCTTTTGCGGAGCCTTTCAGACCTGAGCGTCTCTTGAGTTTCGCTTGGTTCATCTTCCATTTTCTGAGTCGCTGTTCTTCCCTGCTCATCTAATGCGCCTTCAATAACCTTATTGATTTCTTCATCTTCGGCTTGCGTCTTGGCGATTTCTTCAAAGCCGCGGTCAATGGCGCTTGTCTCAGGCTGGATGCTTACTATTTTTTCAAACCTGGGACGACCGCTTTCTGTAATGGATTCTTCAATCGCCTTATTTATTTCTTCATCTTCGGCTTGTTTGTTTTTAAAACCCGCCCTCAAAGTCGCACGCTGTTCGCGCAAAGTTTTTTCCTCCTGAAAATCATAGACCTTGGCTGGTTCGCGGATGGTCGTTCCTTGTTCGCCGGGGCTGGCTACTGAGTCCAGCTGTTTTGAATATTTTTCGCGCACTCCTTCCAACTCAACAATCGAGGCTTGAGTCACTGCTTTGGCCTCAGGATCATCAGATGCCTTGCCTAATTCCTCAACCTGGTTCTTTTCGCGCTGAACCTCGGTCTGCACCTCGAGTTCTGCAGCCTCGGCGCTGATTTCCCCTCTATCTTCTAACTTCCAACTTCTAGCTTCTGGATTGATAGGGTCTCGTAACGTAGCCAAATTTTCATTAGACATAACAAACGAATTATAGCATAAAAATCGCTTTAATACATAAAATTTGGCTAATTTATGGCATTTTGCAGCCTGACAGTCTTGACAAAAGGCCTGTTTTGTGCTATATTAATCAGTCAAATGATCCAATTGGGCTTATCCAAAAGGGTCTCCGTTCGTTACATTCAAGTCCCGGTTTGGTCGCCGGGCACTACATATGAGGAAACCATGAAAGCAGCCAACATCGTTCTGGTGAACTTCCATCACGAGGGCAAGATAATCGCGGAAGCGCTCGAACTCGACGAGGTCAAGCGCACTCCTGAGGAGATGCAGAAGAAGGAAGAAGAGAGAGCCAAGAATCAGAACCCAGGCCTCAGTCGAAACAAGGCTGACAATGGCGTGCCCGCTCTGGGACGCGCCGGCGAGTCCAACGTGCGTATCATGAAGATGGTGCAGGATCTGATTGATTCTGGCTTCAGGCTCATCGGCGCCTACAAGCAAGCTACCTTCAAGACGCGCTGGGAAGACGGAGTGCCGCATGTGACAGACCAGAAGACCGGTACCATCGCACGCTTCGTCTTCTCCAAGGATCCTGCGAGTGTCGCTGCCTTGAGCCCTGAGATGGCGGAGAAGACGTTGACTGCCCTTCTCAAGGGATTGGATGGATTCATGTGCCCTTGCGCCCACGTCTACCACAACTTCGCCGAAGACAAAATCGCCCGAACCACGGACACGATCAACATCGCGAAGCTCAGCAAGGAAGACGAGCGCAACGAGGTCCAAGCTGGCGAGCTGAGGTACACGGCTGGCGTGTTCACTGTCCAGCGCAGCCGTATGGATCGCTATCACCAACCCAACGAGCGCTACTGAGAGCCTCCCTCTCCTCGCCTGGCATCCGCGCCAAAAGACCAACTTCAAACCCCGTTGCGCCTGCAACGGATTATCTCAGCCCGTCGTGCAGTCAAGATCGCAAGATCAAGACTGTGCGGCGGGTGTTGTATTTAACAAGAGTTACAAGTCCCAAGTCTCAAGTTACAAGAGTTTAATCGTTTTCCGATTTGACGGCTTGCGCGTCCAATGGGCTAAGGTCGCGGCGAACCATGAATTTGCTGAATTTTTTTCTTATTTCATCCAAACTACCGTCTCCCATTACTTTCAAAGCATCAATTTCTTGGTCTTGGGCCCATGACGGAATGGGTAATCCCTCGTGCATCCTGATCAGATGCGAGAGGAGGGATGTGGCATATGCGCCTTTACTGAGTTTGAAACGCACAATCCAGCCCTGCGGAATCTCTTTCAGTTCCAATCCTTCTGGGCGAATGACTGCGGGGATAGTCTTGTCTGACAGATTAATAAAAGAATACTGAGACAAAGTTTGCAGATAATTCAATGTGCCGTCCTCGGCCATGAAATCTTTGTAGATCGGAAGCGGGCCTTTGGGCGAGAATGGCAGAGGCAATTCAGCAGGCAAGGATTGGTTGTTTTTTATTGCCCTGGAAATCGCGCGGTTCATGAGCCAAGAACCATAGGCATAGACCCAAAGCCTGACTTGCTCTTTGACCTGGAACAACGCATTCCTGGTTTTTTGCGGATCAGTCTGCAAGGCGCGCAAAACTTTAGTCTCGTCTTTAAGCGTGAATGGGAAATGGCTGGCCAACTCAAGCATTTGGTCCCAATCGCCATACATGTCATACAAGTTTGTCCGCAAATCGCGGTACAAAGGGATATCGTACGGTCCAGCCTCGCCCAGATAATTCCTGAGCGCAGCCTGCACATCGCCTTTGACCAACCGTTGCCCAAGATGGTGCACATTGATGCGCGAGCCAAACCTTTGCGGCCCGAAAAAATTCAAAAAGCCATCGGCTTTTACGTTTTCCAATGCGCGCTGGATCAAGGCGCTTGATTCTCCGGCTTTGCCGCGGATGATTATGGTAAAACGATTGCCCTTGAGCTCGCCTATCTGCAAAAAGCCGCTCCCATAACTCACAGGGCGCAGAATCATTTGCGGATGCTCAGCCGCGGCCAAGGACTCGGTGGTTGTGCCGCGCAAACTTACACGCTGGGCAGTGATGGCAACCGCATCTTTTATGCCAGCAGCCCCGACCTGGGTTTGGTTCAAATCAAAAAGCGCTTGCAACTCCTGGACTGCATTCGGACCGGAAAGTTGGCACTTGATCATGTCAGCCCACAATGTCCTTTTGTCATCCGAATCCTCAAATTTTGGGTCATGCGCCAATTCCACTACATCGCCTTTGGGCGTTATTTCCTCAACCAAAAAATCTTGAGGATAGAGCCTGATGTAGCCGCTTACCCTGTCTGGCGCCAAAAAAGTGACTCCAATGCGCTCCAATATCGCGTCTGGGTCAGGGATCGCAGGCCTTTGGATGCGGGACGGATCTGCCTCGCCGACAGTTTCCACGGTTTGGCGCTCAATTTCGCGCGCTTCAACGATATTCATATCGAAACCCATTATACCATTGCACATTGCCAGACAACAGACGACAGATTGCAGACAACAGAGGTGCCTTAGAGTCTATCTGCCGTCTGCCGTCTAATGACTGTTGTCTAGAGGTTGTACCCCTTGCGCTTTTCGCGTTTTTTAACTACTTTAGGTAGGCGGCATATGCCCTCAAAAGAACTGACACTGACTGACTTAATAGCCATCATCAAGCGGGTTAGGCCCAATGCGGACGTAGCCCTGATTGAGCGCGCCTATGCTTTTGCTGATGCGGCCCACAAAGGCCAGCTGCGCATGTCTGGCGAGCCATACATAATCCACCCGCTATACACTGCCATGTACTTGGCCGAGATGCATGCCACGGACAACATTATCGCGGCCGGTCTTTTGCATGACGTGGCCGAAGACACGCCGATCACTCTGGAAGAAATCCGCAAGTCCTTTGGAGATGATATCGCGGGCATGGTCAACGGCATCTGCAAAGTCGGAAAAATCAAATACCGCGGCGTGGACCGCTATATAGAAAACTTGCGCAAAATGTTCATGGCCATGGCCAATGATGTGCGCGTGATGGTGATCAAATTCGCGGATCGTTTGCACAACTTGGAAACTCTTGATTGCATTCCTCAGAAAAAAGCCTATCGTATTGCACTTGAGAGCTTGGAGATTTATGCGCCGATTGCCAACCGCTTGGGCATGGGCGAAATAAAAGGCAAACTTGAAGACGCGGCCTTCAAATGGGTTTTGCCCAAGGAATATCAGTGGACATTGGAGTTGGCCACCAAGTCAGCCCAAAACAAGACCCTGCAGATCCAAAAAATAATAGAGCAGACAAAAGATGACCTTACGCAAAGCGGTATACCATATGTAGACGTGCATGGTAGGCACAAACATTTATATTCTTTGTATAAAAAGTTGCTGAAATACAATCGCGACATCACCAAAATCCATGATTTCACTGCCATTCGCTGCATCATGCCTACCATGGCAGACTGTTATGCGGCTTTGGGCGTGATCCATAGCCAATGGACTCCGCTCAAAGGCAGGATTAAGGATTATATTTCACAACCCAAGCCCAATGGCTATCAATCTTTACATACGACCGTATTCTATGACCGCGGCGCCATTGTCGAGTTCCAGTTCCGCACCAAAGAGATGCATGAAGCCGCAGAGTTCGGCATTGCCGCGCATTGGGCTTATGACGAAGCTGGCAAAGACACGGCTAATGCCAAACCAAATATCAATGCCCAGCAAGAATTGGATTGGATAGACCAGTTCGCCAAGACCCAGACCTCCATAAAAGACAAAAAAGAATTTTTGGCTGAGCTTGAGGAAATGAAAGTGGATGTCTTCAATGACCGCATTTACGTCTACACTCCAAAAGGCGATGTGATTGAGTTGCCCGAAGAATCAACGCCTATTGATTTTGCTTATGCCATCCATACTGAGATTGGAAACACTTGCATTGCAGCCAAAGTGAATGATGCGATCCACCCATTGGACCAGCCTCTTAAAAGCGGCGATATCGTTGAGGTTGTCACAGACAAGAATCGCAAAGGCCCTTCGCCAGACTGGTTAAAATTCGCCAAAACGCAGAATGCGAAATCAAAAATCCGCCAGTATGCCCGGGCTTCTTTGGCTACTTGGATCAAAGATGTGATACCGACTGCAATACGGAAAAAAAATAAAAACTAACAACTTACAACTTACAAGAGTAACCTAGACACTCTTGTTAGTTGTAAGTTTTGAGTTGTGAGTTAGATTATAAGTTCTCCCCCGTTTGCCTTGTCCACGATGCGGCGGAGGTCTTCGTCGTTTTGGAAAAATATTTTCACTTCGCCCTGGCCATTGGGATTGCGTTTGATTTGTACCTTGGTACCATAAGCAACCCTGAGTTTTGACTCAATGTCCATAAGATTAGGATCGAAATTTTTGGCCCTGCGTTTTGAAATCGGAATGCGCGCTTCTGCGTCCCTGACCGTAAAGTTGCCGTCTAACATGGCGCGGAACATCTGCATCCTTTGGTCCAGATCCGGGATAGACAACAGCGTGCGCGCATTGGATTGGGAAATCTTGCCTTGCATGAGTGCGGCCTGGATCTCTGGCTCAAGCTCAAGCAAGCGGATCGTGTTGCCGACTTGGGGCCGGCTTTTGCCAACGCGCTCGCCGATTTGATCTTGCGTCAGATTGAATTCGTCGCGCAGCCTCACATAAGCCTTGGCCTCTTCCATGGCATTAAGGTCTTTGCGCTGGACGTTTTCTATGATAGCCAATTCCAGTTTCTCTTGTTCTGTAGCGCTGCGGATTACGGCTGGCACAGTCAACAGCTCAGCAATGACTGCCGCGCGCAAACGCCTTTCGCCGGCAATGAGCTCATAGCGGCCGTCTGGCAATGGCGCGACGACTAGAGGCTGGATAATGCCGTGTTGCTTGATGGATGAAACCAAATCCTCCAAACCCGCGTGATCAAAATACTCGCGAGGCTGGTGGCTGTTGGGAATTATTTTTTCAACCGGAATCATGCGAATCATATTCCGCGACTCTATCGCTTCTGGCCCTGTCGCATGCGGAGGTATGTCCGAAATTATCGGCTCTTCCAATTCAAAATCATTAGCCGGAGCATTTGTTTTAGGCGGAATCAAAGCGCCTAAGCCGCGGCCCAAGCCGGATTGTCGTTTGTTGAACATCATATTTGAGTGCGAATGAATTGCTCAGTGCCCAAAATCTCGCGAGCCAAGCGCTCGTATGCCTTGGCACCCATGTTATCCGGGTCAAAAGCCGCGATAGAACGGCCAAAAGACGGTGCTTCGGCCAGCCTGACACTGCGCGGGATGACAGACCTGAAAATATTGTTCGGAAAATACTTGTAAAGCTCTTGCAGAACGTCATTAGATAATTTAGTGCGCTTGTCATACATGGTAAGCACAGCGCCCAGAATCTGAATCTCTGGCCTGATGCGTTCTTTGACCAGCGCCAAAGTTTCCAAAAGGTCTGCCAAACCTTCAAGCGCATAGTACTCGGCCTGGACTGGAATCAAAATCTCATCTGAGGCCACGATGCCGTTCAAGGTGATGTAGCCGAGCGTCGGGGGGCAATCGATCAAAATGTAATCATAATCATTCCTGACTTCAAGCAAAGCATCAAACAGCTTGAACTCTTTGCGCTCCATGTTCGGCAACTCAGCATTCAAGCCAGCCAGCGCCGAAGTAGCAGGTGCCACGCGCAATGTTTCGTGCATGGTGGGCTGTACGATTTCGCTCATTTTGACTTTGCCCAAAATCGCCTCGTACACGCTGCGCTCAATATTGTTCTGGTCAATGCCAATTCCAGACGTGGCATTTGTCTGCGGATCAAGATCAACAATCAAGACAAACTTTCCCAAATCAGCAAGATACGCGCCTAAATTAACGGCCGTAGTGGTTTTGCCCACTCCTCCTTTTTGGTTAACAATTCCAATAATTCGGGCCATATAAACGCCTATATAATAGAGGTCAATTCACCTAAAGACAAGGGGATGCTTCTGGTCCATAAATAGGCGTCATTGACAGCAAAATCGAGAAATGGTACTTTACTGACTTGTAAACACCAAGAGACAAAAACCAAACATCAAACAAGCATCAAAAACTCAAACGCCCAAACAGATATATCATCGATTGATATCTTGAAGTTTTGGAGGTTGAAGTTTATTTGGATCTTGTTTCTTGATCTTTGGTGTTTCGCGTAGCGCGGGGTAGAGCAGTTGGCAGCTCGCCAGGCCCATAACCTGGAGGTCGTCGGTTCAAGTCCGACCCCCGCAACCAAAAAAATAACCGCACGGCGGTTTATTTTTTTGATACAAAAAAGACAGCTGAGGCTGTCGAGGAGTCATTTATACGAAGCTACATTCACATCCCAGAGTAGAGGCAGAGTGAGGAGTTCCAAAGAATCACTCTTCCTGAATAATCGGATGCTGTCGCACCATGTGGGCACCTTGGCTCGCGGATTGCAATGCAAGATGATAGCGTCCCTGTCCCGGTTGAACTTCACGCTCAGACACGGCTCAGCGCTCGGGCCGCCCCTAGTGCACAGCCACTCATTGAAAGCACTGGTGCGCCGATGAGTATCATCGGCATTGGTATAACAAATCTGGCAGTCTAACAGATCCAGGATTACGTGCCCGGGAAAAATCCGGCGCAAGTTCAAATACTTGCCTGCCTCAGGCATGTCCTCAGGCTTCAGTTTGAGCCCAAGTGCGAGATTGCCGTGACGATCTGTGTAGGCCGAAGTAATTTTGCGAAACCAAGCAGTTCCAAAGCTCACAATATGTGCCTGCATTGCGACCTCTTTTCAGGGTACTTACCCAATATATCAAAAAAGGGGCTTCTGTCAAGCCTTTGACTGTCAACAGCCTTTGACGTCTTTCTGGCTTAAATTAGACACTTAATCCCTATTGCCTTTTACCCGAAAATACGCTATATTTGCCCGACAAATGGCGAGGTAGCTCAGATGGTTAGAGCGCGGGACTCATAAGCCCGAGGTCGTGGGTTCGATCCCCACCCTCGCTACCAGCCTTCGCTGAAGCTTCGGCTGGCGCGGCCAGCGTAAAGAAGGTGAAGCGAAGGCTGGTAGTCCGCCATAGCCCGATAGGGGCGAAGGCGGACTTTTGGTTTAT
>JBAYJJ010000026.1:0-16534 GCA_041665165.1 Patescibacteria group bacterium | reverse complement strand
GCTTGATTTACCAAAACTTTCATCATGAAACATTTAATCCTGCCGGGAGCTGGCGACTGAATGGCACATCGCCTCTGTCCTCTGCCAATGGCGCGCTGCCTTGGATAGTTTTTTTTCGAGATAGAAGAAAGTTTGTAGAAATGTTTCCGAATCTCACAGTGAATCTCTTTAAGGCACATACGCCGCTTACATACTTGTTAAGCGGCGGCGTCTCATACCGGCAATTATTGCCATCCTTTACTTATTCAGCAGTCAAAGGCGTCGAATGGTTGTTATCGCCGTTGAATCCCCTTATAGGCATGCATTACACCATTGAGTTGCGCAAACAACTAAGGCATAAGTGTTTTTGAATCAAATAATTTGGTATGATGATGTCGTGCTTTTGGGCCTAAGAACAAATGATGATTTTCTCCCATTGATTCGGGCATTCCAGGCTTTAAATTATGGACTGTATTAAGCCATTTTAAGGGGGATAGATGATCAGTGAGGTTGCAGGGTTTGTCCGAAGGAACGGTTGGAAAAATACACTGGTTCATGCATTTGAGGTTTATCCGGCCTGGTTGTTGAGAAGTTTGCCTGGAATGGAAGGAATCATTCTGAGGGCCGCATTATATAAGCTTTTGTTTAAGTCCTGCGGCAAAAATCTTCTGATTTATCCAGATGTTTATATTGTTTTCAGCCGCAACATCTCTGCTGGAAACCGTCTGGCGATCAATATACACACACACATTGACGGTCGCGGGGGCATTCGTATGGGGAATGGGGTCCTTATAGGACCCGGTTGCGTGCTGTCAAGCGGAGGGCATACCTATGAGCGTACTGACATTCCAATCTATGAACAGCCGTTTAATTATGGCCCGATCATCATTGAAGATGATGTCTGGCTCGGCGCTCATGTGGTTGTAAAAAACGGAGTTCGCATCGGCCGCGGTTCTATAATTGCTGCTGGAAGCGTGGTAACTCGTGATGTCCCGCCATATTGTCTTTTTGGCGGCGTGCCTGCGACATTCATTAAGTCTCGGGATCAAAAATCAAGTTAATCTCCCAGCTGAAATTAGCCGAGATTCGTGAAAAGCCATTTACGAGAAAGTTGCCTGTGATTTCTAAAGGCAAATTCAATGATCAATTCTGTGCTGATGACAAGAACCTCTGCTTGTAGCGCAGGGGATTGTTTGTGCATTTTCCTTTTAAGTGTTAGCAAACGTAACTTGCAGCATTGTCCCTGTGGTGAAGTGGGATGGTTGCACGGCAAGGAAAGACGGGAGAGTTAAAAATGGGAAAAGACCAAATTGTTGCTTACTTTGATTCTATCGCCGACAAGAGGGATCAGTGGCGGGCGAAAAATAGATATTATCATTCGGAAGTCAGACACCTCCTAAAATTTCTCATTCCCGAAGGTCTTCGCGTTTTGGATGTGGGGAGTAGCACGGGAGAGTTGCTTGACAAGTTGAAGCCCTCCAGAGGAATTGGGATTGATTTAAGTCCGCGGATGATCGAGTTGGCGCGCGAAAAGCATCCCCATCTTCAATTCCTTTTACAGGATGCCGAGGGAATATGTATCGATGAAAGGTTCGATTATGTGGTGCTTTCCGGATGCATTGGAGTTTTGCAGGATGTCTGGAAGGTTTTTCGATGCTTGAGAAAAGTCACGACTTTTGAATCGCGGGTTGTTATCACCTATTACAATGGGATATGGGAACTCGTCTTGAAGTTGGCCCAAAAATTGGGTTGCATGTTACCCAGGCGACATCAGAACTGGCTGGGGCTGAGCGACATCGACAACCTGTTGTATTTAAACGGGTTTGAAGTGATTAAGCAGGGGAAGAAAATTCTTCTACCTGTTTCTGTTCCGATTTTGTCTTGGTTTTTTAATCGGGTACTTGCAAATATTCCCGTGATCTGGCGATTATGCCTGGTCGAATATGTAGTGGCCAAAAAGGTGCCCTTACAGGAAAGTTCGCTTCAGTGTTCTGTGGTTGTTCCCTGCCGTAACGAGGTTGGGAATATTGAAGCGTTGTTAAAAAATCTTCCAGCTATCGGAGTCAATCCAGAAATCATTTTTGTAGACGGAAATTCCACCGATGGGACGGTAGAGAAGATTCTCGAATTAATGCCAAGTTATAAAAATAAGTTTGACATCAAGTTAATACATCAAATTCCTCGAGAGGAAGGGATGCTGAATAAGCCAGCACAAAAAAAATCCAATAAAATGTTGAAGCTTGGCAAGGGGGATGCTGTCCGAAAAGGATTTGATAAGGCGAGCCATGAAGTGTTGATCATTTTGGATTCGGATTGCACGGTTCCACCGGCTGAGATGCCCAAATTCTTTTTGTCTCTGGCGGAGTCCCGTGGAGAGTTTATTAACGGTTCGCGCCTTGTTTATCCTATGGAGAAACAAGCTATGAGGATGCTAAATTTATATGCCAACGAGCTGTTTGGACTGATTTTTAGCTGGCTGCTTGACCAGAAGATTAAAGACACACTCTGCGGAACCAAGGCCTTGACGAAACAGGCTTACTTGAAGATCAAAGAAAATCGCAGCTATTTCGGAGATTTTGACCCATTTGGGGACTTTGACTTGTTGTTTGGAGCGGCCAAGCAAAATCTTAAGATTGTTGAATTACCGGTTCGTTACCGGGCTCGGACAAGTGGAGACATAAAAATTGAGCGGTTTAAACACGGTTTGTTGCTTGTTCAGATGTGTTTTATTGCCTTTCGAAGATTTAAAATGCTTCTGATGTCGAAAAATTATACTGAGGTTTCGAAGGGCTAGCATAAGTGTCTCATTTGTCTTGGATGTGAAATAGAGAACTTTGTGAAAAGGCTTTCGAAGGGCGGGTTACTTGAATGGGATATTAGAGTGAACGCAGATCTAGGCACTATTTCAGCAGATAGGCGAAAAGACGTCCAGGTATGTGGCATGGAGGGCGTCCGCATGAGTAAAAATCAGTGGCTTATTATTGTAATTTTTATGTTTATTGCCATTGTTTTTCGCTTCCAAGCAGCGTGGAGACATGACGGCCTCCTTGAAAAAGATAGTTTAGTTTATGATCAATGCGCACTTAGCGTCTTAAAGGGTGAGGGGATAAGAAGTCAGTGGGGGGAATTGTCCGCTTATAGGCCACCGTTATATATTTATTTTCTAGCGGTACATTATAAAATATTTGGACATCATTTGATGCCGGTTCGCATTGTCCAAGCGCTTCTTAGCACTTTGACTGTAGCGACAATGGGGTGCATGAGCTATCGGATTTTTGGCGCGCGATCATGTTTATTTACTGTTATAATCAGCTCGATTTATCCACCGTTTTATAATTTTTGGTTCAGCTGTGCCTTCATTGGCACAGAGACTTTGTATGCGTTTCTACTAATAATATCCGTATATACTCTGGTGCTTTGTTTCATGCGGAAGTCCAGCTTCCTCGCCCTTCTAGCGGGCGTTTTCTGGGGGCTGGCTATTTTATGCAGACCAGAACCACTTTTGTTGATTCCTTTTCTACCCTTCGCGATGATACTGATTGGTTTTCAATTGCGGGCGGTGCTTAAATTCTATTCTCTCTTAATTGTCATGGTGGCGTTGGTGATTATGCCCTGGACGGTTCGTAACTATCTTCTTTTTCAATCATTGATACCCGTTGTGAGTTCTGGGGGAATGGCCCTTTATGCTTCTAACCACCCTGGATCAGATGGGTTTGGTACGGAATTTTTTAGTAGAGTCATAGTGCCCGAAGATTTTAGGTTGCAGATCATGGGAAAGAACGAACGAGAACGAAGTTTTATTTTCATGCGGAAGGCTGTAAATTATATGCGAGAATACCCGGCAGCATTTGGCCTTCTTTTTCTTAAAAAATGTTTTTTTTATTTAGATTATAATCACACCCATTATTTTAAAAACAATGTAAAAAAACGGGTGATAAATTGGGGGTATGTTTTTGTGAGTTTTGGCGCATTCTTTGGCTTATTGGCGGGCTGCAAGGATGCAGGTAGTAAGCGGTGGATTATATTGATAATGTTTATTTTTGTTTTCTTCCTAATATCTCATGCATTCGTTTTATCATCTTATCGCTATCGATTGCCCACCGAGTCACTGCTGATTATTTTATCAGCCTACGGTTGGAACAAGTGTTTTTCTGGTGGTATCTTCCGAGGCTCAAAAAAGAATCGCCTCGGATAGAACATTGATTAAAGCTGTTGTGTCATAGAGCGAAATGAAAAATATCATTTTTTTAACTATTGTTGCGGTTTTTTTAATCGGCCTCCTTGAAGGTGGTCTGCGCGTAATGGAAGCGCGGGCGGCGAGTGTCTATCAAGAGGATGCCATTTTGGGGTGGCGGTTTAAACCATATGCAGTAGTTGAAATTTCAAAAGGGTTGGAAAGCGTGAACTCATTGGGGTGGAGAGGATCCGAACGAGATTATTTCAGCAAGGGTCGTAAAAAACGAATCGTGTGTTTAGGAGATTCGTGTACCTTTGGCGTGCTTCTTGCGCATGATGAACAAACTTATCCGAGGCAGCTTGAAAATATCCTCAAGCAGAAATATCAGGAAGATGTTGAAGTGTTTAATTTCGGCGTGAACGGTTTTTCGACTTTGCAGGGAGGTGCCCTTATGAGAGGTATTGTTTCAAAAGTGCACCCCGATATTGCAATTATCTATTTCGGTTGGAATGATATGGCTAGGATTGTTGGCTGGTTTGATTATGACCAGAAGATTAGATGGATTAATTCGTTTTGGCACCATTTTGCTACGTTTCGAACATTTATACGTCTGACGGATGGCCTGTTTCAAAATTTGCGTTATTCACGGAGGATCGGCTCCATATTCGACACTTGTTTTTTGAAAAATGCTTTGACCCCTGAACAAGTTGAGGTAAATCTGAAGTCTATGGTGCAAAGTGCTCACCGGAATGGGATTCAACTTATTTTTGTGACCACGCCCTATGGTCAACAGGGAAGGGAAGCGGCGAGCCTTCGATATGCTAGGGCCGACAAAAAGGCTCGACGAGATTTAACAGCCACAAGCGCTTACTATGCTTATCAAATTACGAAGTATAATGAGATATTAAAAAAAATAGCCAATGAATCTAAAACATCCGTTATTGATCTCGCTTCCGTATTTGACTCTTTCCCCCCTGACAAGCTGGAATCTTGTTTTCATCCTGGCGATGCCGCTCATCCAAACGAAAAAGGGTGTCAACTCATCGCGACATTAATGGCTGACTTCATTGATGATGGATGGCGTCAGCAACGGCTGCAACAACACGAAAAATTGACGACGTGATGGATCTTAAAAATCACCAAACGATATATGGAATTTTACGCTGGGGCAAAAGGAGTTTGAGCTGGCTGTGCCTTCCGCACAGTTCGACGATGCTCTGCTCGAATATTCATGCGGCAAGAAGCGATATTTTGCCATACCTGAATCGGCGAAAGCCAATTTTGGAAATCGGTTCGGGCGATGAAGCAATTTCTGAAGCGGCTATCAAATTAGACTTAGAGCCATATTTTGGAGTTAATCTTGTTGGAGATGCACATGCATTACCGCTTAGAAATGATTGCATAGGGTTTGTGTGGCTTGGGGGCGTGCTGGAACATATTGCAGCGCCAACTCGTGCGATTAAAGAAATTTACCGCGTTCTCCGAACGGATGGTTACGTTTATATCGAAACCCCTTTTCTTCAGACGGTTCACGCGGAACCGTTTGATTATCAGCGTTTTACGCTGATCGGTCTGGAAGAGCTGCTCAAGAGCCACGGTTTTTCAAAAGTGAAGTCTGGGCTTTTTTCTGGGCCGAGCGCGGCTTTTGCTCATATTGCAAGGACCTATCTGGCACTGCTTTTTTCATTCAACCACCAAGGTTTTTTTCATTTTCTATATCATTATATTCTTGGATGGGTCGTCTTTCCTCTGAAATATCTGGACACATTCCTGACTCGCTACGATCAGGCTAACATCATGCCATTTGCCATCTACTATTTGGGTAAAAAGGGTTGAGACGGGTCATATTTGCTGAAAGGGTGGGCGAATAACGAGATGAAGATCCTTTTTCTGACACTTTATCCGCGCCACCAACCCAGTACGCGGTTCAGAATTTACCAGTTTCTCCCTTTCTTGGGAGGGGAGCATACTTATAAAATCCAAAGCGCGGTTCCCGAAAGGTTTTTTAAAAAATATTACGGAAGTTCGAAGCGTGTAGAAAGAATCATATTTCATATGGTCGAGTTTTTCTTCAGGTTGTTTGCGATCCTCTGGGCCTGGCAGTATGATTTGGTGATCCTCCAAAAGGGCATTGCTACCATCAATTACCGCTTTTTTGATTTCTTGTTACACGCGGTGCAAAAAAACATTATTTTTGATATGGATGATGCCATCACGATTGACTCGGTAAGTCGATTGACACGATTTCCATGGAATATATTTGACGATCCCGCTCAGACATTCCGGCTGTCTAAGTGGGCCCGAAAGGTTTTCGTCGGCAATGAGAGATTGAGAAAGGATTTGTTGGGGGTGACTGATCGCGTTCTTGTCATTCCCACGCCGGTGGATACTCGTTATTACCATTTTGACGAGAAGCGCTATGAGCGCAGCGGGCCGATTCAGGTGATATGGTCCGGTAACAAAAGTGCGCATTATCTTCTTGCCCTCTCCTCGGCTGCCATCGCAAGGCTTTCTCAAAAATATGATATCCGGCTGACGGTGTTGAGCGACGTTCATACGGAGAACTTGCGCACCATTTTTGGGGCAATGCCTTTCGATTTTATGGAGTGGAGCTATGAAAATGAAAAAAAACTTTTTGAACGGGCAGATATAGGTATCATGCCGCTAACGGACACTCTCTGGAATCGCCGTAAATGTGCTTTTAAAGGGTTGCTTTATATGGCCAATGGGATTCCGGGGGTGTCTTCTCCCGTCGGCGTGGTCAACGAGTTCATCGAGGACGGCAAGAATGGCTTTTTGGCTGATTCGGACGCCGAATGGTATGACAAACTGGAGCGGCTGGTTCGCGACAAAAAATTGAGAAAATCCGTCGGTTTGAGCGGTCACAAAACACTTGAACAGAAGTTTTCCCTTGCGAAGTGGGGCCCATGCTGGAACGAGGCGATCAAAATTGGTTGAGGCGGTTTAGGAATATTGTCCGGGATGTCCCTTCGTTTGCTCTGTGGGACCGGCCATTACCGTCCAACGTCATTCCTTCTTTCATCTTCCATAAGGCCGTTCCGGCTGAATTTGAAGAAGTGCTGTGTTATCTAAAGACCAACGGGTACCGGACTCTTAAAATCAACGAGTACTATGATTATCTGATTGGAAAAAGGCGGGACGCCGACCGGAAGGTGATTCTGACGTTCGATGACGGTCTTCGGAACAACTGGTCCGTGGCGTATCCGATCCTGAAAAGGATGGGTATGAAAGCCGTTTTTTATATTAACCCGGGAATGGTCTCGGAAGACGGAATGCTTGGGCCGACGTTGGAAGATGTGTGGGCCGGTAAAATTTCGGAAGAGGAGCTTACGGCTTATGAAGAAAAAAAGCCGTTTACAAGCTGGTCTGAAGCGCGCGATATGGAAGCTTCCGGCGTCATTGATGTGGAATCGCACGGATGGCGGCACCGCATCTGTTTTATCGAAAACAGAATTATTGATTTCCAAAGGCCCGACAAATTGGGGCGGCCCCTTTATACATGGTTATTCACGGCCGTCGACACTAATTTTGACGACTATTTATGGGGATGCCCGGTTTATCCCTACCGGCCGAGGCTTGCGGCGCGCCGCTTTTTGGATGATGCCGGTTTGCGTAAGGCATGCATTGATTATGTCCGATCCCATGGCGGGACAAATTTCTTTTCAAGAAAATATTGGCGTAAAGAATTGCACGGGGTCGTGGGTGATTATCGCACCCATCACCGGCTCGAGACCGCGTTTGAATTGCCTGACGAGCAGGAGCTTGCAATCAGAAATTCTTTGGTCGATTCAAAGAAACGCATCGAAGAGGAACTCGGAAAAAAATGCGAGCATTTTGCCTATCCTTGGCATGCGAGCGGACGCTTGAGCTTGCTGTGGCTCAGGGAGCTGGAAATTAAAACTGTGTTTCGGAAGATGAGCGGTTGGCGCATGCCTACTGTCGGCGGTGACCTATTCAGTTTGAGCCGGGTGGAAGGTTATTGGATTAAAAGTCTGCCCGGAAAGGGCAGGGCCGGCGTCGGAAACAAATTGTTGAAACGGCTTGCGAAGCTGTCAAATCTCTCTTGATTGTCCGTATTTGCAAAAAATCGAGAAGCATTTATGATGGACGGAAGTTGCGCCATCTTGGGGCAGTCAAGCCGACTATTGACTGCCGTCGAGGTACCACACCTGGAGATAACCTTGTTTATCAGTTTGGGCGGAGCCGGGAAGCTGCCAGGAGGGGTTCCATTCACGCCGGTTTTTCAGCATGTAGCAGGATTGAAGTAGAAGCCTGTTGTTTTTCGTATCACGTTCCTTGATGGTTCCTTCGTAGAAAATAATTTTTCCGATGTCCGTCATCGCGGCATACATCGGCTTGGCCCTGCCGGAGAATATTCCGCTGCTTGTGATCATTTTGGTTAAAGAAAGTCCCTTGTCGACCGTGGTTCTGAAGTGATGCATTCCCTGTAAGGGGATGGCGTGAAAGAGATAGTGGGCCTCAATTCCCAAGATCCGCATGGTGTCGTAGAGCTCCAGCAGGGCCTCAGGCGTGTCGTTGACGCCTTTTAGAAGGACATTTTGGGAGTAGATCGTAGGGACGACTTCCTTGAGGCGCTTGAAGCATTCCCTGACTTCCTGGAAAAATTCTACCGCATGATTGGTTTGGGTCGCGACCTCGAAGCGAATGCCGGGTTTATTCCGGAAGACATCCAGAATGGCGTCTGTGACGCGTTCAGGGGACTGCTGCGGGATTCGTGTCGCGACACGCATGGTAGTGACATTGGGCGCATATCTCATCAAGGCTTCGACGAGAAGATTTAATTTTTGTGGGACCAGAAAGGCATCGCCTCCCGTGATGAGGACTTCGTTCAGATCCTCCCGGACTCCTTGACTGCCGCAGTACTTCGCCACCCGCAGAATTTCGTCTTCCGTGAACGTGTGGAGGTCGTATTTTTGACGGAGGCAGTAGCGGCAATTCGCCACGCAGCTGATCGTAATTTCAATCACGAGAGTTCTTCGGTATAGCCGCTCTATGCCTTTTGGGAGAGCAGACTCCTGATGAACAACCTCGGCCTCATAGTGACGCAAATTGGATTCGGGGGCCGCCGCCTCTTCGAGAGGGCTTTTGAGGTACTGCAAACTAAGAGCGCGATAACGCTCGTCGGCCGCCCCATATCGGGCCAGAAGATCCGCCATCTTCTGTTTGAGAAAAGGCGATACCCTCTCCGTAAAAATGCGTTCTTTCGTCTCTGACATTGAATGCACCGCCTCAGACACTTTTCAAGTCTTCCTGGGTTCGCCGCCGGAGTAGTCTTGCCGGGTTCCCGGCATAGACGTTATGGCTTTCGCAGTCATGGATGACCACGGCGCCGATTCCGACAAGCACATCGTCGGCAAGGGTGATCCGGTCTTTCAAGCTGACATTGGGTGCGAGCCAGCAGTGGTTTCCGATCTTGACCCTGGCGCTGACAACGGTTCCCGCGGCGATCATCGTGTGCTCCCCAATTTGACAACTTTGGCCGATTTGGACCAGATCGTCGATTTTAACGGACGCGGCGATGACCGTATCGTCGATTTCAGCCCGTTCGATGGCGGAGTTCGCGCCGATCCAAACATGGTCTCCGATCAAAATGCTACCGACGTAGGGGACGTGAATCGGTTCGCCGGCCTCGTCGAATTCAAAGCCGTAGCCCTCGCTGCCCAGGGTGGCGTTGTCCTTGATGACGCAGTTTCTTCCGATGACGACTTTTCCTGTGATGACGACATTATTCAAGACAATGGTATTGTCCCCGATAACGACGTCGGGGCCGATGACGGAATGAGCGCCGATGACAACGTTCCGGCCGATTTTTGCATCGGTCGAAATTCTTGCCGTTGGGTCACTTTGACGCGTGTCACGCTCGACGAACGACTCGTTAAGAATTCTGACAAAATCAAGGCGCGGGCGGGGGGAGACCAGGTATGAAAACCCTTCGGCTTTCAGGCCGTAACTTTCGCGCAGGATCATGAGTATGTTCCGGGTTTGCTTTAGCTGCCGGGCTATTTCGGGGGTCAGCGTCTCCGAATAGACCACCGTGTGCGGCTGGAGGTTTTCGAGGGAACCGGGGTATTTCACGATAAAATCCTCGCCGGTCAACGTCAGATTGAGGATTTCGGCAATTTCCGAAGCATAAATCTCGACCTTTCTCGTTTTATACATCGGTCCTCCCTATAGGATTCTTTCGAGGCGTTGGGTTTTGCCTTCCGTTCTCGGCAAACTGCCGGGCTCCAGAAGTTCCACGGCAGGTTTGAAGTAAAGGCTCTGACGAAACCCATCCTCAAGTTGCCGGATCAGCTCACTGCCTGGATTGTCAGCTCTGGTTTCGACGGCAATGATACACCGTTCAATCGGATCCTCGCGGTCGACCCGGACGCGAAATTCGCCGCTCAACTGATCGAGGTGCTGATTGATACAAGCGGCAATAGAACTTATAAAAACATTGACCCCTCGAACAACAATCATGTCTTCCAGCCTACCCACGATCCGGAACCGGGGGCTCCTTCGTCCGCAAGCGCAACGGTCTATCCCTACGACTTCGACGATATCGTGCGACCGGTAGCGGATAAGGGGCTGGCACTCCTTCCGGAGGCTCGTAAAGACGAATTCGCCGCGGACCCCTTTTTCCCAAACGAGAATTGTATCACTTTTCGGATCCTTGAGCTCCGGTAAAATAACGCCCTGGCCCATGAAATGAAGACCGTTCCGGACCTTACACTCGGCCCCGAACATGCTCAGGACGTCTGCAGCGCCGTAGTTGGCATCCATGGCACGAAAACCCCAGACGGATTCGATGTGCTTTCGGAAGTCCCTGCTCTGCAAGCCGCCCTCCCCGCCGAATAACCCCAGGCGAAGCCCAAGCGATCTCGGAGTGATCGAAAATTCCCGCTCGAGAAGCGTTTGAAGTTTTGCCAGATATGAAGGCGTGCAGTGAATGGCGGTCGGCCGCAAAGCGAGGATGGTCCGTATGAGATTCGAGGAGTTGCCGACGCCGTAGGGGATCACCGCCGCGCCGGTACGTTCGAGGCTTTGATGATCGGTCAGGCCCCCGGACCACAGGCAGTAATTCAGACAATGAACGGCCATGTCTTGAGGCCGCAGGCCGGAAGCCCAGAAGCATCGGGCGCCGCACTCGACCGTTTGTTCGATATCTTTTTTGGACAAGGCCAGCAGCAGAGGCAGAGCGCTTGTTCCCGAAGTGCGGTGCACGCGCATGATTTGTCCCGTCGGTGCGGCGAGATAGCTGCCGAAGGGAGGATGTTTTTGTTCATCTTCTACAAGCTCATGCTTTTCGGTGAAGGGCAGATGCGGCAAATCAGCGAGGATCAGGCCTTTTTTGGGCCTGTGGCCCCCTAGTTTTTTTTGATAAAAAGGGCTGCGTTTTAGTACCGAGGCCAACTGTTTTTTGATGAGCGGCCTGACGACCCTGTTTTGCAATTGTTCCCACGAAGTTGTTTCGAAGGGGCTCCATATTTCTGTCGTCGCTTGATGTTGCGATTTCATGGTGTTCCGGGGCGGCAAGTTGCGCATGGTTTCCGGTTCTCAGGGCTTTCGATATAGGCCAGCTCATCGTGGGTGATCAACGAAACGGAAGGCAACGATTCGATTCGATCGCATTCGGGGCCGTCCAGAGCGGCATAGTACTGGGTGCGGATGGGTTCAATCATGCGGTAACCGACGGATTTTGCCTTTTGACAGATAGCGGAATTATTGGTCATCATCAGGATGCCGGCATGATGGCGCCTGCGGGCATAAAGTACGGCGGCTGCCAGAATGTCTTCAACGCTGTGCTCAGGGTGGACAAGGGCGTCTCCGAGGGCACAGAAGCCTTTCCGGGAATCCGTAAATCGAGAAATCAATGCATAAGAAATAAAGCCCTTTTTGTCAACTTTCAGGACATTCGAAGGATTGCAGGGCTGCTCCATGAAATATCGCCATCGATTTACCAGGTCTTTTCGGGAAACGCCGCGCGACAGCATTGATGCTGCCTGGCATTGCAACAGTTCTTCATCGGCCACTGAGACTTCCTCATAATGCGAAGAGCCCCATCCGGATTGATGTGTAAGCAGGCAAAGTTTATTCCACATCACGCGGGGGTATTTCAGCCAGTTTCGTACGGCCTTTGCCATTTTTTTGACATGACCGTCGATAGGTTCGTCTACGCCAAGCAAGGGAACATAGCCCACATCTTTGAATCCGACCTTGATTTGCGGCTCAAAACAAATTTTAGACCCGCCGACGGCGACCGATGCAGGGTATCGGTCGATTAAAGCGTTCATTGCTTTTCTTCCAACACCTTTAACGGGATTGTCCGGATCGCTGAACCAATCTACCGGAAAACATATTTCAGTACTCATGTTATCAATTTCATGGAGCTGGACAATTCCACCGACGACGGCGCGGATTTGTCCGCCCTGACGAAGCGCAAAACAGCGGTTTAGCGGGGCATTTAAATTGAGATATTTCCACTTCAGATACGAGGGTTGGACGGCGGGGGAATCGGGCGGCAATCCTTTGGCGCGGGCAAAAAAATCGGCAAACTCTTTCAGGTGATGCTCATCCAAAAGGCAAATCTCAAAGTCCTTACTTACCATTTTTTCAGGTTTTGCCCGGGGGTTTTGCGCGTTCATTTTTTGAATGATTTTTTTGAGCAACTTACCTGTTCGCCCATGTTAAGGAGATTGTCTGATGACATAAGCTATGCGAAACCGAAGCGCCTGTCAATGACACACGCATGACACACGCAGGGCTTTTGACGCAAGCTGTCGGATCGATTCTTGGCTTTATCTTCTCGATAGAACCCTTTATAATCCAAACCTTCGCGACAGATGGGGCTTTATATTTAAGTAACTATCACCGGGAGAAGGCATGCATATCCTTGGAATCAGCGAAATTGACAATGATGCCGGAGTGGTTCTTCTCAAGGATTCCGCTGTTGTGTGCGGGATCAACGAGGAAAGGCTGTCCCGGATCAAGCAGCATGCGGGGTTTCCGCACCGTTCCGTCGAGTGGGTGCTCCGCTACGCCGGCCTGACTTTGAATGATATCGATTGGATTGCCGTTGCGAAGGCGGACCCCTCCGTGAACCCTGAACTTTTTTACCGGGTCCGAGAGCGCTTGTCGACCTATGATTACTTTTCTAAGGCAGATCCTGCCAGCCTTTGGACCAAAACCCTCAACTGGATGGTTCAAAAATTCCGCAACGCTCCAAGATCTGTCCGCGTTGCCGGAAAAATGAGTGATGAAATACGCGATTGGGGGCAAAAAAACAGCTGTCTGGATAAAATGATCAGGGTGCCTCATCACTACGCTCATGCGGCATGCGCTTATTGGGCTGGCGGTTATGATAACGCCCTGGCGGTCACAATTGACGGCCAGGGGGAGGGCATTACCTCTCAGGTCTATTTGGTCACAAAGGGAGGGTTTGACCTTCTCAAGGAAATTTTTGTCCCGCACTCGCTAGGGGTTTTTTACGCCGCTGTCACAAAGGCTCTTGGTTTTCGACCCGCCAGACATGAAGGCAAGATTACCGGATTGGCGGCCTACGGAAAGCCGGATGAGAAGCTGCTGAGCGAAATCCGGAAGCTTGCGAGTTATGACGGCAAAGGCGGGTTTGTCGCGCCGTCGATCTATGGCAATTATCCGAAGATCTTGTACTTGGCCAAACAATACGGGCGAGAGAACATTTCAGCGGCATTTCAAACCGTGCTGGAAGAAGTAGCGACGCAGTATATTTCCTATTACGTCAAAACCTATAAAACGGAAAATATCGTATTGGCCGGCGGGGTCTTTGCCAACGTTAAGCTGAACCAGAGAACGCACGGTATCCCCGGGGTTAAAAATGTTTTTGTTTTTCCGCACATGGCTGACGGCGGCCTTGGCTATGGTGCGGCGCAAATCGTTTACCGGGACAAGACGCAGGATCTTAAGCCTTCGCCTATTCGGGATGTGTATTGGGGGCCAGAATACACCGAGCAGGAAATCGAACAATCCTTAAAAAAATACGGATTGGACTACAGCCGGATGGAAGATCCGGCCTCGACCATCGCGGAACTTTTGACGCAAAACAAGGTTGTGGCTCATTTTGACGGGAGAATGGAATTTGGGCCGAGAGCTCTGGGGAACCGTTCTATTCTTTATCCGGCGACGGACCCCAAGGTCAATGATTGGCTTAATCATCAGCTGAACCGGAGCGAGTTCATGCCGTTTGCGCCGGTGACTTTGGCGGAAGAGGCTCGTCGCTGTTACCCGGGGCTGGCCGGAGCCGAATACACGGCGCAATTCATGACCATTACCTTTGACTGCACGGATTCGATGAAAAAGCAGTCGCCTGCGGTGGTTCATGTGGATGGCACCGCAAGGCCCCAATTAATATCGGAATCGATCAACCCCCGCTACTACCGTATCTTGAAAGAGTACTTCAAGCGGACGGGTATTCCCTCCGTCGTCAATACGAGTTTTAATATGCATGAAGAGCCCATCGTGTGCTCTCCCGAAGATGCAATCCGGGCCTTTTTGCAGGGCGGTTTGGATTACCTTGCGATCGGCAATTTTCTTGTGGCGCGGGTAGAAGCCGGGAAACCGTCGAAGCAGTGCGCAACGGACAAAGCCTGTTGCGGTTCAGCCGGGAATTAGTTCGAGTTTCTGTAGGCTCGGATTAAGATGTCCTGAAAGGTTCCGGGGGCGGGCGGAGCAAGACGTGAGGCTGCGACCTGATAGCCGAATCCGTCGGCTTCCAAGAGTCGGAAAAAAGACGCGAGCTCATCTTTTCGCGGATCCAGATGATGGTGGTATTCGAGAAGGATTTCCCGGATCCACCCGAGTTTCTTTTGCGCGGCAAGATCTTCCAAAATCTTCATTTCGCTTCCTTCAACATCCATTTTAAGTAAATCGACTTCGCCGGTGATGTAGTCGGCCAACCTTTCGGCGCGGACGCGAATTTCTTTTGCCCCCGGGATATTGGCGGGAGAGGTGCTGGAAAGCAGAGAGTGTTTTCCCTCGACGTTTTTGTAAAAGCGAATGTCGCCCCGCGCATCCGCTACGGCCGCCTCCACGACCTCGACATCGGGCAAGGCGTTGCCGGCAATGTTTTTTCTGAGGATCGCGCAGGTATTCGGGTCGGGCTCAAAAGCGAGAATTCTGGCTTCGGGGCAGCTTTTTTTGAAGGCCAGAATCGACATGCCGATATTGGCGCCGCAATCAATGATCAAGGGGGACTTTTTAGAGCTTTGAAAGGAATAAATTTTCTTGCCGAAAATTTCGTCGATGAGCCGAATCAATTCATCAAAATTTTGAAAATAAACACAATATCCCAGCACGGAAGCTTTTTGGTGCGATGGGCCGCACAGGCTCCCTATCTCATGGCGGAGGATGAGCTTGTTGCGGAGCAGGAGGAAATTCCGGTGCTCCGGATCTTCCCGGTCCAGCCAAAGTCGGAGGATACGCGCGCAGATTTTAAGGCAAATACATAGTTTGGTAACAAACGCCATAATAGCCCGCCCGGCTTCCTGTTGCTTGATATAAACATTCATATTTATGCGATCCGTCGTTATAATGTAGCCTCTTATTTTACGCGAGTAAAGGACATATCAAGACGGGCTCTTGACGCAAGAGCGTTTCGGGTTCCCAGAAAATATCCCCAATAGGGCTCTATGCGACACAAATTGATTTTTCAACATCATAAAAAAATTTGGATAAAGTCTTTCATTTTCGGAAATGGTTTTTAATTCTTTCGTCTTCCTCATTTTTCTTTCGATTGTCTATCCGTTGTATCTTCTTTCCCAAAAATACCTAAAACTCCAAAATTGGATTCTTCTCATTGCAAGCTGCGTTTTTTACGGTTCATGGGACTGGCGTTTTCTGATTTTGATGTTTGTTTCGATTACAGCCGATTTCATTTGCGGGATCAAGATCGAAGAATCTGACAGTCTGGCAGGAAGAAAGCTGTTTTTGACCATCAGTTTGTTGATCAACCTGTTCATTCTCGGTTTTTTTAAGTACTTCAACTTTTTCACATCCAGCCTTGAACATTTTTTGGAATGGGGCGGAATCGGATTGCATTTTCGTTATTTGCATGTGATTTTGCCTATAGGCATATCCTTTTATACCTTTGAAGCGATGAGTTATGTTTTTGGTATTTACAAGAGGGAAGTCAAGGCCACCCGGAGTTTTTGTGATTATGCGCTTTTCGTGACTTATTTTCCTCATTTGGTTGCCGGCCCCATTATGCGTGCCAAAGACCTCCTTCCGCAAATTGAATCTCCGAGGCCCCTCAAGATTGCTAATTTTTATGAGGGCTGTCATCTGATTTTTTGGGGCTTGTTTCAAAAAGTGGCTGTG
>JBAYJJ010000025.1:0-17402 GCA_041665165.1 Patescibacteria group bacterium | reverse complement strand
ACAAAAACCGAGGTGACTGAAACAGCAAAAAAATAAGTGCCCGTAATATTCGGCCCAGTCAGCCTAGCGACCAGGGCAAAAGCAATAAAAGCGATGAATTTTTGGCCTAATGTAGCCATCATCAGCACCATTGCATTTTTGGCTGTTTTTGGGTTAATCATGCGGATATTCTACTAGTTTCCTGACATTTAGTCGAGGTTCTAAGTTTACATCTGTTAGTTTGGAAAACTATTGACAGGACGCAAAAAAACTGCTAAAACAACCTTCATCTAAGTACACCTGCAATGGAGGAAACATGGCTCAGATAACCCACAACAGACAGATGCTGGAGATGGATGCTCTCGCCAAGATCGGGGTGGCGAAAACGAAAAAAGAAAAGTCGTGCTTCATCGCAGAAATAAAAAGTCGCGCCTCTGAACATTGGTGGTTTGCCCCATTCTATCATCTGTTCGGATGGGTCCCTCTCTCCATGATGTCCCCTGAGAGCCAATCCTTGTGGATGCTCCTTAGGAACAGAGGGTATCGCCCCTTCATCAAATGGGAGATGATCGACCTCTGTGGTTACCAAGAAATGCCCTGCCTCTGGGCCAGGATCTAGCGACCTCGAGCGCACGTCTGAGTGATGATGCGCTTTTTTGTTTACCAAAAGAGACCCTTCTTGACAATGAAATTAATGGACTTTTGTTCCATGATTTTTTTGCCTGAATACACAAAAACCGTGACAATATATTTGCCGGGCTTTGCATATTTATTGAGCTTGGTTTTTATCTGTCTGGCAAAAACAGCCTGCGGTTTAAGCTTAAGATCAATTTGCGATTGTTCGATAATTTTTCCTTTTCCGTTTTTAACCGTCCTTATGATTTTTACGGATGCTGTTTTTGAAGAAAAATTCTTATATTGGTATCCATATGCCACAATCTGCGACGGACGATAAAAAGCCTTCATGCTTTTGGTAAAAAAGACAATATTTGAAGGTAGCGCCACAGATGATGAAGACGTTCCGATCGGTTTGCAGACAGGTTGAAAAGCGAAAACAGGCTTTGAGTTCTGTTGAGTTGAGCTCCCGTAAGTATATGTTTGCCACACAGGAGTTATTGGCGGTAAAAGCCCAAAACCCGGCCCACCAAAGTTTTGGACAGCACCAGCAGGAGCTGAACCTGGTTCTGATGTACTCATGACAAAGATACTTCCTTGATCAGAAAAAGTGGTCTCAGCCCTGACCGGATAAGCTGAAATCGCCGTCAGTAAGGAGGTTAGCGCTCCGACAATCGCTAGTCTTTGCATATGTGAATGAAATCATGGTGCCCACACATCAACCACCCATGTCTGCGTATTCGGGGTATCGATTGCCCTGGCCGTTGGGTTGCAGGCCCGAATAATGACTGTATCAGTATCCGCAACATACGCGCTCCATGATAAATTCACCGTCTCAATTCCGCTGATATCAGGCCTCGGAGCTACTGTAACTGCATTGCCCGGCTTAGCCCCACGGACTTCTATTTTCGCATAATTTCCGCATACTCTATTCGGTATGCTTTCAGACACGACGTTCGCTTGCGATACGGACAAAAAATTTGTGATTGCAGCGCCTCCGTCAATCGTAAGGCTGGTGACGCGGGCGTTATTGATTGTCCCGAGTGTCGTAATATTTGTCGAGCCAGGCCAGACAGCTAAAGCCGTATTATTTACTTTGCTTGCAAGTGCTGTTGCTAAATCAGTTTGATTGCTTAAAGTGCCTGTAATCAACCCCCAAACATTCCCAGTCGGCGGACAATTTGTGCCGTCGCTGAGGCAAAACCTTTTTCCATCATCAACTAACCCGGCCAACGCAACATCCAAAGCCAAATCAACAACCCCAGCTTTTTCGTTTGCCAGCACCTCTAAAGCTTCAGCCTTGGCCTGCGCATCTTCTTCAATGAATGCAATATCTTCCGGCGTTTCACCGTTTAATTTCATCAGCTCTCTTGTTTCAAACACTTTTTCTTTGGCAATAGATGCATTCGTAGCGATCACATCCAAAGCCAGTTCGCTTGCCGCAATTATTCTTAATCTTTTCAGGTCAATGCTTTCGCCCACAGTTATGTCTGATATGGCCTTGGCTGTCGCGATGTGAGCCAAGGCCAAATCCTCTTGGGCCGCAATCATCTCTTCGGCTAGCTCTGCCGCAAACGATAACTTTGTCTGCCATACGCTCTCGCTGATTTCCTTGATGCCTTGTGTGGCTTTTATATAGGGCGCGGTGATTGATCCTATTGTCTGATCGTTAACATCAGCCCTTAAGAAATGCAGCACAGTCAGCCTACGCCTAGGCAGCTGTTTCACTCCGTTTATGCTGATCTCCAAAAAATAGCTCTTTGAAGCCTCATCGCAAGTATAACTTACCCCTTGCTGTTCAGTTGACCACTCTCCCCAATTCCCTGTCGTCAAAGTCTCTGAGCTTGAAAAGCATCGCGATCCGCCCTCTGCCGCATCATAAACATTAAAATCAAAATCAAATGTCCCTTTTTGAAAAACATTTCCGATAAAATATTGGCCTTGCCATACGGCAACGTCGTTCAGATCAGCTGCGGCAAAAGCTTGCGTGCATAGCAACAGTCCAATGATTATTGCCACGCCTGCCCAAAAAATGCTTTTCATATTCTTAAAAATTACTCAATATATTACTTATTGAGCTTCGTGAGCCTCTCTTATTGAGCCTTAAGGGCTTCGCATTTTCTGTCTGCGGCAAAACTACATATCCTTCTTTTTTATCAACCAACCTAACACATAATATCCAATGAAATCCCCTGAATCATTAAGGTGCTGGGTAAGAAACACATCAGAATAGACCTCATTGCCGCTTTTGCAGGTCAACCTCTCGTTTTCCACCCGATATGGCATTTGTTTTTCCATGAAACACTGGAAACGCTTCCGGGTTTCATCTCTTCCCTCAATCGGAATAAAATCCAAAAAACTTCTCCCGATACATTCGGTTTGCGTATAGCCGAATATATTTTCAATTGACTTGTTGACTGACTGTACCATTCCTTTTTTGTCCAGTTCCACGAAAAAATCGCAGCCTTCATCCAAAAACTCTAGCGCCCTGGTAGGCAGCGCATTTCCGTCTTTTCCCGTACTCTTGACTTCGGCCGACACCATCAAGCATCTTTCTTCTTCGGATGGATGATACAATTTCAGCATCACGCTGACCGGTATCTTCACATTGCTTTTCGTCTGATGAGTCGTGTCCAAGCGCAGATAATTTTCCTCATCCAGGAACGAATCTGGCCCAAAAAACCTGTCCCCGATTTCCGCTGGCATGGTCGGATTTATTTCCGTGAAATGCTTGCCGACCAGCTCTTCGGGCAAATACCCCAGAATATGCGCAGCTGAATCGCTGGCATTGACTATCCTCCCTTGATTGTTGATGATCAATAAATAACGCGCAGGATCATCTGCGAGCTTTACTCTGCCTATTTGGTTGATTTTCTTGCAATGCTTGCACTTGATCTCGACGCTGCCATCAAAAAATATGCCTTTCAATAAAAGTTTGCCGCAAGCACATCGATGCTCGGATAAAAATATGGAGCACATATTTTTTCCTTAAGAGTTATCTAAATCCAGCGACTTTCCTCTTGAGCTTCGAGAGCTTCTCAGCCTTTTATATTAGTACCATAACACAAATCGTCTTTTCTGGCACGCCTGCCCTGTTCAGCGGTGGATAAGTGCCTGATATTTGCTATATTTAATAAAAAAACTCAGCACATAGCCGAGTCTTTGTTGACATTAAACGACTATTTTACACGAGCCGCCATGCGGATCATTTCAGCATTGATATCACCGCAGAAATGAGAAAAGACCAATGTGTATGGTTTGCTATTTTTGTAAATCTGAACAGCGATCGACTCCTGATCACAGAATGGGTTTGTTCCGCTAACTAAGGCCGCAGGCCGTCCATTCAATGTAAAATTTTCAAAAATCTTTCCCGTCGTAGAATCTGTTGGAGTTGCTACGAAATGCTTGGCAAAAGTTTGGCCCGCATAAATATCAACGTAGTACTCACGTTTAAGACTACATGCATCGCCAGCTTGATACCGACCAAACCAATATTGTGAAACTGGATTTTCACTATTATCAAACTCATACCATTGAATCTGCTTGCCAACTATGTACCAATATGGAGACCACGGGATGCTGATCAACAATCCTCCCTGGGCTGTCAACGTCTTCCACAATGGCGCTGCTACTGCAGTCTGGCCATATATTGGCTTTTCCTGACCGTTGACGATGCTCTCCGTTAAAGCGCAATGATTCTCATTCCCGGGATCTTTAGAAATCTTAGACAATATGTCTTGAGTTACGACATCGGCGTGAACCAATGCTGGTGCGGCTGCAAGACTTATCACCAGGCCTGCAAACGCCATTTTGAGGTATTTCATATGCAATAAAGAATAGCACAAAATCCTTTTATCCACCAAAAAGAGATCTCCCACAGACCACTAATCAAATTTTGTATGCAATGTTATAATCAATTTACTCATGAAACAGCATTTTTTAGTTCTCGGCTACGGTATTCCTAAGAATATCCTAGAAGATGAAAACTACAACTTTTATCTAAAGTTGGTTTTTAACCATATCTTCCATTGGTGCACCACGCACGACCAATGGGATCCAGTTATCATTTTTTCGGGTGGAAAAACAGATATGTTTAAACCATTCCGCCGGACAGAAGCTCGAGAGATGATCAAACTTTTCGCTACTCTCACCAAACGCCCGACCGTAAAAGCACGTGTAAAAGAATGGTCGTTGGTTCCTGAAATGAGATCCTTTTCGACTCTAGACAACCTATTATACGCAGCGGATATTTACAGTTCTCAGCAACAGGACGAAGCAAAAATAATCATCTTTGGGGAACAGACACGTTATAAACGCATACAGCTATTAGCAAAAAAGATCTTTGACGAAGTAAAAGTGATTCCGATTGACTTTGATCAAACCGCAAATCGATATCTGGATCCGGCATTTATCAAGCACAAGGAATCAGAAGTCATGAAATTCGATTTATGGGCATTGGAAGATCCAAGTAACTTAAAGGAACATCGTGCACTATTCAAGAAAAAATTCGCGTTCCTTCGAAAGGCCGGCCCAACGAAACATGTCGATGCAGTCAAACAATGGTGGGAGCAAGAACTTCGTGAATTGAAAAAGAGATCATCTCAGAAGACAAATTAAGAATTGCATTTTGCAAGATACAAAAGAACAGACCACACTAGTCTGCTCTTTTTTCGTTGATTTGTTCGCTTAGCGCTTTGACCACTGCGGTGAACGGCGCGCTGACTTTTTGCCGAACTTCTTGCGCTCCTTTTCGCGAGGGTCGCGTGAGAGATAGCCGAGTTTCTTTAAAGTCTTCCTGAATGTCGGGTTTAGTACGATTAAGGCGCGGGCAATGCCATGGCGCACAGCCTCTGACTGGCCGCGCATGCCGCCTCCGACGACCTTGGCGCTGATATCAACCGCTTCATCCTGACCCACGGCCTTCATCGGATTGATGACTTGGGCGCGCAGATCATAAGTCGTAAAATATTTGTCGTATTCTTTGCCGTTGACCGTAATCAAACCTTTGCCGTTCTTGATCAGCCTGACGCGTGCAGTCGAGGTTTTGCGGCGGCCGACTGTGGCGATGAACGAACCACCCTTAGCAGCTTTGGCTGCGACCTGTTGGTCCTCTTCCAAAACAATGGTCGGTGTTTTCTCAGCCTTCAAAACCGCTGGCTTTGCCTTTTTCTCAGCCGCCGGCTTTTTTGGCTTTTTCTCTGCAGCAGCCTTTTTGACGGCTGGCTTCTTTATTTCTTCTGGCATAGGTTATTTGACGAAAGTTAAGCGTTTCATGCGCAAGGCCTGCGTTCGGTTCTTGGGCAGCATGTAAATCACGGCGTGTTTGATGATGGTCTCAGGTGAATCCTTGCGCAAAGTCTTGACCGGCGTGGTTTTGAGGCCGCCCGGGCGGTTAGAAGTGCGGTAATAGACCTTTTGCTCCCATTTCTTGCCTGTAAACACGACCTTGCCCGCGTTCTTCACGCTGACCTTGTCGCCAGAATCCATGTGCGGAGCATAATCAGGCTTGTGCTTGCCCATGAGGATCATGGCAATTTTTGTAGCCAAACGCCCCACTGGCTGGCCGTCTGCGTCCAGTTCAATGGTTGCTCTTTCGAATTTGGGCATGCCCACTCGTTTATTCCAAGCCATATATTTAGTCGTTTACGAATTGAAGCTGCGCGATTTCAGCGCCATCGCCTTTGCGCGAGCCAAGCTTGATGATGCGCAGATATCCGCCTTTGCGCGTTGCATACCTTGGGCCAAGCTCTTCCAAGACCTTGTTGACCGCAGATTCTATGAACAGGTAAGCAGCCAGCTTGCGGCGGGTGGTCAGATTCTTGGTTTTGCCTAAGGTGATCAGTTTTTCCACGATCGGCTTAACAGCCTTGGCCTTGGCCAAAGTCGTATTCACATGCTCGTACAAAACCAAAGACGTCGCCAAATTGCGAAACAGGGCCTTGCGAGGTCCGTTCTTCCGGTCCAGAGTTACTCTCTTGCGTTGGTGTCTCATATGATTGGTTTAGTACTTGCCTAGAGTTTACGATTCGTAACTTATGTTCTTTAACAGGTTAAGGTGGTCAGACAAGATGGTCACGGCCTGGTTGCAGGCATCCAATGGATCCAGCGAGCCGTCAGTCTCGATGCTCAAGACCAATTTGTCATAGTCTGTCTTTTCTCCCACGCGCGTGGCTTCGACTTCGTATGAAACATTCATGACTGGGCTGAAGAGCGCATCGATCCCGATCACGCCCAAATCCAATTTCTCTTTCTGGCGTTCTTCGGTGGAGCGGTAGCCGCGGCCTGGGGAAACAGTGATTTCCATTTCCATCGTAGCCTGCTTGTCCGTGAGCGTGGCCAAGACCAATTCCGGGTTCACGATCTCGACATCGGCGTTCTTGGAAAAATCAGCGCCCGTGATTACCTTGTCGCCTTTGACTGAGAGCAAGAGCTTTACCGGTTCTTCGGCGAAAAGCTTGACGCGCAAGGCTTTGAGGTTAAGTATGATTTCCAGCACGTCCTCCTTTACATGAGGCAAGGTGGAGAATTCATGGTCTGCCCCGCGGATCTTGACTGCGGTCACTGCTGCTCCGGACAAAGATGAGAGGAGCACGCGGCGCAATGCATTGCCCAAGGTTGTGCCATAACCAGGGGTGCAAGGCTCAACGGTCAGAACACCCTCGTTAGGGCGTTCACCTTTCTTAAATTGTATTTTTGTTGGTAGGAGAAGTGACTCCATATATTTAAAAGATACGATTTTAGCGCTTAGCGCGAATAATATTCAATGATGAGTTTCGGCTCAAACGGCTGTTTGAGCTCGTCCCCTGCCGGCTGGCTGGTCACTTTGACCGAAAGCCCGGCCGGATCAAGCGCGATCCATGACGGGGTCTGCACTGTCTTCAATGCTTCCGGCACTTCCTTCCAAGCGGCTAAAGCGCGCTTGCGATCCTGCACAGCCACGACATCGCCGGCTTTGACCTGGTATGAAGGGATATTCACTTTTTTGCCGTTGACCGTGAAATGCGAATGCGAAACCAACTGCCTGGCAGCAGCGCGGCTCTTGGCCACTCCTGCGCGGTAGACCAAATTATCCAATCTCATTTCCAACATCTTGACCAAATTGATGCCTGAGTCGCCCTTCATCTTCATGGCTTTCTTGTAGTAATTGGCGAACTGGGTTTCTGACAGACCATAAAAGCGCTTGGCCATCTGCTTTTCCCTAAGCTGCTTTCCGTAGTCTGTGACGCGCGGCGGCTTGCCCGGGCCATGTACGCCTGGGGCATACGGGCGCCTGGTCAAAGAACACTTGGTAGTGTTGCAGCGTGCACCCTTAAGAAAGAGCTTTTCGCCCTCTCTGCGGCACTGTTTGCAATTGTAGGTCAATTTGGTTGCCATAGGTTTTACATTCTGCGCGGGCGCGGCTTCCTGCAGCCATTGTGCGGCGCTGGGGTCACATCCTTAATGATAAGCACATTGAAATTGTTCGCGTTGAAAGCGCGGATGGCACCTTCGCGGCCCTGGCCTACGCCTTTCACATAAATGCTCACGTCTTTGGCGCCTGATTCCAAAATCTTTTCCAAAGCTGTGCGCACGACGATTGAAGCCGCATAAGGAGTCGCCTTTTTAGGACCCTTGAAGCCGCAGTTGCCGGCTGATGCCCAAGACAGGACATTGCCGCTCAAATCAGTCAGCGTGACGATCGTGTTGTTGTAGGTAGCTTGAATATGCGCATTGATCTGCGAGTGCTGTTTAACAGCCTTGGCCTTTTTTCTGGGCTTGGCCGCAACTTTCTTTTTGCCCTCTTCAGGCGCTGCTGCGGTCTGCTCGTTCTTTGTCTGTGATTCGTCACTCATATTAGATCAGATTACGTCTTTTCAAGTTTACGCTTGCCCGAACCCATAGTGCGCCTCACATTGCCGCGGACAGTCCTGGAATTGGTCTTGGTCCTTTGGCCGCGAGCCGGCAAACCTTTTACGTGACGAGTTCCCCTGAAGCAGCCGATTTCTTTCAGTCTTTTTATATTGGATAACTTTTCGCGCTTGGCTTCGCCCTCAACCTTGTAATGCTTTTCCACCTGCTCGCGCAATTTCTTTTCCTGGTCTTCAGTCAAATCCTTGGCGCGGATGCTCGCATCCACTCCGGAATCTTTTATGATCTTGCGGGCAGAGGTCGTGCCAATGCCGTAGATATAGGTGAGCGCGATATCAACGCGCTTGTTTTGTGGGAGGACTACTCCTGCGATGCGTGCCATAATTCCAAATTAAAAATTCAAAATTAAAAATTCAAAATTTTCGATTGATCTTGCATTATGCATTTTGAATTTTGAATTATTCATAAAATTAGCCTTGACGCTGTTTATGCTTAGGATTCTTCTTGCAGACGACTGCGACCCGGCCCTTGCGGCGGATGATCTTGCAGTCGCGACAAATTGCTTTTACTGAGGCTCTAACTTTCATTTTTGGGGTAGCGCACAGGCGCGATAAACTTAATCAAGTGGGCTATAATCTAAAGGTTATACGCCCTTTTGTCAAATCATATGGAGTGATCTCCACCTGCACCTCGTCCCCGGGGGTAAGCCGGATGCGGTTCATGCGCAATTTTCCCGACAAATGACACAAAATCGCGTGCCCATTCTCGAGCTTTACGCGGAACATAGCGCTTGGCAAGTTCTCCTCCACCACCCCCTTAACCACCAAAAAGTCCTTATTGGCGGGAGTTGGCTTATTTGACATAAAAAATCATGATTTTTGGACTACAAAATTTAGCACCGTAATTATATGCCAAACCCGGTTTTTTTGCAAATGTTCGCCTTAATTCAGCCGTCAGGACCCCAAAACCGCCTTAATCCGCCTAACTCCGGCCGAAACAGCCTCTTCCTTTTGGATCTTAAAACTGCCTAGTTCCCCGGTCCTGCTCGCATGCGGCCCACCGCAGATTTCTTTGGAGAAAAAGCCCTTTGGGTCAGTCGGGTCAGCCACGGTATAGACCTTGACCTTGGAGCCGTACTTATCCTCAAACAAGCCAATAGCCCCGGCTGCCTTAGCCTCATCAACTGTCATTTCCTCAAAAGCCACTGGCAAGTCGCGCTGGATAACCTCGTTTACGATCTTCTCAACCTGCTGGATTTCCTCTGGTGTCATTTTGGCTGGATGCACAAAATCAAACCTGAGCCTCTCGGCCGTGATGTTGCTCCCCTTTTGTGCCACATGATCGCCCAACACCATTCTCAAAGCCTGGTGCAACAAGTGCGTGGCCGTATGCAATCTGGTCACCTGCTCAGAATTGTCAGCCAACCCGCCCTTAAAGACTCCGGCTGAAGCGGTACGTGAAAGCTCTTGATGTTTTTTGAACTCCAAATCAAATTCATCTTTCGCAAAAGTGTTTCCTGTCTTAGCTAGTTCTTCGTCTATCATTTCAGGTGGAAAGCCATAACTTTGATATAAATCAAAAGCTTCTTTACCAGATATTACATTCAAACCGATAGCTGATTCACTGATGGGACCTCGATCAGATGTGCGAATGGCTGTTTGATGTTTTTGCTTTTCTTCGACAAGTTCTGTCATCTTTTTCAAGCCGGCGTTTAAAGTCGATGCAAACTTTTCTTCTTCTTTTTGCATTTCAGACAAGATGCGCTCTGCATTCTTCTCCAGTTCAGGATAAGCAGTTTTGTATTGCTCAATAACAGCCTGCGCGATCGTGGGCGTGATTAGGGTCTGGATGCCGAGTCGTTTAGCTTCGCGCACTGCGCGGCGGATGAGACGGCGGACAATGTAGCCTTGGCCAACGTTTGATGGCGAAACTCCGCGCGCATCGCCGATGACAAATGTCGCAGCGCGGATATGGTCAAGCAGAATCCTGATGGATCGGTCTATTTGGACGTCTGAACCGTATTTGACATTGAAGACTTTTTCAAAAGTATTGATGATTGTTTTATATGAATCAGTATCAAAAATAGTATCCACGCCCTGGAGCATGGCTGCCATTCTTTCCAAACCCATGCCAGTATCGACATTGGTCTGGGCTAAAGGCTCAAACTTACCTGCTTCAGTCTTGTTGTATTGCATGAACACATCGTTCCAGATTTCCACGAACCGCCCGCAATCGCAATTAGGGTGGCAAACAGGCCCCATAAAAGGGTTGTGCGGCTTGCCCGTATCATAAAACATTTCCGTATCAGGTCCGCATGGGCCGGTCTGGCCAGCCGGGCCCCACCAGTTTTTCTTTTTCGGATATGTATAAACCCGCGGCCCACGATTGGTCAGCGACGGCTCGTCTTTGCCGGCAATTCCAAGCTCAGCCGCAATGCCATGCACTTCGAATTGCGATTGCCAGATGCTGATTGATTCGTCATCGCGCGGGGCATCAGCATCACCCTCGAAGACCGTGACGTACAACTTAAGCGGATCAATTCCAAACCATTCTTTTGACGTCAACAGCTCGTATGACCAGCCAATAGTTTCTTCCTTAAAATAGTCTCCAAGCGACCAATTACCTAGCATCTCAAAAAAAGTTCCGTGCGATGAATCACCCACCTCATCAATATCATCAGTGCGCAGACATTTCTGCACGCTGGCCAGCCTTTTGCCCATGGGGTGGGCTTGGCCCAGCAAGTATGGCACAAGCGGTTGCATGCCAGCCGTGGTGAAAAGGACTGTCGGATCGTTCTCCGGTATCAAAGACGCGGACGGGATAATGGCATGGCCTTTTTGCTTGAAAAAATCCAAAAAAGTTTGCCTTACTTGGTCAGTGGTCAGCTGTTTCATATCGCGAATAGATTAACGCGAAAATTGAGAGAGAGCAAGAGATACAGAGATCAAGAGATTCAGAGACCTGGCATAAAATGGTAAACAAAAAAGAGGTCTTGCGGACCTCGGAGTCAAATGAATGAACGGTCTACTTGTCTAGGACATCGTTCTTTTTCGGGAACAGATTGACAGCTTTGAGTAATTTGGCAAGTATTGCCAGAGGCGTCCTGAAAGTAACCGCGCCGCCACTGCGACGAACGCAGTAAGTCTCATCTACGCTGAGGGTTACATGATACTTTGGCACACACCTGTTATCATTTGGCCCTACCTCCATGGTCCCGGCCTGAATTACCCGAGCGTAGTAAGCCGTGCTCCCGTCAAGACCTGGATAGATATTATCCTTGCTCTCGAGCATCCTGCTCAATCCATCCAACTGCTTGTGACTCAGAACCAACTCGATCTTCATGTCTCACCTCCGCCGTGGATTTAAGCAGAAAAAGGCTTGTGTGTCAAGCTCCCTCCTCCCGATGTCATTGCGAGCCGAAGGCGTGGCAATCTCATACCAATCAACTGAAGTGCATCAGTATCTCAGTAAGAGATTGCTTCACTGCTCGTTCGCAATGACAAATAGTAATTGTTAATTGTAAATTGATAATTGTTAATTAATTAATCTCCCCCTTCACATCTTTAGTTGCGGCGTCAATCAATTCCAGGGCTGTGCCGTCAATGTCTCCATTTTCTTTTTTAAGCGCGCGATAAACCAGCTCAGCCTGATTTGCAAAAACCTTGAGCACGCTAGGGTCAAACTCCTCAAACTTGGCTGGCGTGTGATGCAAAATCATAAAGGCTTTGACCGCACCAGCGCGCCTGTCCGAAGGAATTATCAGCCAAGTCTTGTCGCCGACTGCAAGAGTCCCGAACTGCGAGTTTGAGTCATGGACGCGTTTCAGCTCTTTATTCGCGATGCTGATGCTTGAAATCTGCCCGGCAGCGCCGTTCAGATGCAAAAACTCAGCCTCTGTGCGCAGCTTGTCCAAATTCACGAACCGAATCAAACCCGGAGCGCCGCCCAAACTGCCCGAAGCAGCCGAGACCAACGAGCGCATCAAATCCTTGCTCAATTTCGCCTGATCAAACATTGAGACGCTTGTGTCGTTTGAAAGTTTTTTCAGCACATCCATCTGCCGATTCATGGAGCCGATGTATTGGTAAGAAGAAACCAACTCTTTTTTGACCCGCTCGCACGCATCCTGAATCTTGAGGTTTTCTTTTTCGGTTTTTTCCATCAAGCGCTCGTACAGCATGAAGATGGATAGCCCGGCGATTCCGAAAACGAAAATCAAGAACTCTTCAATGTGCTGTTCCTTGATTCCAAGATAATCCTGGTTGATGATTGACGGTGAAAAAACGGCTAGGACAAAAAGCAAAAGATACACGATTGATATCCACTGGAACTTTGTTGATCGTTCTTCTGACATAATTTTAGACGATAGCTATTAGACGATAGACAGTAGCAAGCGAACCCATTAAGAGTGCGTTACGCTGCGAATCATGCCTCCGCCTAAACATTCGTTATTTTTATAAATCACGGCCGACTGACCAATGGCCGCGGCTTTGATAGGAGTATCCAGTTCCAGAACAAACCTGTTTTTTGATTCTTTTAAAATACATCCCTTGTTCGGCTCCTGCCTATAACGAGCCTGAATCTGCACGCTTACAGTCAACTTTGGAGCCCTTCCGCTTATCCAATGCACATTCTCTATTTCCAAGCCGATTGCCTGCAAAAAAGGATGTTCCTCGGATTCTACCACAATCAGCCTATTGCCGGCCATGTCTTTGCCAGCCACATACCAGGGGTGGTCGCCTGCGACACCAATCCTCTGCCTTTGGCCAATCGTGTAGTTATACAGGCCTGCATGTTTGCCGATGACCTTACCGTCAGCTGTAATGATATCCCCAGGCTTGGAAACAAGCCTAGACCCTAAAAACTTGGAAAAATCAATCTTGCCGATAAAGCAGATTCCTTGGCTATCAGGCCTCTCAGCCACTGGGAGTTTAAATTTCCTGGCCAAATCCCGAACCTGGGGCTTGGTATACTCCCCGACCGGAAACAGGGTATGCGCCAAGCTCTCCTGACTTATACGATACAAGAAGTAAGATTGGTCCTTTTCCTTGTCGAAGCCGCGATATAAATGCGCTATTTCATCGCTTTTCGCTTTTCGCTTTTCGCTTTTCGCGGTCTGTTGGCGAATAGCGAGTGGCGAATAGCGAGTGGCATAATGGCCTGTAGCCATGAGATCAAACCCAAGTTCCTTGGCTTTGTCCCAGAACAAACCGAACTTGATATATTGATTGCATAAAACGTCCGGGTTAGGCGTCTCGCCCATTTCATAGCCTTTGAACATCTCTTCAACAACTTTTTCGCGATAGCTCGCTTCAAAATCAAAAGAAATCAACGGTATGTCAAGCAGGGCTGCCACGCGCATAGCATCGCGCCTGTCATTGCGCCAATTACATTCGCCAGTCCAAGCATCTTTTGTATCAGACCAGTTCTTGATAAACCCGCCAGTCACATCAAAACCTTGGCGCACCAAAAGCGCGGCCGAAACAGAAGAATCCACGCCGCCGCTCATCGCGACTAAAACTTTTAGTTTTTTGGCTTTCTTACTCATAAACACCAAGATACAAGATACAAACACTCCCGCCTCCTCAAAAATATACTACGGCGGGATCCCGCCATTATCTACTTTAAATCGAGGCGGGACAAACAAAAACCAAACATTCAAACTTTCAATCTGATTTGGTGTTTTGGGATTTCCGCTCTTGATATTTGTTTGGATCTTGTTTCTTGGTGTTTGGTGTTTCACCCGCGAGTTGTCCGCAGGCCGCATCAATATCTTCGCCGAACGAAGTGCGGATAGTGACCGCAATGCCGCGGCGTTTCAAGATGTTGGTGAAATGTTTGATCCTGGGTTGGGGCGACGCTTCGTACACTCCAGTATCATGGTATTTGATCAAGTTCACATGCGACAAATGTTTGTGCTGGCTCAAAAGATCAGCCAATTCATCAGCCAACTCATCTGAATCGTTAAGACCATCGATCATCAAATACTCAAACATGACTTTGCGGTTCGTGATGTCCATGTACTTGCGCAAAGCACGCATCAGCCTTTCCAAAGGATAAGCCCGGCTGACTGGCATTAATTTTTCGCGCAAAGTCTGGTTTGGCGCATGCAAAGAAATAGCCAAGTTCACCTGGGGCTGTTCATCAGCCAATCTCTCTATGCCAGGGATTATGCCGCAGGTGGATATGCTCATGTGCCTGGCGCCCAAAGCAAACATATCCGGGTCATTCAGCCATTCCAAAGCCTTGAAAACATTGTCCGGATTATTGAATGGTTCGCCCATGCCCATAAAGACTATGTTTGTGACTCGAGATTCGTTACCCGTTGCCTGTGATTCGTGAGACGTGAGACGTGAGACGTCTGACATGTCATGTTTCACATGTCGCATGTCACGTGTCTTAAGCCAGCGCGCACACTGCACGACCTGGTCGACTATCTCTTCGGTCGTCAAATTGCGCGTAAAGCCGAGTTTGCCTGTGGCGCAAAAAGTGCAGCCCATGCCGCACCCGGCCTGCGAGGACAAACAGACTGTGTTGCGGCCATTGTCAAAACGCAGGATGACCGATTCTATCTTTGAACCGTCCTCTGTCTTGAAAAGAAACTTGGCGCTGGAAGGGTTCTCGCTTTCCACGATATTTTCAAGAGTCAACGGCGACCAGTCCTTTTCGTCAAAAGCCGAGCGCATGTCCAAAGGCCAGGTGGAAATGTCTTGCCAGCCTGGCAATAGATCCTGAAAATACGCCCTAAACGCCTGTTTTAAGCGATAAGACGGAGCTTTCAAGTCTTTTAGTTTTTGGCTGATTGACTGTGGATTCATTTCGACCAAGTATACGACAGCCAAGACCATTTAGCAAGTCTAGAGGCTGAGTCGAAAAGCCGTGCCTTATCATCGTTTGGATCTACATCAGCACCAAAGACTACTATCAAAAGCTCTTTATTTATGGATTTCGCATCTGGTCTGACCCTAAATACTAAATTATTCTTCGACTCATCCAAGTAACCGGTTTTACCACCTGTTACATATAATCCATTGTTTTCATCCAATAAAAGCCTATTTGTACTTTTAATCGTATGCGCCACACCAGTATTCCTGACTTTAAACTTATAGTAAGCCGTTGTAGCAGGCCTTCTTATTTCCGGTATTGAAAAAGCCGCAGTAGCTATCTTTACCATGTCATTGGCCGTGGTCACATTGTTCTTGTCCATGCCTGAAGCATCTTTGTACGTTGTATATTTGCAACCAAGGGTTTTTGCTTTTTTATTCATGGCGGCCACAAAACTCTTCATGCCCATGCCGCTTATGCGTGCCATGGCTGTAGCAGCATTGTTCGCACTCCCCACAATACTGGAATAAATTATATCTTTGATTGTCATCGTTGAACCGCTATCAACTTGCAACCTACCGCCGCCAACCTCGTCCTGTCCCTTGATTGCGACGACCGTGTTTGGACTAAATTTTTTATCTAAAAAAACCATGGTACCCATTAATTTAGTGAGACTCGCGCCCGGCCAGGCAATATCCGGTTTGTAGGAATACAAAACCTTCTTTGTCTTGTAATCTATCACCACAGCTGACTCAAAATCTCCCTTCTTACGCACAAAATCCTTAAACCCAGAAGCCTTTTCCGGTTCAGCGTTAAGGGTTAAGGGTTGTGGGTTCAGCGTCGTCGTTGTAGTAGCCGCAAAAACAAAATGCGGGACTAAGCCCAAAGCTACGATTGCGGCAATTATGATTTTTATTTTTTTCACCCTAAAATTGTACAACCCTATCAAATAGTCTGCAACGACTCTTTCATCCAAGCAGCCAAATTATCCATGAGTTTCGGGTCTGATTTGAAGAGATGTATGCCATGCCCAGCGTTTTTATAGGCCACGAACTGCTTGCGGCTGGCCGCACATGTATCCACAATGGCCTTGGCAGCCTCATAAGCCTCTGTGTCATCCGAGTCTGAACCGGCAGTCCAGATGGCTTGGCGCGTTTTTACGTATTGCGCCAGCTCCACTGCATCTATGCCGCGGTAATTGCCAGGCGAGAGCAAGACTGCGCCAGCCAAGGCAGGTTCGTCCTCCAGCATGGCCATGGCGATATTAGCTCCGATTGAAGCGCCGACGAGCATGATCCTATCCTTGGCATAGCTCTTGTTCACCAGCCAGTCCAAAGCCGCTGACACGTCGTTTATGTACTGGACATGCTGATCGTCCGTAAATTTTTTGTAATCCAGTTTCGTGTCAGTGCCATCCATGACCACGCTCTCTCCGTGGCCGCGCAAATCAATGGCCAAAGAAGCAATACTGTATTTCGCCAAGACTTGCTGGAATGGCGCCCAGGATTTTCGGTCCAAAGGCATCATGTGCAAAAGGATGGCAACACCGATAGTGGTAGCCGACGGGTACCAATCTCCTACGATTTTTACGCCATCAAATGTTTTGAATGAAATCGCTTCTGGCATAATTGCTAATTCCTAATTCCTAATTGATTAAAACGTCGCTTTCTGCCCAGGTCTAAGTGTCTTCGGCGCGCTGCCTCCATCCTCATCCTTATCCAGCTTGAAAAAATAATCCTCCACCTTTGAACCTGGGCTTGAATCGCTTTCCGACTCGAGCTGCAAGCTACGAGCGGAGCCTGCCCTGAGCGGAGTCGAAAGGAGCTGCGGGTCGCGAATTTCGTTGGTCCGCTTATCAACCTTACTCTTGCGCGTCTCAATCGGCTTGCCCTTCAATCTTTGCAAATCGGCCAGCAAGCCACCGCTGATCGCTTTTCGCTTTTCGTCACCGCCTTGGCGGGATACCGCCGACATATACTTGTTTTCGGGGGCGGGACTTTTCGCTTCTTCTGGTTGCGAGTGGCGAATAGCGAGTGGCGAATAGCTTGGTTCTTCGGATAGCGACGGTAAATCACCAATTATCCTGGGTCGATTAGGCCCCTGACTCTTGCGCTCGTTTTTGCCTGAAAAAGATT
>JBAYJJ010000024.1:0-19675 GCA_041665165.1 Patescibacteria group bacterium | reverse complement strand
GAGGCTACGGCCTTGGCGACATAAGGTTTGCAGGCTGTGTTGAAGGCAGCTTCCTTGCTGGCGAAAGTCAGCTGGTAGATGAAATGGTTGGCGCCCAGACCGCCATAGGCATATTGCTTAAGGTCATTTTTTTCATCCAGTTTTACCACGGCTTCAAGCTCAAAATGGTCGCTGGCGACCAACTTTTTTTGGAAGCTGATATTTGCGGTCTGCATTTGGCTGTCGATCCGGGCATTTATGAAATCCTTGAGGCTGGAATCAGCCGGAACTTTTTCAGTGACCAAGGCGAAAGCGCATCCATTATTGGTCACGGCCACCAGGATGCTGTTTTTGTCCGGCGATTTGCTGATGTTGATTTTGCTCCAGGCCGGATACTGCATTTCAAAATTCGCGTCCTTGTAAGTAGCGAGTTTTTGGGTCGCTAGCATGTCTTTAGCCGCCAGGATTTCGGTTCCGGCAAGCAAAATCATGGTCGCCAGCGCAGCGACTAAGACGAAGTAGTGGTGATGTTGGATATTATGGCGATGTCGCATAAAATATTTTTTAGTCTTTTTTATGTTTGAGATGCGAAAGGATATAAACCCCGACAGACACGACCAAGAGTATGCCAGCATAGATCTCCAGGCGGTTGAAGATGCCGGAAGTCATGGCGTTCATGAAATCATTGATTATGTTTTTCATGCTGGCTGATAGGGCTAACCTTGAATTGTTGATTTCTTTTGATGTGGTCAGACTCAAGCAAAAGGCCAAGACGAGAGTCGTGATGGAGCCGATTCCGCCTGAAATGGAAAGGGTACGCATGATCATGATTTTGTCGCCCCAGTACAAGCCGACCAAAAAGCCAGCCAGAATCAAGAGTGCCAAGACAGATGAGAACAGGTAGATGTATAGATTGTCCACGAAGGCGCGGACCTGGGCAATGCCTGTATTGAGTTCGTTCACAAATGAATCCAATTCAACCACTCCGGTATTGATCGTTGCGATGCGGCCCTGGATGCCTTGCAAATCCTTTTTGATCTCATCGAGGTTTATGCCTTTTTCTTTGCAGAGATGTTCGGTATCAATCAAGGCCATGATAGCAGTATCAACTTTTTTGCCAGCCAGCTTGTCGCACGGCGGTATGAACTCATTGGCGATGATCAGGCCCTGCGAAACCGTGTTCAACACGCTTTTCGCGCTAGTGAGGTCCAGTTCGATGTTTTTGTCTTTCTGGGATAAAAAAGACACGGTATTATCAATGAAGCCATTTGTCAGGTCTTCCAGCCAAATCGGATCCACGAACCGCTGGATAAGCAAGATGCTTATTTCTTTGGCCAGCGAATCAGTCAAAGTATTGTCTGAGATGTGCGTCTCAAGAATAAGGGACGGAATGCCTTGGCTCAGGATCCTGTTATAGGCATTAACGGCCTTGAGGTTATCCTTGTAATATTGCGGGTTGATGACAGTCTGTTGCAAAGTCAATGAAACCAGGAAAACGACGAGCGAGACTGCAAAGAGAGCCCCTAAGATGATCGTCAGTATTTTTTTCCAGCTGTAGTGGATCACGATTTCTTTCTCTTTTACTTTTTTCATAAATAAAGAATGTGCGTTAAGTTTTGCTAGAAGTATAACATAATTTTAGGCTTTAGCGGCCTTTTGGAAATCGATCAGTTTGCCGAAGGCTAAAATGCACGGGAGCAACATGGTGAAACAGCCGACTAAGGCTATTCCTCCAAGGCCTGAAGAGGAGTATTCGATGAATCTCGTGAAATGCATTATCAAAGGCACGAAAGCAATCGAGATGGCCATTGATCCGATCGGTTTGGCATGCAGTTTGAGTTCCAGGAATTTATATGCGAACAGGATTATGGTGTAGACAACGATATAACCCAGGTAGTTGCCGTAAGGGATGTTGTAATAGGCCGAAGGATTTGCCCATTGCCACAGATGATAGACATTCACCTGGGTCGGGTCTGCCATCATGTCCACGCCCGCAACGATTATGCTTGCGATAAATGAAACATATAAAGACCTCATCCACCAGCTTTTCGCGGAAGACACTAAGGTACTGTCAACCAGCAGGTTGGAGATGAAGTATGACATGAAAAAGTAATAGGCAAAGTGCTGGGGGCCCAGCATCAGGGGAGTGCCGGCTATTGTCAGGCCCGGAAAAGTCCCTGAATAAATGTAAGTGCCTCCGAATAAGCCGAAGTGCCCGGCTATGAATTCAAGAACCCAGGCCAGGGCCATCATTATCGCGGAGCCGATAATCGCGGTTTTCAAGCCCCTGAAATACCAGAAGCACGAAAAGGCCGCCAAAAAGGCGGATGTAATTTTCACAAAAGGCCAAGCCGGCACTTTCGGCAGAATCAGGCCCAAAGCAGGGAACAGATTTTCGCTCAATATCACGTAGACAAAAACCAGAATGGATATCCATGCAATACTGATGGCTAGCTTCGCGCCTAGCGTTGTATTTTTTCTAAAGAACTTCATAATGCTTCCATTATAATATAAAATCATTCATTCCGGTACGTTAAACAGGCCAACTCGCAGCGCATGGGCATTTTCAGGACAGGATGTTATATTCCAATAATTACCTCCAATAATACAAACGCAATATGAATATGGAATGGCCTTTGCCGAAAGACGCGCCCAAATCCGAGCCAACGGACGCCAAGCCAAAGATCCAAGAGAAAGTGCATCTTCGCGAGGATATCCAGCCGATAAAAGGACGGATATCGGATTATGCTCAAGACAATGAGGAGCTGGAGGATATTCGAGAGCAAATGAGTGAAGAGAGTGAAGATGAAGGAGTGATCCATTGGGTCGATTATGAGGGGGGTGATATAAGGAAGCTGAAAGAGGATGGTTTCAAGCTGGCAGGCATGCATACTTTCCTGATTTCACCTATTGATGAAAGGGATTGGTTTTCCGATCGTTATTCGAATTGTACGGGTGTAGTCGGGATCGGCCGTGATGCACAGACCGGTAAGGAGATTTCGTTCTTGAGCCACCAGGACCCCAACTATTTCGTGGATGGAGGAGAAGAAAAAGCAAAAATATTCGCCGGGGAGCTGAGTGGCTCTTTAAAAGAGTTGAGAGAGCGGTCGCAAGAGGGAACGGTGGAGGTTTTGCTTTTAGGAGGCAACTATCATCCGACCACCCCACCTCGTGGCTATAAGCATGAGCAATATAAAAAATCGATCGAAAGGCTGAGACGAATCGTTCAGGAGGCTCTAGGTTTTGATCCCAAAGTACTTGTCGGTCCGAACAATACCGGATCTGATACGACAATCACGGTTGAGACACAAAAACGGAAGGTTTGGATTGAACGCTCCAAACAGTCAGAGGCATTTAATGAACCGTATCAGGCAAATGAGTTTGATGAGGCAGAAAAAACGTGGTTAAAGAGCAGTGGGTAAAGAGAGGGTGTTCACAACTTTGAACCAATAATTAAGGATCAAATTCAAGGTTACTAATAAAAAGAATACGCGAATTAAAGGCAAGATATCTTGCCTTTAAAATAAAAATATTTTTCAGCAATTTTTAATTATTTTTGATTTTTTATAGTTTGTATTTAAGATGAGTAGTATTTTAAGTTAATTATAACTTGTGGATAAGTAGGTCTTGTGTGCCTTCCATTTTCCTTCTATAATTGAAACACACAACCGTTACAAATATTGTGTCAATATCGCATGCTGACTAAAAAACAAAAACTAGTTCTCGATTTTATAAAACAATACCAAAAAAGGAAAGGTTACTCCCCTTCTCTTGAGGAGATACAGAGACATTTTGGACTCGCATCTGTCTCAACAGCCCATTTTCATATTAAACAGTTGCAAAAAAAGGGACTACTAACGAAAGAAGAAAATCAACCGAGAACTATTTCGGCAATAAAAGAGAAGATGACCATAGAAATTCCACTGCTCGGTAATATTACTGCAGGAGAACCTATTGAAGCCATAGAAATAAACGAAAAAACAATCACGGTTCCAAAAAGTGACATCAGATTACCTTTTCAACACTACGCACTCAGAGTTAAAGGTGATAGCATGGTCGAGGATGGAATATTTGATGGAGATATTATAGTAGTCAGGTCTCAAAAAACAGTCAACAATGGACAGACAGCTATAGCTATTATAGATGACAATCAAACAACCCTTAAAAAAATCTATAAAGAAAGAAATAAAATCAGATTGCAACCTGCTAATAAAAATCTTAAACCCTTTTATAGAAAACAGATTGAAATCCGCGGCGTAGTAGAAAAAATAATTAGAACGCTATGATTCTATGAAAAATCAAAACAAGAGATTGACGTATATAAGTTTATTCAGTAGCGCTGGCGTTGGTTGCTATGGTTTTTTGAGAGAGGGTTTTGATTGTATTGCAACAGTTGAATTGATTAGCAGGCGCTTAGAAGTACAAAGGCTTAATAATAAGTGTCTATATCCAAGTGGCTACATTGCAGATGATATAACTAAGAAGTCTACAAGAGAAAATATATTCTCCGAAATAGATCTCTGGAAATCAAAACAAGGCTTAAAAGAAGTTGATGTATTACTAGCGACGCCTCCTTGTCAAGGTATGTCTGTCGCAAATCATAAAAAAGGAGATGAACTAGCACGAAATTCTCTCGTTGTTGAATCAATAAAACTTGTAGATGAGATTCGGCCAAGAATATTTCTCTTCGAGAATGTACGAGCTTTTCTCTCTACTCTTTGTACCGATATTGACAAAAAACAAAAGCAGATTCGTGAGGCGATTGAAGTAAATCTTGGAGGAAAATACAATATCCATTACCAAGTAATTAATTTTAAGGATTATGGCAACCCGTCGAGCAGGACACGAACACTAGTTATAGGAGTGAGAAAAGGCATTCAAGAGATCACGCCGCTTGATCTAATGCCACCAATGAAAAGTGGGGGAACTTTGCGTAATGCAATAAGTGATCTTTCGTCTCTTAAGACAATGGGGGAAATTGATAAAGAGGATATTTACCACAATTTCAGGCCATACAATGAACGCATGCTCCCTTGGATTGAAAATATAAAGGAGGGCCAATCAGCGTTTGATAATGTTGATCCTAAAAAACGGCCTCATCAGATTGTGAATGGAAAAATTGTGTACAACGAAAATAAAAATGGAGATAAATATTCAAGATGTTATTGGGACAAAGTAGCACCTTGTGTGCATACAAGAAATGATATTTTGGCAAGTCAGTCCACGGTTCATCCAAGAGATAATAGGGTATTCAGTATTAGAGAATTGATGCGAATAATGTCAGTACCTGATTCTTTCAACTGGGTTTCTACCCCATTAAATGACTTAAATAAGTTACAGACTGAAGAGAAAAGAAAAATTCTCAAAAAAGAAGAAATTAACATTAGGCAGTCTCTTGGTGAAGCGGTGCCAACAATTGTATTTAGTGGTATAGCAAAAAATATTAGTTCAAAGCTCAACAATATTGAAAGGAACGAGACTCAAATCAAGAGACTTATTGAGGATAAGAGACTCGATATTGAAGAAAACTTAAAAACCTTTCTTAGAGAGAGCATAGATGATTTGAGCTATCCTGAATTAGCTAAGATTGTCGAGCTTTCTAATGCTCAGCGGCTTCAACACGCAGCCTATTATACCAGACAAGATATTTGTTTTACTATAGTAAAAGATCTGCCTGATGTGTCAAAGTTTGAAAAGCTTTCTATATTAGAGCCGTCGGTCGGCGCTGGTAATTTTCTTCCTCTTCTCATTGAGAAATATAAAACAGCCAAGGAAGTAGAAATTGACGTAATAGATATTGACAAAAACGCGATTGAAATTCTAAAACTTCTTCTTAAAAAGCTTAGTGTTCCAAAAAACATCACCATTAATCTGATCAATGCTGATTTTTTATTATATGGGGAAACTAATTTATTTAACAAATCGAAAAGATACGACATTATTGTTGGTAATCCGCCATTTGGAGATATATCTGAAAATAAAGTTCTTTTAAGTGCTTACAAGAAAGATAAATATAATACCGAGACAAATAACCTCTTTTCATTTTTTCTTGAAAAAGCGATACAACAGGGAGATGTAGTAGGCCTCATCATTCCGAAGAGTTTTCTCTCAGCGCCAGAGTTCAATAAAACAAGAGAGCTTGCATCAACTTTCGCTATAGAAAAGATTGTAGACTATGGCGAAAAAGGTTTTAAGGGCATAAAGATTGAGACAATAAGTTTGATTATAAATACTCGCGCCAAAGGAACGCGAACACTAGTGGAGTCTTATGTACAAAATGAGATTGGATACAAAGAGCAATCCTACATTTGTTCAAAGGATTTTCCCTATTGGTTAGTTTATAGAAATGAATTCTTTGATTCTATTGTCAAAAAACTCAGGCTTAATATCTTTAACTCATATCGAGACCGACAAATTACCAAGAAGATAACAAAAAATGAGGGCAGGATAAGAGTCTTAAAATCAAGAAATATTGGTAGGAATGAAATATTAAACATTCCAAAATATGATTCCTATGTAGATTCATTGGATGGTTTATCAATCTCAAAATTTTTGAATAGAGAAAACGGCGTTTTGGTGCCAAACCTGACTTATGCCCCGCGTGCGTCGTTCCTGCCAGAAAATACAATTGTTGATGGCTCCATAGCGATTCTTACTCCAAAAAAAGAAGGGGATAGGATAACAGAAAAAGATCTTGATTACTTTGGCACAGAAGAATTCACGCAGTTTTATCGAGTGGCAAGAAATCACGGCACAAGATCATTGAATATCGACAAGAATTCAGTATTCTTTTTTGGAGTTAGCCGCTAGGTGTTTGTCTCTTTCGTATGATTTCTTTTAACTCTTCAAAACTGGTGTTGGTTGAAAGGTTGAAGTTGTAACCGGTGTTGATTACGTGGATGAAGCGCTCTTTTGCGTACAAATTATCACCTTTTCTTATTGAGGCAATGATTGAATCTATTTTTGATAGCAGACAGTCTTTTTGGTATTCTGAGCCTATTGTTTGAGTTTTATTATCAGGGTGTGCTCTCGTATTATGTTGTTGAGGTGTGAGTAGAATGAGATTTTCAAGATAATCAGAAATTTCTGGGAACCCATGTTCTGGAAAAATATGGTGAACCTGAGTTGCCTCTCCTATAGCTAGGCTGTCTCTAACCTCGCTATTTGCGTGATGTCGCTTAATGATGTTTTTTGCTTTTTGGACTCGATATATGACAACCTCGGGCAACTCAGTGATTTCTCTAAGCATCTCTTGTCTGCTCACTGTTTTGTCTTTTCCTATGTCCCTGAAGTTTTTGCGGTTATACATAAGATCGGAGTAAATAAATCTTCCAGGAGTCATATGCCCTTTCTCTGTTCCAGGGATTTTATAAGCGGCGGCATAAGGATTTAAGACTTTTGGAAATATTCGGTTTATTTCAGTGTCACCGTTAATTTCTGTAAACCCTCGCATGAATATTTGGAAGTCATTTTTTAGTGTCTCAAAATCTTCGTTGCTCAAAGTATTCGCGGCAGCTTTTGCCATGTATGATTCTAGCTCATCTATAAAACCACTGTCCGACAAAACCTTTTCAATATAGACAACGAGAAAATGCAAAGCATTCCTTTCATTACGAGATATGTATTCAAGGATGTCTGGTTTTAGAACCGTATATGTATTTTTTATACCAATTTTCTTTTCTTCCAGAATTTTGGCGAAAGCAAGTGTTTTTAATGGTTGAGCTATAAATTTATCGTATTCAGACCCAGTAGTTTCATTTTCTGGAGACGGTTTCCCAAAGATGGCAACTGTATTTTTTATAAAGTATGGAAATTCCCAGATATCGGTGATGACGAAAGTTGTATGCGGTTCTTTCCCACCCAAGAAGTTGACGACACAATCTGCGATAAACGATAGAACGTCAGGAGTAACCTTTTGATCCATGAAACGAGAATAACCGGGAGCTTTCTTCCGAATGTCCAGGTCCACCTGATCAAAATGTTGTTTTAGTAAATCTTCCATATTTATGTCTGAGAGCTTTCATTTTATGTCGTTTTAAAGTTTGTAATCTTGGCAACCTCCGCTGAAAGCTACGGGGTACCACACTTCGCTCAACCTTCCTGCTGGCCAAAGGCCACACGAAGCTTTAGCGAAGTGTGGCGGAGAGGGTGGGATTCGAACCCACGGTAACCTTGCGGCTACACCAGATTTCGAGTCTGGCTCATTCGACCACTCTGACACCTCTCCATGAAACATCAAACACCAAGATACAAACATCAAGCATACACCAGCCCCCAAAACGCTCAAATACTATACGTTTACCTGGTTTGCGTCAACCTGGAATTCGACGTTTTGTATCATGCGTTATAAGATGTGCCAATATGGTTTTAAGCCTGGAAAAACTGTTGGAGATGTTGCCTGATTTGCCGCGGCCGATCGTCGCGACCAGCGGAGGCTTTGACCCATTGCACGTGGGCCATCTGCGCTGCATCATAGAGGCTAAAAAACTGGGCAAGACCTTGATCGTGATCGTGAACGGCGATGGGTTCTTGATGCGCAAGAAGCAATACAATTTCATGCCCGTGCAAGATAGGATGGAGATTATCGATGGTATCAAAGGCGTGGATTATGTGGTGGATTGGGATGATGGCTCGCAATTCGTGAGTGGCGCCATTGACCTCATAAAGCCGAATTATTTTGCCAAAGGCGGAGATAGGGCAGAGCCAAAAGACATACCTGAATGGGATGTTTGCCAAAAAGTGAGTTGTGAAGTCGTGTTCAATGTCGGCGGAGGAAAAGTCAGGTCTAGCTCAGAGCTGGTCGCCAAAATTAAAGGAAGTAGTAAGTAGTAAGTAGATGTATTTTTAGTATTTAGGGTTAGGCGTTAAGGGTTTAGCTGAGTCGCTTTACAAAAAACCGAGTTTTGCATATACTCATCGCGCATTGGAAGGATATTGATTATTGAAGAATGGTAATTGTAGATTGAATAAGGGCGGCTAGCTCAGTTGGTTAGAGCGTCACATTGACATTGTGAAGGTCAGAGGTTCGACTCCTCTGTCGCCCACCACGTAAAAAACCGCTCAGGCGGTTTTTTACTTATTAAATTCCTTCATCCTCAGATCAATGTAATCCAATATTTTGTCCTGGCCCACATAGCAGGTTTGCCCATCCCACAGAAAAGGCACGCCCAAGTTAGTCTCAAGTATGTTGCAGGTTTGCGCTTTGGAAATCATTTCCCGTGCATTGTCCAAATTATTTGAAACCTCTTTGAAAGTGATTGAGATTTTTTTATCAACCAGCCCGTTCTTGATTTTGCTCTCTACGATTGCACAATGCGAACAGCCGTCTTCTACATAAATGATGACAGCCCCCTTGGGCAAGGCTTGTGTCGTGGTCGCATTTTGATTGCCTTGTCGTTGGGGCAGAGCAAGGCAGCCAGCACCGAAAAGCGAGGTCACGATCGACAGTGCGGATATTGCGAATAGGGTTCTCGACAGAGGTTTTTGCATAAGATTTCTTGTCACTCCGATTTCCCTCGAAATGACAAAGTGGGGAATGATGCTAAGGCCGCCAAGATCCAAAATTGCATGGCCAAGTCGTTTTTGAAATACGGCACATCAACAAACCCGTGGACAAGCAAAGCGATCAATGGCGCAATCCAAATCCAGGAATTTTGTTTCTTTTTGGCCATGCGAATCCAGATCACGCACAGCCAAGCAAAGACAATGAGGCCTGGCAAGCCAGTTTCAATCCAAAGCATAAGCTCTAGATTGTGCGGCTGTTGGAAAACTTCCATCCACGTCGCTTTGTGAAAGGGGAGTATGGCAATGGGGTAGCTGCGCAAGCCTGTGCCAAGTATGGGGTTGTTGATCGCAAGGTTTAAGGACTCACTCCAAATGATTACGCGCACCATGCTAGACCATTTTTTGGAGTTGATAAGCGAGTCGCCGATGTTTACTGGATTCAATTCAGTGTGCAGGACGCTAAGAGCAAAGATTCCTGCGCCTAAAGCGCCGATTAAAGTCAGAATGATTCCGATTTTTCTGGTTTTGACATTCATCAACAGAACGGTCATCATCCCAATGCCTAAAGCTAAGACTCCGCCCATGGATTTGGCGAGCACGACACCAACCACAGCAAAAACAGTCGCGGCTAAGAATAACCACAAGTACATATCGCCTCGAGTCCTGCTTGACCCCCCTTTGTCATCCTGAGCGGAGTTATACGGAGTCGAAGGATCTGGCTTTTTCTGAACGAACCAGATCTTTCGACTGCGTCCCGCGACGGAACTTCGCTCAAGATGACAATTTAAAAGAAGCCCGAAACACAGCGTCCCGAACGGCACCAAGAAAAGCGAGAGCGCGTTCGGAAAATCAAAAAATCCAGTTGCGCGCCGGCCAATGATCGCGTCCCAAGGATGGGGGATGGCAATGCCTGTTGCATACTGGAAAATGGCGAATGCGCCGAGCAGGATTGTGATTGTGGCAATACCGTAGAGCAGATATTCGCCATTCGCTTTTCGCCATTCGCTTTTCGTTTCTCGCATCAAGTCCGCAAGTACAAAAAACACCAGCACTGGCTCCAACATATATGCTCGCCAATGGCCGAGCGCGCCGATTTTGTCCGGCGAAATAATGACTGCAAGCGCAGTGACGATTAGCCAGGCAAAGATGGCATAGCGCCACGGCTTGATTTGCTTCCAAGCATTTTTAAGGCCTTGAGTGCGCTGAGCCGCGATCCAAGCCAACAAAAAAATCCAGATTAGAATCTCCAGCAAAGTGGTGGGAAACGGGCCAATCTGAAAGCGGATCAAATATGTGGGCAGTATCAAGGGCAGGGCAAAGAGTAGGTAGTTCATGTAGTAGCATTTTAGTGCTCATTGCCTGGATTGACAAATCCCTTGTTTCAAACTAACCTCACGCACAAAGGAGGTGGGTCAATGTCTACTCTGAAAGCGCATGCAGTTTTGCTCATTTCATACGAGCCTGAAACAACACAGCCCATCGATGTTGCGGAGATTGCGGCCAAATACAATCTCCAGCACTGCGTGAGCGTGGAGTTGGAGATTGAGGGCGATGGCCATGGAGGACACCGGATTGATGTACTTCCACCAAGAGAGGTGTGTCATCAGAAAATCTATGGCCAGGGCAGGAGCATTTCTGCGGCTGTAGTCGACTGGTTCCAGAATCTAGTCTCCTCGTTCTACTACCAGCCGCTCTACTTCAAGAAGCGCGAAGAACGCGCGGACTCGGACAGCTGAAAAGCTGTCTTTTTAAATATCCTCAATCGCCACGTCCCCTCCGCGTTTGATGGCAAAAAGTTCTTTGAGCGTGTCTTTAGAAATCGCGCCGGTTAACAGTACGAGGATGGAATAGATTGCGATGCCCGTGAAAATCGGAATGGGCAGCCAAAAGTTTTTAAGGGGGAGGATGGCGAGTGCCATCATGCCTGCGGCGAACAGAAGTTTGAGTGCAACTGGTACTGAAAAACCATTTGGTGCGGCTTTAAGACAAAAGTAAGTTGATGCACCGGCCACTGCGATTTCAGAGGCGACCGTAAGCCAGGCCGCGGCCCACATGCCGTAGATGGGAATGAGCAGTACATAGCCGAGCACAGTCAAAATCGCGACGATAATATAGACTGGCAGCATTTTTTTCTGTGCATTAATGGCCACAACCACATGCGATGAGATAGTGCCGATGTAAATCACGGCCGTAGCTAAGGCTAGGACTTTCAGGACTTGGCCTGACTCCAAATATGCAGGGCCAGAGATGAAGGTCATGAGCGGCACGCCCATTACGATCGTGCCTGCGGCCAAAGGAATAGCCAAAACCATCATGGCACTGAAAGACTGGCGGATAAGACGCGTGAATTTTTCATGATCTTTGTTTACCCAGGCGTGGGACATGAGGGGCAGCATCACCCCAGCCAGCATGAACGGGAAGGTGACCAATATTTCCAGCACGCGATAGGCCGCGCTATAGATTCCGACCTCAGCCGCAGGCCGCACGAGCGAGAGGATGAAAGTGTCTGCCTTGAAATATGCGAGGTTGAAGATGATGGACACGCCAATGGGCCAGGAGCGGCCAATAAGCATTTTCCAGAACTCCGGATCCCAGTTCCATTTGAAGGATGCATAGTGCCGGGCTGCCAGCCAGTTGATGAGCAGGTTCAAGGCACTGCCGATGGAGACCATGATCACGATCGGGATCAAGCCCCAGCCCAGATACATGGCCAAGAGCATGCCTAAAAATAAAAATGCACGGCCTGCGACTTCGCTGATGGCCACCATGTGCATCTTCAAGTGCCTTTGCTGGACGCCGATCACGATCTGGTTCAATGATGCAGTAAAGAATGAACCCCAAATGGCAAAGATGGCGATTTTGACTACAGGATCATAGGGGAAGAGGAGCCCGGCCAAAGGCGCGGCCGTTAAAAAAATCAAAGACAGCAGGATGCGCAAGGTCATGGTTGCGCTTACTGCGCGGTTTTCGTATTTTTCGTCGCCTTTGTGCTCGCCCAAGATCTGCACGATCATCACATTGATGCCAAGATCCAAAGTAATCACGAAAATCTGGAAAAAAGCATTAGCTGTTGAGTAAAATCCAAACCCTTCAGTGCCAAGGTATCTCGTCATGAACGAGATGATGGCCACGCCAAACAAGGTTGAGATGATTTTTCCAACGGCTTGGATGCCAGTGTTCCATGCAATCAATCGAGCAGTACTCATGCGTTGAATTGTCGCACGCCTTTCGTTTTTTGTCATCTCAACTACTCCATTTGTCATTGCGAGCCAACGGCGTGGCAATCTCTTACTAATTAACTGAAGTGCTTCAGTGTTTTGGTATGAGATTGCTTCACTGCTCGTTCGCAATGACGCAGGGTTGTTGGTGTTTGTATCTTGTATCTTGGTGTTTCCAGACGATTATGGCATAATCGTCTGGAGTTATGGCAAAAGACGCATCACAGCAAACAGCGCAAAAAGCATCTGAGGCTTACAGGCAGCAGCAGGCCATGTTGCGCGCCCAAGGGCTTAAGCAAGACAAAGACGAGGTCATACGGCTCAAGTTAGCCCAAAAAGTACAGTCAGAGAATGCGCTCAAATATAAGAAAAGGCTTGAACAGGACAAGAAGTATAAAAAAGGCTGATTTCAGGGTATACTGATAGGGCAAGAGGCGGTCCTAAACAAAAATAAATATCCTATGATTTTAAGCCTCACTAAAGGCCAAGAAGCCAGACGATTTTTTGTCCGTACAGTCGGATTCATTGTCGTTTGTTTTTTTGTTTTGGCTAAAGGCGCTTCTGCAGTAACGATTGTACAAAAGTCGCAAGTCAATCTGGCTCCAGGAGAAGTAAAGACCATTTCAGTTTCAATAAAAAATCAGACAGCCAGCACATGGTATGGGGGAGCGACTAAAATATCCTTGTATCTGTATGGATCATCCAGCGTTTTAAAGTATTCAACTTGGCTGAAGAACGATTTGCCGGCCACGATTGCACAGGCATCAGTCAAACCAGGAGCGACGGCTACCGCGACCTTTAAAGTCAAAGCGCCTTCAACGCCTGGAACATATGTAGAAATGTTTTTGTTGGGCAACGGCAAAGTGTGGCAGCAAAAAACCGTAGTCCAAATCACATTTAAGGTCACAGCTCCGACGCCGGCGCCTGTAGTGACCACAGATCAAGGATACAAGGCTGAGATATTGGATAAAGGCGGATTAGAATGGCAAACCGATCCAGATGCGCATCTTGCCTTAAAACTAAAAGTCAAAAATACTGGCACGGCTGCCTGGCTCAATTCAAGTTCAGCCCCGCTTATTCTGTATTCGCCAAGCGGAACATTTAAAGACATGTCATGGATTTCGACCAACCAGGTTGCGGCCTATACGCAAAAAGTTTTGCCGGGTCAGACCATTGAGCTTGCATATGAACTAAGGGGTCCTCAAGTGCCTGGCAGTTATAATGAGACGTTTGAGCTTAAGACTGGAAGCATCAGCATCACTGGAGGGTCTTATACTCTGCCCATCAAGGTGCGCACACCGGATAATTATGTTGTAAATCCTAATAGTAATGGCCAAACCTCATTAATATATGCGGCCCTGCTTTTGCTTAAGCCGCGCGGGCCATTTACTGTGTCAGGCAACGCGACTTTGGATTTGCAGTATGGCATAAAAAATATCGGAACTGCTATCTGGAGCAAATATGCAATCCGCTTAAAGGAGATCGCTCCGAATTTGGGCACAAGCTTGTCTGGCGTTAAGCATGATTCTTGGCCAGCTTCAGACCAAGCCACGCTTGGTTCAACCGTGACTGAGCCTGGGCGCTTGGATCTGATAGGCTTTAAAGTCAAAGCCCCAGCCAAGAAAGGCTCTTATACTGTCACGTTTGCGCTTGAAGCAGATGGCAAAGAAGTGGATGGCGGCACAATCGAGATCCCAATCACTGTCACGGCAGACGGCTACATTGAACCCGAGCCTGTAACGCCTCCAGCTGGATATATCCCGCCGACTGATACGTCCAACCTGCCTAATGAACCAATCATTCGCGTGGGTATTTATGCGACAGTTGATGACACGCTTATGGTCAGGGGAGTGCAGGGAGGTTATTCTTTGCAGCAAAATGGCGCGGCTGTCTGTACCTTTAACCAGGCTGACATCACCACAGTTAAATTTGATCGCGCAAACAAGGTCTATAAGGTTTCAGGCCCGAATTGCAATACGCAATCCACGAACTATTATGTCGCGGTAGCCGCAGACGGGTTGGCGCCATTGGAAGTCACGGACATTTCGCGCCCAGTCAGCTGGCTGCCAGGTGCGAATGACAATAAATTCCGAGCTAAATTGGAATTACGCTACACACCAAGCTCGGACAAGGTTTGGGTCATCAACGAACTCCCGATTGAATATTATTTGAAAGGCATTGCTGAGACTTCGGACGTAAGCCCCATGGAATTCCAAAAGACTTTGTTGGTCGCAGCGCGCACTTATGCCATGTATCACGTTGAACGCGCAACCAAACATGCCAGCGAGTATTATATTGTTGACGCCAAATACGATCAGGTTTATCGCGGGTACGGGCAGGAAGCGCGCAGCCCGAGCATTGTGTCAGCCGTGGAGCAGACGCGCGGCATAGTCGTTACGTATGCCAATAAAATCGCCATCACGCCGTATTTCTCACGCTCAGACGGCCGTACCAGGGATTGGAGCGAAGTATGGGGAGGGGAAGTTGCTTGGTGCAAGGGCGTATCCGTGCCTCAAGACGCTGGCAAGACCTTGTGGGGCCATGGCGTAGGCCTGTCAGCCTCTGGCGCCTTGCAAATGGCTGCGCACGAAAACAAGACTTACGATCAAATACTCAAATACTTCTATACTGGGATTGAATTGAAACCTTGGTACAAATAAACTTACAACTTAAAACTGACAAGAGTAACTAGGTAACTCTTGTCAGTTGTCAGTTTTTCGTTGTCAGTCACGGTTCCAATCGTCTCTGCGCCCTCTCTTTAATATCGGGATGTAGATTTTCGTGTGTCTCTTCCATGGCTTCCATAGCCTCGTCCAGATGTGCTTTCCTGTCTTGTTCTGCCAGGTTCATCACATCTTTTGAGATTTTATTCGGGTGCGGTACATCTTCAAAAACAAATCTTTCTTGCTCGCCTGCGGTTTGGATATAGACTTGGCCGAAGTCCAGCATGGAATGCATAAAGCCTGTCACATCAGCTGTCACATCTTGCACGCGATACAAACGAAGCTCTGAGACAGTGCGCGAAAACAAGCCGTGCTGTTCAATGTTAATGATCCTGAAGTTGGTGACGATCCAAGTATCCAGCCAGTAGTCCAAAAAAGATTGATAGACGAACATCAAGGCGAACAAGAGGAAGATTCCTCCGCCTAAAATCACGAGCAAACCCGAATCTGGCGTGGCCAGGACAGGGGATTCGATGATTTTGATGTAAGCGTAAACTCCAAACGGCAAAAGTATGAGCACGAGTGCGGCCAAGAGCAGGCCCAGGATGGTGATGGGGTGTCGGCGATACATGCCGATTATTTTTTCATCAGGCAATTGGCCTGGCAGGTTGGTCAAGCGGAGCATATTAGCTGGTCATGGTTGGATTACCGAAGATGCTGTTCAAGTTCAACTCGGTTAAAAGGTTTGCGTGCCCGATCCAATATAAGGAAAACACGATGATGATGGCTGAGAGCCCCACAAAAGCGACTGTGGTGAAGTAGGTAAGCCAATGCGCCAGGCCAAAGCGCAACATCTGCATGACGCTCACCAAAGCAATCAGCACGAAAACGCCCAGGAAAATCAGCCAGGCGATTACAAAGTAGTAGACAGGAATCATACTAAGATTATAACACAGGTAAAGATGAAAAGAGCAAAAGATGAGAAGATGAAAAGCCCATCTAACGGTTCTGTTTGGCGGTCATGGAGCTTTTTGAAATAATGCTTGCGATTTGTACATTGGCTTGTATTAAGGAATTGGCGGTTTCTTCGTGCAATATGCCCGTGTCTTTAAACAAACTAAGCCAGTAATCGGTTTCGAGTGATTCTTTGTAGGCTATTGAAAGTTTAGCGATGAATTCAGCGCGAGATTGGGCGCCGATAGCTTCGCGTACATTCGCACCGATAGACGTCCCACTTTTGAGAAGTTGTATGACAAGTGTCGGCTCTACGCCCGCTTTTATTAGAGCCTGATAAACCTTGATGATATTTAGTGCAAAAGTATAACTTTTTTCTGCTAAAACATTACCCTTTAACCTTTGATTCATAATTTAATCTTTTCATCTTCTTATCTTTTTATCTTAGGTTGAAAGCTCTTGTTGCTGTAAATTTAGCGGCACGGGATATCCCAAATGCTCGTAAGCGTCTTTGGTTGCTGTCCTGCCTCGCGGAGTTCGGCAGATTAGGCCTTCGCGCAACAGAAACGGCTCAATGACTTCTTCTACGGTTGATATTTCTTCTGAGATTGAAGCTGCAATTGTGGCCAATCCCACAGGCCCGCCATTATATTTTTCAATCATGGTTCGCAAGGCGCGGCGGTCATTCTCATCCAGGCCGCGGACATCAATGTCCAAAGACTCCAAAGCAGCTTTGACCACTTGCTCATTGATTTTTCCGTCAGCGCGCACCTGGGCATAGTCGCGGACGCGGCGCAGAAGACGATTGGCAATGCGCGGAGTGCGCCTGGCGCGCGTTGCGATCAAGGCAGCTGTGTCTTGGTCCAGATCAATATCCAGCAAAGCTGCACTGCGTAGCATGATGGCTGTCATTTCATCCAGCCCATAGAAGTCTAAATGATGGACTGCGCCAAAGCGGTCGCGCAAAGGCGCGCTCATGAGCGAGAGGCGAGTGGTGGCGCCGATCAGAGCAAAGCGTTTCAAGTCCAAACGCAAGGTGCGGGCTGACGGGCCTTTGCCGATTACGATATCCAAAGCAAAGTCTTCCATGGCAGGGTAAAGCACTTCTTCAATGCTCCGATTCATGCGGTGAATCTCGTCAATAAACAAAATGTCGCCATCATCCAAATTCGTCAGGATGGCTGCCAAATCGCCGACCTTTTCCAAAGCCGGGCCGCTGGTGATTTTTACATTAGCAGCCATCTCATGCCCGATCACATGGGCTAAAGTAGTCTTGCCCAAGCCCGGTGGGCCGTAAAGCAAAACATGCTCGCAAGGCTCGTTCCTTTGCTTAGCTGCTTCTAAAAAAATAGAAAGATTTTCTTTGACTGCGGGCTGGCCAATGAATTCAGCCAGGGTTTTAGGCCGCAAAGACAGCTCCACCCGCTCTTCGCCTTCTTGGACCTCAGGGGCTACAAGGTTTAGCTCTTCCATACTCCACCAAGCCTAACATGAAAACACCAAAAACCAAAAATCAAGATCCAAACAAACACCAAGCTCCAAAACTTCAAAACACCAATCGGTTTTTTAGGTGTTTGAGTGTTTGATGTTTGTTTGGTGTTTGTATCTTGTATCTTGATGTTTTATAATAAGCAAGTTATGGGTCTGAATCCATTTTTAAAACCCAGTACCCCGGTTCCCCAGCCGATCAGCAATCAGCGCGTGCAGAATTTGCAGGCTATTGCTCAGGATGTGCAGGCGCGCACGGCCAAGGTCCAGCATCTGCGGGCTCTGGGCCAGCAAGCTCAGGCTGATATCAAGAATACAGCGCATTCAGGTTCATCCAGGTTGTCTTGGCTGGCTCAGCAGGTGAATAAAGGCAAATAAGCAAAAATTTTAGGACACTCTTTGGTTGCTGATTGACATGTCGAACAAGACGTGGTTTAATTGCGCGCACAACCGGAAGGAGTTTGAGTTGAAAAATAGGAAAAGCGCACCTTTGACTATCAAGCAGCTGGAGAAGCACGCTCGAGGAAGAAGATCTCTCCTCACTTTCTGCATTCGCCACATACCGTTTCAGTGTAGCTGGAGGGAAGAATCGGCCGTGTTCGCCAACGCATGCTTGTTGAGCCCAGTTTTCGAACGCGTGAATATTGAGTTCGACGCAAGCCGCTTCGAAACTGCGATCAGCACAATCGAAACAGATGCTGACAAAGGCATCCAAGCCTATGGCAATCTGCTCAGTATTCTGAAAACCAATACAGGCCTGGACCTGATGGGAAACTCGGTCGCTAAACGGCACAGTGCAACACATGTGCAGCTGAGCCTCACCAGAGCGTTTGGCATTTTGGCCTTGGCCTGGGTTCTGAGCGCGCAGGAAGCTAGAGCGAATATTGCGGGGGAAGCGAGTCTGGAGGGAGAAGCATGCTCGACAAGCCAGTAATATTCTCAATACCGCCCAAGACGCACGAGCAGTTGCTCCTTGAGGCGACTTCAGTTTCCACGCCTCTTTCAGAAGCCGATGCCAGGCTGTTCATTGAAGCAGCGCATGAGCTCTCGCCTGACCATGCCATGGACCATGGATTGGGGTACTGCATCTGGCAGGCCATTGCCAGAGTCGGCTTGAATGAGACGCCTCTCTCTTCCGACGAGATGAAGAATCTGAGGGGCATGCTGGCTGACGGTGAGAAGAAGGCTGCTGCCCTCGAAGCCTCGAAAGTCGTGGCTGAACAGAGGTTGCGCTTCAGGTTCCTTCACATGCCTTTGTACAGGGAGATTGCAACCCAAGCCTCAGCTGAAAAGCTCAGGGATTTGGAACGAGCCGTGGGAGTGGTCTGCCTGGCTTGGCAGATCAAGTTTCAGCCTGGGAATATCCGGCTCTCTACCAAGCGACGCATCAGCTACATGTCTTCGGCTGACAACGAGCCACCTACTCAAGACCCCTAAGAAGGTCTTTTTTTATTGCCTCACGGTCTTGACAGGAACTGAAAAATAGGGTTAGCTCTCAAGAGTCTTTTGCATGAGGAGGATGCCATGGATAGCGATCTTTTCAAACAAATCATTCAGACTTGCATGCAGCCAGATGGATGGAAAACCAACCTCTTGCTGGTTCCGGGCAAAAAACCTATCTACTTTGGGCGAACCGTTGCCGTCCTAATCCGTCAAACCGATGTCGGCCACGAGTGCGAAGTTACGGATAGCGGCCTGCAATTGCCGGTCAATAACCGCCTTGCTTTCAAGCTTGCGGACTTGGTACAAGAAGCAGAGCGTCCGCTGGTGATGCTGATTGCCGTGGTCGCCTCGACGCCTGAGTTGGCTTTGGCGCAAGCGCATGAGCAGATCTTGGCTACGGCAAGACGTTTGATCCAGACGCCGTCG
>JBAYJJ010000023.1:0-21207 GCA_041665165.1 Patescibacteria group bacterium | reverse complement strand
GGCTAAGTGCTCGTTCCCATCAATCGGCAAACAGATTGGCAACCGGGACCACACCACGGCTATGCACGCCTGCAACAAGATTGAAGGCTTAGTCAAAAACGATGACCAACTCAAACGCGATCTCTCGCTTTTAAGGGAAAAAATCTACCTGGGGACTTCCTCGGGACCAAGTGGGTCATAACCTGGGCACAACCTGGGTCACAATTCACGAGTCACGAGTCACGAGGGTTTCAGTCCCACCCAGTCCCCACAGCCGCACACAGTCCCTGTTATAAAAATCTTTCTTATACCTAGCCTTCAAACCGACTTATACCACAAATCCACAAGCTTATTACTGCTACTACCCATATATATTTTTTAAGAATACTAACAAAGAATAAGATATAGGATAAAATCTAGAATATGAAATTCTCATGTACTCAAGAAAACCTGACCCAGGGCCTGTCTCTGGTGGGACACATAACCGGAAAAAACATCAACCTGCCGGTTTTGGGAAATGTTTTGATAAAAGCCGAAAAGGGCGGGATACAACTCAATACCACAAATCTTGAGATTTCCATTTGTTGCATGATCAGGGGCAAGGTTGATGTTGAGGGTGAGTATAGTGTGCCAGCCAAAATCTTTATGGACTTCGTAGGACTGCTCCCAGCCGGCAAAGTTGAGTTTGAACTTAAGGACGATGGCTTGGAAGTGAGGTCAAATGACCAAGAAACTGTTTTGCGCGGCATGCCAGCCAGCGAGTTTCCGCTTTTGCCCAAACTAACCAAGAACCATACGCTTCAGATGAAGGCCTCAGACCTCAGGGTGGCCATTGGGCGCGTTGTGTTTGCAGTTTCCATGTCAGAGTCCAGGCCAGAGCTTTCTGGAGTAGCTTGCTTCTTTAATCCGCCCAGCCATGCAGGTAAAGTGGCTTTTGTGGCCACGGACTCGTACAGGCTGGCTGAGCAGATGGTGTCTTGCAGTGATTCAAGCCGCTCCATGAGTATTATTGTGCCAGCTAGGGCCATGAGCGAGATCCAGCGCATCATAACTTCGTATAAGAATGATATTGCTCCGCCCGAGGAATTGAGCTGGAGCATGACTGAGAATCAATTGGTTGTGGGTTATGGCACGGTTGAGCTGACCACGCGCTTGATTGAAGCTGCTTTTCCAGACTATCAGAACATTATCCCAACAGCTTTTAAGACCAATGGGGTGTTATCCAGGTCTGAGCTCATGAAGGCGGTCAAGGCAGCCAGTATTTTTTCCAAGAAAGAGATCAATGATGTGCATTTTAAGCTTGATGCAACAGCCAGCTCTTGCATGGTTGAGTCTTCAGATGAGGGCACAGGCAAAACCAAGAGCATGATCAAGGGTGAAATCAGCGGCGACGCTAATGAGGTGGCTTTGAACTTCAAATATTTGGCAGATGGTTTGAATGCTTTTGATGGCGATAAGATCAAGTTGTCTTTGATCGGCTCAATGTCGCCTGTGATGCTGTTGCCAGCTGAGGGTGAGATGGAATATAGGTACTTGGTAATGCCTATCAGGCAATAGTTGATTTACACTTAACCCCACCTTTTTCCTCCCCTTATGCCAAGGGGAGGATTTGTAAGATACAATCTCTCCCTTGAGTTAAGGGAGAGAGGTCGCTGTTAAGCGACAGAGTGGGTTAAGTTTACCCAAAAGGGGTTTTAGTATATGAGTATTGACACCCCACCCATTTTCTGCTTAACTGCACGCAAGGAGGAAGCGATGCTAAGAAAAACTTTTTTGCTCCATACGGCTAGGGTTGAGGAAGGGGTGACGATTAGAGGAGGTGAGGAAATAGACAAATTCCTTCTACAAGATGGAGTCACTATGTATCACGTTGCACAGAGCTACGACAGTAGCGTAGATCAACATGTGCTCACCATCTTCTACACGCAGAACACCCCAACCAACTATCGCGAGCCGCCGATACGGGGTTAGTGTCGTCTATACCGTTCCGATCCAGGACGGCTTTTTTATAGCCGAGACCGCCCCCTACCCCCGCCTACGCTAGGCGGGGACGTGGCTTAGTTACAAAATAACTCAGTCCCCTCCTATCGTAGGAGGGGTGGCGAGTTGAATGACGAGCCAGGGTGGTCCCTCCGCAGTACCGGCACATGCGATACGGGTGGGTTAATCATTTATATTCACCTGCACGGTTCCACTCTGCACTGACGAATTGTCATTTTTATGTGCTATGGCGTAGATGTTTGCAGAGCCTGTGTTTGGCGCATTGGTCCAAACAACCTTGCTGATGAAGGATGAGGGGTTTTGGATTGTACCAATGGTTTGTGTGACACCGTTTTGTTCGTAAACGACCTGGATGTCGCTCACACCTTGCACATCATTGGTTTGAATGACAATACTTTGTGGGAATTGTGATTTGAACAGTGTCGTGTTGGAGGCGGGTGACTTTACTTCCAGGGACAAGATGTTCTGGTCAGCCATCAAGTTGATGGTGGCCTTGGATGATCCCCTGTTTCCAACATCATCAATGGCTGTGACCACAATGTCGTGATAACCATTGGCCATTACATTCGGGATTTTGACATTGATTGGAGCAGTATTGCCGCTGGTATAGCCAATGGCCACACCATCCATATCAATTTCAATGCGTGCAATGCTCCTTGGTGCTTGTACATTCGCATTAATGGTCAGGTCGCGCTGAGTGATGGTCTGATTCTGCTGTGGTGAATACAAGGTCACGACAGGTTGATTCTCTTTTGTGTGAACCGTGTCTGGCAAGGTCGGAATAGTATCAGTCGTATGCCATTGGTTTTTTTGGATCCACTCCTGAACAGCATTCTCCCAATTATTATACTGAGGATCGTTCTGCGGATTGGCCGGATATGGGCCGCGCGGATCATCTTTGTTCACGTAGTACAGAATATTGTGGCCTTCAAAGACTTGTTTTTCTATTACATTTTCCGGCGGGGTATATTCTGTAGCCAACAAGCCAGAGATTTTATCCACTTTGACCGGATGCGAGAGTGACTTGCCAATCAAGACTGACTTTAAGCTATAGTCCAAAGGCGGAGGAGCAATAAAACTCTCTTTTGGCATGTCAGCCAAAGCGCGTTTCATGTACGCCTGCCAAATCGGCGCGGCAATCACTGAACCATCTGCACCGAATTTCATTTCCTTGCCCTTGCTATTGCCTGTCCATACGCCAGTGACCAAATTTGGGGTGTAACCCATGGTCCAAGCATCCTTATAATTGTTCGTGGTACCGGTCTTGGTCGCGACTGCGCGATCAGACAGGGTCAAATAGTTTTTGGCGCCGAAAATGTAGGCGCGCGAAGCATTGTCAGACAAGACATTGGATATTTGCTCAGCCGTCTCCTTGGGCATGACCTGGGAACCATCCGGCTGTTTCCATTCTTCCAAAGCCGTTCCATCCGGCTCAGTCACTTTTAAGATGGATGAGACTGGATATTGCATTCCATTATTGGCAAAAGCCGAAAAAGCGTTTGTATGCTCAATGAGCTTGACTTCGCCGCCGCCTAGCACCAGGGAGAGGCCAAAGCGACTCCTATCGGCCAAGGTTGTGTAACCAAGTTGTTCGGCAAAATCAAGTACGCGGTCTATGCCGACCAGATATAGCATTTCCACGGCCGGGATGTTGAGTGAGCCTTGCAAAGCTTTGCGCACTGTAACCGGGCCATTGTATTTGGGGCTGTAATTTTTTGGAATATAGTTTCCGATGTCAGTCTTAAAGGTCGTGAGCACATCCCACAAAATTGTCTCTGGCGTATAGCCTTTGATAAAGCCGGCTGCATATACAATGGGCTTAAATGACGAGCCGGGTTGGCGCGGACGCAGGGCTACGTTGACTTGGCCGTCTATCGCTTCGTCAAAAAAGTCTTTTGAACCAACCATGGCCAGGATTTGTCCGGTCTTGGGATCCAAAGAAACAAGAGATGCGTTGGCAAACCCGAACTTTGGTCCATTTTTATCAACGCCCTTTACTACTTCTTCTTCTGCAGCCTGTTCTTTGTTCCAATCCAAGGTCGTGGTGACTATCAAACCGCCCTGTTCCACTTTCTTTTGCCCATAAGTTTCTTCAAGCTGGGATTTTACGTACATCACGAAATGCGGAGCTTTTATGTTGCCGATAGTACGGGGCAAAAGTTTTTTAAGCGTATCGATTTGCTTGGCCTCGTCAGCTTGTTGCTGGGTGATATATTTTTGCTGAGCCATGGAATCCAAAACCAAGTGCTGGCGCGCAACCAAGTCAGTGCGATTGTCGCCATGTATGCCAGTTCCATATGGCGAATAATAATCCGGCGACTGCGGAATGGACGCAAGCAAAGCAGATTCATCCAGCGTAAGGTCTTTTACACCTTTTCCAAAATAAGATTGAGAAGCTGATTCAATACCATAGATGGTTGATCCATAAGGAACCTCATTCAAATACATCTGCAAGATTTGGTCCTTGGAGTAATGCCGCTCCATTTGCAAAGCCAATAAAAATTCTTTGAGTTTCCTTTCCCAGCTCTTCTCATTCGTCAAAATTGCATTTTTGACCAACTGTTGGGTCAAGGTTGATGCGCCTTGGGCTTTGCGGTGTTGGATCACATCTACATATACAGCCTTAACAATGCGCAGCCAGTTTATGCCATGATGCTCATAAAAGGTTTTGTCTTCAATCGCAATGGTGGCCTGCTTCATGCTCTCTGGAATCTGGTCAATCGTAACCAGCGTCCTCTTTTCATCGCCATGGATCTCATAGAGCAGGACCTTTCCAGTACGATCAAAGATTTTGGTGGACTGAGGAATGTCGCGAGTGAGCAAGGTATTGGGATCGGGCAAATCGCGGCTCACCCAGGCCATAAGAATGGTAAAAGACAGGATTCCAGCCAAACCAACCATTAAGATGATGACCCCGGCGGTCATGGCCCAGGTCTTTACCTGCTTTTTGGTTATCTTTTTGGAGTCTTGCCCAGTCAACTCGGTTTTAGGCTTAGGCATGAGGCTATATATAGGCATATTTTGTAGAATTTGGCTTGGTTGAGCTGATATTTGGGGCGCTACCCTTGACAAAAACCCGATTTTATGGTATTAATAGTGTCTTGAGAATAAGAAAAGATGGGTTTGCAGTATATATATTCGCACTTGAATTTATTCATAACTTAGCGGAATTTCCGAGTTAGTCACAGTCAATCAAATGATTAATGGCTTACTTGAGAGAAATTAGCTAATTTGCGAACTGTCTATTCTGTCTCAAGCAATCAGTATGATGTTTTTACACCATACATATCATATCACGTCAGCCAGTAGGAAATTACTCACCTTGGTCTTGGTCGCGCTAGTCATAACATCTTTGAATGTTCAGTCTGCTCGCGCCCAGGAGCTATTACCTCAGTCGCCCGCATTTTCAACGGGAACTCAGGCCACAGATGACGTAAACCAAGGTTTCACAGTACCTGTCACAAAGGCTGTTGCTGTAACCAAAACTACAATTGAAAATAAAACGCAGAATGTTAAGGCTCAGTCAGTTTCCGAAAAGCCTCAGACAAGTTCGTCTGAAGCTAAGTATACTAAAGTCGTAGAAATGACAGCCTATACGTCCAGCGTCGAAGAGTGCGATGACACGCCTTTTATTACGGCTGATGGATCGCATACGCGTTGGGGCATTGTCGCTTCAAACTTCTTGCCCTTCGGAACCAAAATTCGTATTCCCGACTATTTCGGTGACCAGGTTTTCGAGGTTCACGATCGCATGAATAAGCGCTTCTCTAACCGCGTTGATGTGTGGATGCAAACTAAAGGTGAGGCTTTCCAATTTGGTAAGCGCACCCTAAGGATTGAAGTCTTGTAAAAGACAATTAAAAACCCCCGCGAGGGGGTTTTTGGTATGGCAAAACCTCTTCACTTCTCCTTTCTCAAGGAGATTTTAACGTATTGGTACGCTGCCCCTTGAGAAAGGGGCTTGCGGGGTTTTCGGGTATTGACAAACCAACGAATTTGGTGTAATAAACACACGCACATCTTCACCTATAACCCGACCAACGCGGAGGGATGGAAATGAACAAGACACTCGATTTGATCGATGATACGGATCGTCTGCTCGCCGAGGCTGACGAGAATCTCAAAGCGCTTGAAGCTATGAAGGTCTATGACATGTTGGCCAATGTCCAGGTTCTTGTTGCCAAGTACGAAGCGTTTTCGAAGACGCTCCATCTGAAGAAGCTTTCGTTGCTTGAGACATTGATACAGCTTGCACTGGCTATTGGGAAAAGCAGTAGCGCCGGTTATCGTTGTGGTTCTTCCTCCAGAGTAGTCTGTCGTTTAGGCGACAATTACGGTTCTCCCTTGGAACAGTTCTGCCACGATAGTCACTATCGGGCTTTTTGCAAGGAAATCCTTGTGGGACTGGAAGAATACCTCAGGACCACGCCAGAAACCCAGAAGGCGGAGAGGCAGGCTCTTGAGTCACTGATGAGCGAGTTTAGAGATTTGTTCAAAGGCAAAGGCAAGGGCAAGTGATGGGGATCGTCTAAACCGGTTCTCTCTGCAAAGAGGGCCGGTATTTTTTTTGTTCGATTCCCACTAAAAAACACATGCAGAACAAGTATCGGCCATCCTTCGCTAACCAGACTTCGCACAGGGCTTCGTCTGGTCCAGCTTCGGCTGGCAATTTAAAAATGCCCAAGAAGGCATTTTTAAATTGGAGGCGTGAGTGGGAATCGAACCCACAATTCAGGTTTTGCAGACCCGTGCCTTAGCCATTTGGCTATCACGCCACGCCCGTGATGTTATCAAGGCCAACGGAAAACGTCTACCCCGGTGGAAACACCAAGAAACAAAAACCAAAAACCAAACAAACATCAAATGCCCAAACACCAACTAGGCTTGTTTGGATCTTGTCTCTTGGTGTTTGGTGTTTCCGAGCCTTGAGTTTTAGGTTTGGCGAGTGTAAGCTATTGCCCATATGTTGATCTTCGGCCACCGCGGCATGCCGAGCAATAAGGTTACAGAGAATACGCTCATGTCTTTTTTGCAGGCTGTGCAGGCCGGAGTAGATGGTATTGAGTTTGACGTGCGCTGTTCCAAGGATGGGGAACTGGTCATTATCCATGATGATACTTTAGTGCGCGTGGCTGGTGATGCGCGGCGCGTGGAAGATTTGACTCACAAGGAACTGCAGGCGATTTTATTGCGCGGGGCTGGCAATATCCCGACGTTGAATGACATTACGACTGCCATACCTGCAACTGTCCAGCTGGACATTGAGATCAAGGATCTAAAGGCCACGGAATTGATAATCGCCAAGCTCAAGACCAGTGCTGGTTTGCGCGAGCGCACAATCATCTCGTCTTTTCATATTGAGGCTCTGCGCCAATGTCTGCAAGAAGTGCCGGATGTGCGCCGTCTGGTTTTGGTCCGCGCCTGGTCTTTGCGCAACAGTACTTTGTGGCAAGATGCTTTTTCTGTTTTGCCTTGGGGCATTGGCACGCGCATCGGCTCGTTGAATGAATCCAGAATCCGCTGGTTAAGATCCAAGGGCGTGCAGGTCGCGGCCTATGAGGACCGTTCGCCAGTGCGTGCTGCCAAAAAGATGGCAATGCTTGGCGTTGATTTAGCGATTACGTATCGGCCGGATGTGTGTAAGGCTAGCGTACAGGACTAACTCTATCTAAATCTTTCCCTTATCCCAAGGGAAAGACTTCTATTAATTAGTAAACTTCGTGTCCTTCCCTTGGGATAAGGGAAGGACAGATTTGTCGTCCTCGGTTGGTGGCAGATTATTGGGACGACAAATCAGGATGAGTTAGTCCTGTACGCCTCCCTTTTAAAATGCTAATTTATGGGCATGAAAAAAGCCTTGATTTTAGATGCGAACGCGCTCTTGCATAGGGCCTGGCACGCGCTTCCGCCCATGACCACGCCTAAAGGAGTGGTGGTTAATGCTGTGTATGGCTTTGCATCAGTCTTGATCAAGATCCTCCAGTCTGAGCACCCGGATGTGCTGGCTGTTTGCTGGGACACGCCTGAGCCGACGTTTAGGCATGAAGCTTTTAAGGCTTATAAAGCTCAGCGCGAAGAACAGCCTGATGCTTTTTATAATCAGATCCCTTTGGCGCAAAAAGTCGTTGAAGTCTTGGGCGGCACAAATGCTGAATTGCCTGGGTTTGAGGCTGATGATCTTTTGGGAACCTTGGCGACCAGATTGGAGAAAAGCGGGCACGAAGTCTTGATTCTGACTGGTGACAAGGACGCTTTCCAGCTTGTATCCCCTGCCATCAGCGTCATGTCTTTCAAAAAAGGCGTGAGCGAAACTGTTTTGTATACGCCAAAGACTTTGGTGGAAATCACAGGCCTCAAGCCAGAGCAGATCGTGGACTATAAAGTCATGCGCGGCGATCCATCTGATAATGTGCCGGGCATCAGAGGCATTGGCGAGAAGACAGCGACTGAGTTGCTGCAAAAGTATGATGATCTGAAGGGTATTTTTATTGCCGCGCATGATCCTAAGAGCAAGCTGGCTGATGGCGTGCGCAGTAAGCTGATTGGCGGCGAGGCTTTGGCCAAGGAGCTTGAGCCTATCATGAAGATCGTGACTGATGCGCCGCTTAAAGTTGCTGAAAAGGACTTGATCAGGCGCCCGGTCAACCAACAAGAGGTGCTGGATCTCTTCAGCGAGTTTGGATTTAAGTCGCTTGTGTCGCGCATCATATCCCAACCGCCAACTGACAAGTCACAAGTCACAAGTCACAAGAGTAATAAAGATGTAAAGACAAGAACTAAAGGAGGGATCAGGGTTTTGGAAGCTAAGGATTTGAATAAGTTTGTGGAGTCTGCAAAAAAGGACGAGAAGGTCTATGTTTATTTGCCTGAGACGACTCAGGGGTCGCTGTTTGATGATTTGCCAGTCTTGGTCTTGGGGACTGATGAGGCTGTTTTGAGCGTGACCAAGAATCAGCTGACAGCGAACAAAAAATTGATTGCAAATGTCTTGGCTGACGAAACAATCATCAAATCAGGCCATGGCCTTAAACTCGTGTGGCATTGGGCAAATCGCGAAGCCATGGAATTGAATGGCATTGGTTTTGATATGGAGATTGCGGCCTATCTTTTGGCAGCTGGCGAGCGCGGGCATGACCTCAATACTGTCTCAGCCATGTATTTGCATAAAGTGCCGCAAGCCAATAACCCGGCTGAGATGATTGGCACGCTGATTAAGCTGGAAGATGCTTTGGCTGAAGAGCTCAAGTCCAGGAATCTGACGAACATAATGGAAAAGATCGAAATGCCCTTGCTCCCTGTTTTGGCTAAGATGGAAAAGCTGGGCATTAAGATTGACCGCACATATCTCAAGGATTTGTCCAAGGAACTCCAAAAAGAAAAGAAGATTTTGGATGATAAGATGCAGGCTATTGCTGGCGAGCCATTCAATCCTTTGTCGCCCAAGCAACTTTCCAAGGTCTTGTTTGAGACGCTCAAGATTTCTACCAAAGGCATTAAGCATGGCAAGACTGGCATCTCCACTGCATCAGCCGAGCTGGATAAGATGCGCGGCTTGCATCCAATCATTGAGCTGATTGAACAATATCGCGAGCTGTCCAAGCTGCTGTCTACATATATTGATGCTTTGCCGCTTTTGGCTGATAAGGACGATAGAGTCCACACTACGTTCAATCAAGCGGTGACGGCTACGGGACGTTTATCGTCATCAGACCCGAATTTGCAGAACATTCCAATCAGGACAGAACTTGGGCGCAAGGTCCGTGGCGCATTTGTTGCATCCAAGGGCATGGTCTTGCTTTCGTGCGATTATTCTCAAATTGAACTCAGGATTGCGGCTGCCTTATCCAAAGACGTGAAAATGCTTGAGGCCTTTGAAAAAGGCCAGGACATTCATACTGCGACCGCGGCCAGCATCTGGGATTTGGATCCAAAGAAAATTACAAAAGAACAACGCCGCGTGGCCAAGGCCATTAATTTTGGATTGATTTTTGGCCAAGGCCCACAAGGCCTCGCACGATCAGCGGACATTTCATACGAAGAAGCGCGCGATTTTATTGACCGTTATTTTGCTGCATTCTCTGGCATGCGTGAATGGATGGAGTACAGCAAGGCGATTGCTGCCAAGCGCGGATTTGTTGAAACGCTTTTTGGAAGACGGCGTCCCCTTCCAGAAATCAATTCGCCTTTAGCACAGGTGCGCGCGCAAGCTGAGCGCATGGCCATTAATATGCCAGTGCAGGGCACAGAGGCTGACTTGATTAAAATGGCCATGATTAAGATTGACCAAGTTTTGCCCAGCGCTTTCCCAAATGTGAGAATGCTGTTGCAGGTGCACGATGAATTGGTGTTTGAGTTGCCCAAGGACCAGGTCAAGAAAGTCGCGCCAGTTGTGGTAGATATAATGCAAAACATTGAAAAGATCGGTTGCCCGATTGTTGTTGACACAAAAGTCGGTGAAGATTGGGGTGAGATGGAATAAAAGATCCCCCTGCCCCCTTGGTAAGGGGGTGCGTACTTGTTTTTTAGTGTCATTGCGAGCGATAGCGCGGCAATCTCTATACTGGGTAACAGAGGCTTGACATTTTGGCCAAAAACTGCTAGCCTTGGCTCAATTGCAGTACATTGAATTCACGAGTTCCAACGGAGGGAAGCTATGATTATCCTCGGATACAACAAGAGCGAAGCAGAGTGTGAGATCAGCGTGATTGTGGGCCATGAATCCATTGAGGATTTCAAGAACTGGGTCAGGAATGCTGGAGGCAATCCTGAAGAGGAATACGACTCCATCCATGCAATCGACACTGACTCCTCGCTTCATTCCAAGGTCGTCGAAGCCTTGATCAAGGTCATGGACAATGAGGGCAATAGTGACGCCTTTCGTGGCCTGTTCACCCAGGCAGTCAAGATCGGCATGGAGATCCAGAAACAGCAGAGCAAGCGTGAAAGTGTTGAAGCCATGCTGTTCCGAGCTGATTTCCGAAAGGTAAGTTGCATGAGTTGCGATAAACCTTCCACAGAGCAGAAGCAGACTTTGACTGAAGGACTCGTGTCGCTTGGTCTGAACCCTGAAAGTGTGATGCGGGAGGTTAACAAGGGACGTACAGGTGATCCGGACACCCCACTTCTGAAAGAAGTTCTGGTTTGTATCGGGCCAGAAAGATTCGTTGAACTCGTCCTTCGCATGCTCCCGTGAGCCGAAGTTCGTTGCTCGCCATCAATCGATGACGGGCTTTTTTATGGGCTTGACATAGTTAACAGTTTATAGTATACTATATATCATAAACTATGAAAACACAGACTGGGAAAAAGATTGTTGATTTTATAGCCCAAAATCAGCGCGTTACAGCTAAACAGATTATTGATAATATTGGATTTTCGGCTCCGGCAATATTCAGGCAACTCGCTACGCTGATTAAACAGAATCAAATAGCCAAACAAGGCAAACCGCCAAAGGTCTTCTATTATATCCCAGAGCAGGCCGGTGCTGAGGACGAGTACCTGATAGTCTCCCCTACCTTTAATACTATCAGCAAAAATTTTCTTAAAATATCACCAGATGGAGTTATGCAGTCCGGGGTGCCAGCCTTCAAAAAATGGTGCCGTGCACGCGGTTTTAACCCAGGGCAGGCGGCGCTTGATTATGAGGCTGTCATCAAAAAGTACGATTCTTTTAAGCGCAACGGCTTGATTGATGGATTGCAAAAGTTGAAAAAAACTTTCCCGGTTGTTTATTTAGACGAGATATATTATTTGGATTTCTACAGTCTTGAAAGATTTGGCAAGACGAAGTTGGGTGAACTCGTGCTTTATGCCAAGCAGAGTCAAAGCCGAGAGCTGGTAGAGTTGATTGCTAATGACATTAAGCCTAAAATTTTAGAACTGATAAAAAATCGATCTATTGATGCGATTGGATTTGTTCCGCCTACAGTCAAACGTCAAATGCAATTCATGAAAGAACTGGAAAAATTGCTGAATCTTTCTTTGCCATTGATTAAAATCACAAAAATCAAGACTCCGATAATAGTCCCTCAAAAAACATTGAATAAACTCGATGAAAGGATGCAAAACGCGCATAATTCGATTGTAGTTGAAGAAGATCGCAAGTTTACAAATATACTTCTTATCGATGATGCGGTTGGCTCTGGAGCAACGATAAACGAAGTAGCACATCAGATCAGAGAGAAAAATCTTAACTCCGGCAAACTGATTGGGCTTGCGATTACAGGGAGTTTTAGCGGCTTTGATATCATTCAAGAGGTTTAAGGTTGCTTGTTATTCGTGCCCGCGTTAACATCTCACCATGCTCATAATCTGCTGTGGCCCGGATAACTATTTAGCCAGGCAAAAATCGCGCGAATTAGTCGCGGCTTTTAAGCAAAAGCATGATCCAAAGGCTTCATCTATTGAACAGTTGGAGGGCCAGAATCTTTTAAAAGACATTTTAGGCAAGCTCTCAATCCCCTCTTTGTTTGCCAGCAAGAAGATGCTCAAGTGCGAGCGTTTGTTTGATAAGATGGTTATTGCGCAAGCGCGGCAATTAGAAAAGGCCATAGAGCGTGATGCTGACCAAACAGTGGTTTTGGATTTTGAAGATAAGAAACCTGCAGAGAAAAATCTTGGAGTGTTTAAGGATAAAGGCCTTTTTGTATACGAATATCTAGGTTTGACAGGCACTTTATTGCTCAAGCAGGTTCAATCAATGTGCCAAAAATACGGACTGCCCATGACTTGCGCGCAAGACTTGATAAGCGAGTTTGATAATGATTTATGGGCAATTGATACAAGTCTGCAGATGCTGAGGATTGATAGCTTACCTAATCAGGAGCATTTGTTAAAGCAAATGGAAAATGTTTTTCAGATCTCAGACATGTATTTGGATGGTCGTGCGCAATGGAAAGAATACTCACGCGAGCTTGAGCCTCAAGAGTTCATGAGCGTGCTGCTGTCACAGCTTAGATCATGGACGCGCATTAAAGCTGGCCAGACAGAGGGTATTCATCCGTTTGTGCAAAGGAAATTAGGACAAAGAAAAATACCCAATGCAGGGCAAATGACTAAGCAGATTATCCGCGCTATTGCTGCTTCGCGTCAGTCCTTGGCAGTCGGAGATGAACAATTGCAACTCATATAACATGTAGCGTGTAACATGTAACAAAAAGACGGGCCCAGGCCCGTCCTTCTTCTACTTCCTACTTCCTACTTCCTACTTACTTCTTCGTTGCCATGAGTTTCATGAGTGCTGATTTCTTGCGTCTTGAGCGGTTCTCTGAAATTACGTTCTCTTTTGCGGCCTTATCAACCATTTTTTGGAATTGTAAAGCAGTCTTTTTTGCCTCTTCAATATTTCCAGAGACGATCAGCTCATTGCAGAGCTTAAATAGCTGTTTCACCCGGGTCTTGATCCGGATATTATGCTGGGTTCTCTTCTTGGTTTTGCGCAATTCTTTAATTGCTGACTGCTTATTTGGCATATAGTGTGCATATATTATGGCTTATGGGCTAACTTGTCAACATTGGGCTAGGTTTTCAACATTTGACGATTCTTTTTTGTTGCGATATTATAATTTCGCTTTACTTAGGGAAAAATAAGAGTACTTAAGTATTTTACGACGCATGTTCCCATAGTTTAAAGGATAAAACGAGGGATTCCTAATCCCTTGATGGTGGTTCGATTCCGCCTGGGAACACCACCCCCCGTCGCTCGACTTGATCGAGCTATGGGGGGTGCCACCCGAAGCTTTATGCGTAGGGTGGCTAATATGTAAAAGTGTTTCACGTGAAACATTCCGTGAAACCTTCTGGGCCGATAGCTCAGTTGGTAGAGCGCTGCATTCGCATTGCAGAGGTCGGGGGTTCGAATCCCCCTCGGTCCACCACACAAAAATCCCCTTCTTGGGGATTTTTGAAAAACCAAACACCAAGATACAAGATCCAAATACGCAACCAATTACCAAGTGTTTCACGTGAAACATTCTGGTTAGGCAAGATGTTTCACGTGAAACAAAAATAGCTACGTGTGTAGCTAGGCAGAAGATGTGACAAGGTAAACTGGCATAGAATACGGCGCATCAGCCTCGGACATGCTGGTCAGGCAGATGGATTTTCCATGTGGCATGACGTAGTTTTTTCCGTTTTCATCGAAGAATGCATCGTTGGAGGTCTTTTTGTACATCTGACAGACCTTATGCCCTTGATCACTATCTTTTGGAACCAGAATGTAAACTGAACCGAGAGCCAGCTCGCCGAACGTAGTTGGGCTGGATTCATTGACCAATATCAACGCTTGATCGTGTGAAAGTACTCCACCTTGATGAGAACTCATGCTTTCCTCCTTCTTTTGCACCGCTAGTCTATGTTCTAAATCAAACCCTGTCAATCATCAGCGAATGTTTCACGTGAAACATTTATGAAAACCCTAGGCCCCTTTCTCAAGGGGCTGTGACTTAGTACGTTAAAATCTCCTTGTGAAAGGAGAAGTGAAGAGGTTTTCTGGGAGTGTTTCACGTGAAACAAAAGAGCCGCAGAGAGAATCCGCAGCTTGTATTGACTATTTGACCAGGATAACTGATCTAGAAGCAAGAACATCTATGATCTTGCGAGACTTGATACGCTTTGCTTTACCGTAAGACCCAGTCAGATTGCCTTGGGTTTCTTTTTCATGTCCCATTACTGGTTCAATCTTTCGATAAATGTAATGAGCACATCGCAGTCTTGTGTCGACTACGCCTTCTTCAGGCTCAGGAAGGAAGATGAACTTTTGTCCAACATCGAGTTCGTCAAAGGTTAGTGTCTCAAAGAGATCTACTGATTTGCCCATCCATTTTTCACGGAGCTTGATTGCTGCGTCTGAGGCCATGGCTACCCTCCTTGTGTATGAGCTTTTTACTCGCAATTGAATAAGTGGTCAAGGAGTCTAAGGGAAGAGTGTTTCACGTGAAACATTAAATAAGATATTTTAAGACGCATTAACATAAATTACCAATACTCCTCTGAGAATTACCAATTACCAAGAAAGCTCTAATTCACCAATACTTAATTTTCAAAACGATCAGTCTTGCTGATTTAGTGATTGAGTATTGGTTATTTTTGGATATTGGCTGCGCCCACCGTAGCAATGAGCGAAGGTGGGTAATTGAGTATTGGTAATTATGCGTATTTATTGACAGTTGTGCGGAAAGTTGGTAATCTTAGCGCATTAATTATACGGTCTCCCGGGCTTCTGGGGGATTCGTGGACCTGGCACCTGAGGAGTTGGTCTGATTCGACTGGATCACACTGATTAATTAGTTGCCAACAACTATGTTGGACCCGAAGAAAAAGCAGTCCGTAATCGCTAAGTTTAAGACTCATGCGACAGACACGGGCTCACCACAAGTGCAGATTGCAATCTTGACTGAAGAGATCAAGGATTTGACTGAGCACTTAAGAACGCACAAGAAGGACTTTTCCTCACGCCGCGGTTTGATCAAAAAGGTAGGGGAACGCAGGCGCTTGATGAAGTACTTGAAGCGCGAAGATGCCAAGGCCTACGATGAATTGATGAGCAAACTCAAAGTATAATAAAAGCCCCGGAAATCGGGGCTTTTAGCTTTCTGATTGTCATCCTCGCGAACGCGGGGATCCATTCCTGCATACAAGTTAGATTCCCTTTTTCAAGGGAATGACAAACAAGGGTTATTGGGGCGAAAGAAGACTTGGTATGACTGGATAACATCTGATTACCAACATTGACTACGAACAAATTGGGGAATACGATTAAATAACGGAATTTTTCAATACTAACAACTTTTTTATGATCAAAAGACCTTCGCAAAGAGTAGCAGTGCTGATCGATACGCAGAATATGTATCACTCGGCCAAGCATTTGTATGATGCAAAACTAAATTTTCCAGCCATTGTGCGCGCAGCAACAGAGGATCGCCAGCTTGTGCGTGCCATTGCGTATGTTGCCAAGTCAAAGACTGGCGAAGAAATGGCATTTTTTGAGGCACTGGTCGGCGGCGGCATTGAGTTGCGCGTCAAAGACGTTTTGGAATTCTCTAGCGGCGTCAAGAAAGCAGATTGGGATGTGGGCATGGCCATTGATGCAGTAAAATTGGCTGAAAAAGTAGATGTCATGATCCTCTTTACTGGCGATGGCGACTTCGTACCGTGCGTAGAATATCTCCAAGCCAGAGGAGTACTGGTCGAGGTCGTTGCTTTTGGTCAATCAACCAGTTCAGAACTACGCGGCGCATGCGATTTATTCTTTGATATCGCTGAACAACCTGATCAGTTTTTGATTAGGGGTGCTAGCTCACATGGTCAATTGGCAAAGAGGAGGCCACAGAAGGGGAAATAGGAGATAGCTATTAGCTTTTAGACGATAGACGATAGCTTAAATAAAAGGGCCCGGCTGAATAGCTGGGCTTTTACGTAGTGCGTTGAAACGCGGTTTAGATCGCATCCTGGGTACTGGAGGTGACTTGTACGTTGATGTTGTCTGGCGGCCAGGCATGGCCTGGGATAACTGGCATGCGACCAGTGATCAGCCGCCACTCACCGACAGGGAAGAAGTAGGTGCGTTTGCCTTCGTCGCCGCGGTCAATGTGAACGAAACAGATGACATTGAGAGGGAGCTTTAGCCTCTTGATTTCATCTTTCATCTGGAGCTTGGCCCTTGTTAGCAAGTCCAGAACTTGAGCTAGGTTGAGCTTGGCCATTTTGGCTGCTCCGCAGGGGGCATGAGCATACAGAGCTATGGTCTCAATGTCCTTGAGCGAGTGGCTCAAGAAGATGTCTTCCACTAGTTGGGCACCATATTGCCCGCGACTCAGAGGGTTGTTGTCCGGGATGACGAGTGCTCCGCCCATGCGTGTCAGGGCATGAATTCGCGGCCAAGGCATGTGCTGAAGGCAGACCTCTGCAATGTTGCCAAAGACATCAGCGAACTGGTCTCCGTCAGGACAGAAGACGGCGATCATGCCTTTTCGAGCTTGTTCTGGTGGTATCTTGTCCGGCAAGACTCTCTTCAGAATCTTCCTGCTGAGCAAGTAGTCATAGGTTCTTCTATCTTCTGCACTGAGTGCGCTCATGTCTCCTCCGTACGAATGGGGGGTTGAAAGAAAGTACAAGGGCAATATTTAACCTTGTTTAGGCAAAACAGTCAAGCCCGACATTTTGATTGCTTAACAAGTTATTCACATGCAAGTAATTCTTTTTGACACGCAAATTATATCTCAACCCACTTTGTTTTTCCCGCCATCCTTAGCGATAAATATGGCGGGGCCGCCTTTGGCGTGGCTTTGTTCCTTGGTCTGTATTATTATATAAGCACGGCTAAAAAGCCGTAGGTTGTTTTATAAAAACAAATGTCACGATCTTTTCCAAAAATTTATTTGATTGCCGGGATACTCATTTCGGCAGGTTTTTTGTTTTTAAATGCAAAGCCAGCTTTGGCAGTAAACTGTCCAACAGAAGGCAATAACGTAACAATCAGCGAAAGCTGTAATTTTTCTTTAGGCTTTACTTATGTATTTACTGGCACGCTTACGATTCCGATGGATGTGATTGTAAGCGCACCTTTTAATTCGGAACTGGCGCCTCCAGTAGAAATCCAAGCAGATTCCATTGTAGTCAATGGATCCATTAATACTGATGGCAAAGGTTTCCCTGCAGGGCAAGGTACTGGAGCTGGTGGTGCAGACAGCGGAGGCAGTTTTGGCGGGCTTGGCGGCGGAGCAGCTGCTGGCATAACTTATGGTAACGCAGCTTCGCCTAATCGGCTTGGTTCAGGTGGCGCAAGTGGAGCAGGCGGCGGTTCTTTTAAATTAGTAGCAGGTTCGATAACAGTCAATGGTTCAATTACAGCAAATGGCGAAAGCGTATTCACTCCTGCAACAGGCGCCGGATCGGGCGGTTCTATCTGGATTGTTTCCACGGGTGCTTTTGCAGGCTCTGGTTCTTTAACTGCAAATGGCGGAAACGCGACTGCTGGCGGCGCTGGAGGCGGCGGCAGAATCGCAATAACAGCGGCAACGTATTCGTTTAGCGGTACTGTTACGAGTGCGGCGGGCGCATCAGACGGTAATGCAGGTACTTTCGTTTTAGATATACCAACGCCAACCATCACTGCCCTTACACCGCATTCAGCAACTCAGGGAACGACTCCTGGTACGATTGTCATTGACGGCACGAATTTTGAATCAGGTGCAGTATCCAAGTTGAATGGTACGAGTATGGGAACAGCGTGGATCAGCCCGTTACAGATGGAAATGACAAGTGTTCCGACTTTTGAGACTTCTGGAGTACAAAATATCACGGTTTACAATCCATTAAGCAATAAAACTTCAGACTCATTTAATTTTAATGTAATTAGCCCCAATAACCCGGTGCCTGTTTTAGATGGCATGACGCCTTCAACTAAAGCGACAAACGATACGGATCTGACTGTCCAACTTTCCGGTTCAAACTTCATGGCCACATCTCAGGTTTTCGTAGATGGAGGAGAGAGATCTTTTGCATTCGTGAATTCTGGTTCGTTGACAGTTACTTTGCATACATCTGACCTGTTGACTCCTGGAACAAAGGTAGTAACAGTGGTCAATCCAGTGCCAGGCGGCGGAACGTCCGGGGGTTCTAACCTGACTGTATATGTCTCAGGCGGTTCTGGCGGAGGAGGGGGCGGAGGAGCTGGTGCGGGCTCTCCAACAACAAGTCCTATCACCTCGTCTTTGATACCTTTGGCTGGATATGGAAAAGCTTTGAGCCAAAACAGCATTCGCTGGTACTATTCATCAAAACTCGCAAACATCACTGGTTTTAGGCTTGAGAATGCTGCTGATAATTCAGTGTTAGCCACAACTACGGACGTGGCTGTCAGATATTTGGATGAAACAGGATTAAATGCATCTACCACATATTGCAACAGACAAATCCGTGCTGTCAGCGATGCTGGTTTATCGCCTTTGGAGACTGCCTCGCTTTTCCCGTGTGCCACAACCCAGCAAATACCAATGGCCACGTCTACGGAATTCACAGTGAGTCCAATCAGTATTTTGAATTTGGGCATTGAGGACGTGTCATTAGGCTGGACCGACCAATCAGTCAAACTTGGACAAGGTAAGATGTATGGCTTTTATCTGCCAAGTGAGAATTCATGGGTCATACCATCTTCCACTCAACCTGCTTCTATTTCGCCGACCCATTTCCAAGGATCTGATGCAACAGAGTATAAGCTTGGGTCAAAAGCATATTTTAAGAGTATTGAGGCCTGGGGATCCTCTTTCAAGATTTTAGGCTTGGAATCTGATACTCCATATAGACTCTCAATCGTCGGCTCAAATGATTCGGGCATCTCAGGCAATACAGTTTGGCAATTCACGGCCACTACATCAAAAGGCGAGATGAAATTTGAAGGCGGAATGGAATTAATATCTACATCCACTTCAATAATACCGACTGCTTCAACGACACTTGGAGTCATTGGCAACACCGCAGGCAGAGCTTTCCCATCCTTGGGATCTTTAGCTGCCGTTGGCATGCTTGCCTTTGTGGTAAAGCATCGCAAACATGGATTGAAAAATTGTCTTAAGGGCTTGGCCAAAGTAGTGACATGCCCCAAGCCGAAAGAATCGCTCAAGGCCGTGACAGCCAAAAAGCAGGTCAAGAAAGTGGATGCACTACATAAAGGATTGCATCATGTAACCATGGTCGCTCTGTGGCTGGCTGTTGGCGCGGCCATACTTAAAGTGTCTGTAATAAGCGTCGGTATCGTGTCAGCGCCTCTGGTTGTTTATGGCGCAGGCGGGCAGCAGGTGACAGTCATGACTTATCAGCTGAATTTTAAGAATACTGGGACAAAGACGGCCAAGAACGTGAATATCATTGATCCTATCCCGGCGGGCACGGTTTATTATCCTGGATCTTTGCAAGTCGATGGCGCAAACCAAACTGATGCGCAAGATACTGATAATGCTTGGTATTCGTCCAACCCGGCTGAAGCGCATTTTCACTGGGACTCAGTTGCGCCTGGTGCAGCGCATACCATGAAGTTGAGCATCTATCTGCAGAGCGGAAAAACAGTTGAGCAGGTTGATAACACGGCCTATATGACACCGCCAGATAATGCTGATCCAAATACGCTGCCTTTTTATATTAATGAGCAATCCATCTGCGGCAACAGCAAGATTGAAATCGTGCGCGATGCGCAAGGCAAGGCCGTAATGTCCAATGGTAAAATCGTCTGGGAAGCTTGTGATGATGGTGCAAATAATGGCAAAGGTTATGGCTGGTGCAATTCCAGTTGTTCGGGTGTTGATTTACCGCCGACGAACCTTTGCGGCAACAGCAAGATTGATTCATGGGTCAACTTAAAGACCGGCCAAACATATAAAGAAACTTGCGACGAGGGCGCGTTGAATGGCCAACCAGGACATTGTAATGCGCAGTGCGATGGTAAAGTCGCGTTACCTCCCAAGAAGCCAGTGCCTCCAAAGGAGCCAGAAAAAGTTCCGGAAGTAATCGAACCTACTGCGCCTTCAGGATCGGCGACCACGACTCCAGTCGCGGCAACGACTACTGCGCCAGTACTAGAGGCAACCACGACAGTAATCATCTTGCCCCAATTCACGACAACGACCGTAATAGCAGAAACTCCGACAACTTTATCGTCCATCAGCGAATCTGTGACAAAAGGAGTAAGCAGAGTAGCGAATGTTTTATCTGCCCCAGCCGTAGAAAGCACTGTGATTCCTACAATCGGCTTATTGGCCGTGTTAAACATTGCTTCTTCTGCCAGCTGGGTCACGCTGTTTAATTATCTGTATTACATATTTACCCAGCCTATAATGCTTTTCTCCAAGCGCAAGCGGGCTAAGTATGGAACCATTTATAATAGTTTGACCAAATTGCCGGTTGACTTGGCCGCAATCCGCCTTAAGGATTCTTCGGGTCGCATCATCCAAACAAAGGTCACGGACAGGCAAGGTAGATACACTTTCTTGGCGAACAAAGGACAATTTTCCTTAGATATCTCCAAGACAGGCTATGTTTTTCCAACGTCTTTATTGGTCGGGAAGGCCATGGACGTTGACTATGCTGATTTGTTGACGGCTAATAAAATCATTTTGCCCGCTCCATCCGCAATCTCAAAAAATATTCCGCTTGATCCTAAAGAAGATAAACGTTTACCAGGGCAAATCAAGAGAAGGATGGTATTGCGCGATGTGCAAGGCACTGTCGCTGGCT
>JBAYJJ010000022.1:0-23151 GCA_041665165.1 Patescibacteria group bacterium | reverse complement strand
AGAATCTTTCCCTGCCAAAAAACCGGTTTATATCGTAGCCAAATGCGAACCAGAGCAAGAAGAGGCCTGGCGGGAATGCGTTTTACAGGTGACTGACATGGCAAGCTTGTTCGCGCCCCAGACAGACCGCAACCCCTGGATCCCGCATATCACTTTGGCCCGCACACGCGGCGGCAAGGAGCTGGAGCACATGCAGATCCAGGTCAATGGCTTAGGCTGGGTGCCGCGCAATGCCACGCTCTACAAAAGCGATCACACCCCGACTGGCCCGATTTACACACCCTTACATGAATTCCCCATCAACATTTAATTGCATGGGCTTGGTCATCCACGGATATGATTTGCATCGCATCCTGCAGGAGATCCAGACCCGCAGCGCCCAAGGCCTCAAGACTTGGATTGTTACGGCTAATGCCGAGATTTTGCTTACTGCCAAACGTTCACCAGCCTATTGGGAAACGATAAGGCAAGCTGATTTCAGGTTTGTGGATGGGTTTGGCCCGCAGCTGATCGGATTTTTGCGCGGCACAAGGGCCAAGCGCGTGGCCGGAGTAGAACTGAGCGAGGCTATGGCACAATTGTGTTTGCAGAAAAATTGGACGCTCGGCTTGGTCGGCGGCCAAGATGGAGTAGCTGACAAGGCTGCTTGGGAATTAAGGAAAGCATATCCAGAGATTAAGGTCTGGACTGAAACCGGCGGCCAGGTCGCACCAGACGGTAGGGCAGATGAAACAGGGGAGGCGTCACTCACAAAATTATTTGAATACGAACCAGACGTGCTCTTGGTTGCGTTCGGACACCCTAAACAAGAATATTGGATCCAGAAATATAAAGATCGTTTGCCTACAGTCAAAGTCTTTATGGGCGTGGGCGGGACCTTGGATTTCTGGGCTGGCCATGCAGTGCGCGCTCCGCTATGGATGCGCCACATGGGCTTGGAATGGCTATGGCGCTTGATCCAAGAGCCCTGGCGCTGGCGCAGAATCTGGGACGCTGTGATTGTATTCCCGATCAGAGCATTGTTTGGATAAAAAAAACCGCGTTCATAATGAATGCGGCATAGACTTATCCGCGCCTGATTGGCGCGTCATTTAATGTACCTGCAGATCTTCTTGGCCAGCCTTGGGTCGCTCTTTTTCAACGCCTCAAGCGCTTCCTTATAGCCAAGCTTGGCCAGGGTCATGGCATTGCGCAGCTCCTCAATCTTCTTGTTGCGGCGGTCAACGTACACGAGCCGCCTGAGGATGAGCGCACAGGGCACGAACAACAAGATGAGGATGATGATGCCAATACACATAACCGTGTTATTGCTCATCTCTGCTTCGTCCGGCGGAATCACCAGTTGACCCACGGTGATAGAAAGGGCTATGAGCAAAAGAGAGCTGATGATGAGCCCAAGGGCTATGGGCATGATGCGCGCTCTGTTGATCTCTCTGACGAGCCGCCGCAGATGATCGGCGCACCATTCTTTCTTGTCCTGCACCCTCACGATTGCTTTTGTGGCCATTTCCTACCTCCTGGGCAGATATTAGGAGGTAAATTTACAGTTGTCAACCGTAAGCTTTTAGCTTAAACAGGCCTCAGATTAACCCCTGAGGGCATTACATATCGAGACGCGCTCTACAGGCCTAAATTTCAACTCCTTCTTTCCAGTACTCATCAAAAGCATTCCGGGCTTCGTCATAATTTGTCGAAAGATTCATTTCTGATCGTTGTCCTGAATTTATTGCATTTACGTTTGGAAGGTTCCGCAAATAACCATTTCCCCCCATTATCCAACGATCATGCGCGTCTTTTATCTTCCGACTGTCAATGACAGCCCAAATAACCTTAATACCCCTCTGACCCATCTCCAACTTAAATCGAGTATAGGATTTTTTAGTCTCGCTCTTTATATTCTTGTCGCTCAGATCCAATGAAAGTAAGCGAATCTCCTTGATTTTTTCAGCGTCAGCTACAGCCCATAGCCACTCAAGTGCCTCTTTTTGAAAGTGCTTATCGAGCCAAGATATAGACCGCTCGCACTCCGCCAAGACCCTTTTAATCCAAAGAATATTTGAAAATGGGCGCTTCGGGTCAATAAAAACATTGTTTGGGACGTTCACCGTGTCTGGCGAAATCAAAATCTTGATTTTACGCGTTTTTTTGTTGTAACTGATGATACCGGCATAATTCAACAAATCCAAAAAATGTGTTAGAGGTTCACGTGAGACATAGCACCAAAAACCAGTTGTTTTGAGAACCGTCAAAACTTGCTCAACATCTACGTCTGACAGACCCCACAGATACTGCTGTAAAGCCACGGTAGGGGGAAAACTGAGTAGCAGATGCATGAGAATCTCTGTCTCTTTTCCATCGCGTTTGATGAATAAAGACTCAAAAACTCCGCGCCCCGCTTCTGTTAATTCACCCGCATCAAAAACCCCAAGCCCCTCCCAAAAGTCATGCGAGCTAACCTGGCTCTGATTTATTGAGCCTTCTTCGCCAGCCATTTTTAAATGCGGCAATATTTTCTTCCAATTACTTTGGAGAAGAATGCTCTGTTTCGTGTCCATGATCTGTTTTATTATTTTTTAGCTCGTTGCTGATTTCAGCATCAAGCGCTGAAATCACTCCAGCAAACTTTCCCATAGCAATCCCGTACGCGAGTTGTTTGGGATACCAGAGAATAGCCCCACTTGGCAGTGGAATACTTTCAAGATCCGATGCCAATTTCACATCATTAATTATTGACTTTGGTGGGTTCTGAACTACTTTCAAAGGGGGGACTTCTGGATTCTGGACTTCATGATTTTTTTTCTCATCTTCATCAATCAACCCAATTAATTCAACGGAAACCTTGTCATTTGGATAAAGGTCCGCAAATTTTATTGTCTCAAGAAAGATTCTAGCAACTTCAGCCGAGACCCGTCTCGCGATTCCATGATGCTGTATCAGAATACTGCTTAAAGCCGTCGGAACTGCTTTGCCGGCATATTCTTTAATCAGTGAACTAAACAATTTGGGGGCTAAGCAGGCTTGCTTAATTGCCTGATTGTAATCATCATCTATTGGATGCGCCAGACGAATCGAAAGCTGCGAGTTGCGGTAGGCCTTGCCCTCTCTATTTAGAAGGCCATAGTGCACAAGTGCTGAAATCCTCGTCCCCGAGGTTCCCGTTACCGTCTTATACCCCATCTGAACAACTGCATCTTCTCTGTTGAATTGCGAATTCCCAAACGCTTTGTCTAATTTGGCCGAAAAGGCAACAGCCTGTTCCAATGGAATCGCTGGATAAGCCGTGCTCCTATCCCTCGTGCTTTTCTTTGCGACTTTTTCTATACTTTGTTGCATAAATTTAAAATTTAAGTATTAGCTGCCTATAGCATATACCCAATGTTTATGCCTTGTCAAGAAGTTCTGAATTATTTACTCTGAATTACGCTGTAATCATAGCTCAATTTAAAAAATCAATAGAATATCATGCTTATAATGGTCGGTATTAAGATAAAATTCTAAAGTTATTTTTAGAGCAAATAACAAAACAAAGTAGCGTGAAGATAATCAACAATAGCCCTTGTTAAAAGGAGCCTTTGGACTTAAAATAGCTTTATTATGCCTAAAAAGATCAGGACGCGCTTTGCGCCAAGCCCCACAGGTTATTTGCATATTGGAGGCGTAAGGTCAGCCTTGTATCCGGAATTGCTGGCGCGCCAATTGGGCGGGGATTTTATTTTGCGCATTGAAGACACTGACCAGGCCAGATTTATGCCGGGCGCTACGGAAAACCTGTGCAGGACATTAAAGATGCTCGGAATTGAGCCAAATGAGGGTGTTTGGATAGATGACAGCGGCAAGATCATTGAACGCGGGCCGCGCGGGCCTTATATCCAGTCTCTGCGCAAAAGCGCACACCAGGCTTATGCCAAACAGCTTATGGACATGGACAAAGCTTATTATTGCTTTTGTACTGAAGAGCGACTGACAGAAATGCGCATAAACCAGGAACTAGCTCATTTGCCGACTGGTTATGACGGCCTTTGCCGCAAGTTGAGCAAAGAGGAGGCTCAGAAAAAGGTGGACGCAGGCGAGGGGCATGTAATCCGCCTCAAGCTCCCCAAAGAGGGCAGTGTGGTTGTGGATGATATTATCCGCGGCAAAGTTAAGTTTGAGTGGAAGCTGGTGGATGACCAGGTAATCATCAAGCGCGATGGCATGGCCACCTACCATCTAGCTTCCATGGCTGATGACCATGACATGGGCATAACCCATGTGATCCGCGGGGAGGAATGGTTATCCTCAGCCCCCAAGCATGTTTTCATCTACCAAGCCTTTGGCTGGGAGCTCCCCGTATTCGCTCATCTGCCCTTGATCCTGAACGCTGACCGGTCCAAGCTGTCCAAACGCCAAGGTGATGTATCCACTGAATCTTATTTGGACAAAGGATATTTGCCTGAAGCATTGATCAACTTTGTTGCTCTTATGGGTTGGAACCCGAAGGGTGATCAGGAAATCTATTCGCACAAAGAGCTAGTTGATCTGTTTGACTTGTCCAAGGTCAACAAAGCTGGCGCAATCTTTAACATTGAAAAACTCAACTGGCTTAACAACCATTACTTGCGCCAATTGCCTGACGACAAGTACTTTAGCCTTATTTTACAGTATCTACCTAAGACTGAATCTGACTTGGAACTCAAGCGCCGCGTGGCTTTATTGTTCAGAGAGCGTTTGAATTTACCAGCTGAAATCACTGAGCTGAGCGCGTTCATCTTTAAGCCAAAATTAGATTACTCAGGCATCTCATTGACCTGGAAAGATCACACAAAAGAAGAAGCTAGCGAACGTTTGAAGACTGCTAAAGAGTGGATTGAACAACTTGATGATTCAATGATGTTAGACTCCAAAGCCATTGAGCAGGTCATCAAATCCAAGATTATTGATAAGGGGTGGGGGAATGGGGATACGCTCTGGCCTTTACGGGTCGCTTTGTCAGCCCAAGAAAAATCACCCAGCCCGTTTGAGTTGATAGCCATCTACGGCAAGACAAGAGCACTGAAGCGAGTGGGAGAAACACTGGAATATCTAAAATAAGGCCTATTTGTCATCTTGAGCGGAGTGAGTCAGACGAACGGAGCCGAAAGATCTCGGAAACAGAAGTCACTTGGTAACGTTAGATTCTGAGATTTCTCGACTCCGTCTAACTCCGCTCGAAATGACACTGTTATTCTGTTATACTGTTACTATGCGCATCGGCCGGTTTTGTTTGGTTTTATTGAGCCTGGTTGCATTGCTTGGCAATAGCAACTTTTTTGTTTTACAGCCTGCTTCAGCTGCCTCCCAGCTCAAGAGCGAAGTGGATGACATGAACTCCCAGATCCAGGAAAAGCGCACGCAAGTCAAAGAAGTCCAGGGATTGATCAGCACTTATCAAAGCAGAATCAAGGCCCAGGAGAGCCAGCAGGCAACACTGGCCAACCAGATATTGCTGTTGGACAATCGTGTTCGCGAAAAAGAACTGCGCATCCAAGAAACAAAATCCCAGATTGATTTGATTAACCTTGAGCTTAAGGCTTTGAACTCAAGCATTGCCAGCCAAGAAGAAAAAATCATGAGCCAAAAATCCATGGCCGCTGACTTGATTCGCAGACTAAGGCAAATGGATGATATCAGCACTTTATATGTATTTCTGAGCCGGCCGACTCTGTCGTCTTACTTGGACAGGGTAGAGGAGCTGAAACGACTTGAGGGAGATCTGACCCAGACCTTGCAAAGAGTGTCCCAGGAAAAGCTGGAGCTTGAACAGACTAGAAAAAACAGGGAAGCCAAAATGGCTGATTTGGTGACGCAGAAAAAGACTTTGGCTGAGGATGCATTCAGGTTAGACCAGGAAAAAAACGCCAAAACTTCGCTCTTGGCTGAGACCAAGGACAAGCAAGAAGAGTTTGCCCGGGCTTTGGATGAATTGCGTCAGCAAAGAGAACAGGCTGCTGATGAAATCGCGACCCTAGAAAAAACCTTAAAAGACAAGTTGGATACGATTGATGTGGCTTTAGCCAATGGCGAAACGCTTTTGCTTTGGCCTGTGCCATTGCGCAAGATCACAGTCACATTCCATGACCCGACCTATCCGTTCAGGAACTTGTTTGAGCACCCTGGCATTGATTTGAGGGCTGATGTGGGCACGCCAATTCGCGCTGCAGCTGGCGGCTATGTAGCCTGGAATAAAACCGGAAAAATGTACGGAAACTATGTCATGATTATCCATCCGGGCAACATTGCTACGGTCTATGGCCACTTATCGCGCTTTGGCGCCAAGCCAAACACTTATGTTGAGCGCGGGGACATCATCGGTTACACGGGCGGAATGCCGGGCATGCAAGGCGCTGGCCTTTCTACTGGCCCGCATTTGCATTTTGAGGTCAGGCAAGATGGCATCCCAGTTGACCCCATGGGCTTTTTGCCCGAAGCAATCCAAACGGACATGGTTTCTCAAGAATAATTTTGTTTGTCTGATTATTGACAGCTTAAGGCTGTTATTTTATTATTGGGCTACCTCGCTTCACACCCTCCTCGGGGCAGAGGTCCTCTGGATTTCCTCATGGTCTAGATGGACAAAAAGGCGTCCATGCTTGTGCGATCGCCCAAACGATTCGCCTTGCAGGCTGAGTAAGACGAGGTGCTCTGTTAACACGGGCCATTCTCGGCAGCTCTTATCTCAGGACAGCGGGTACGCAACCCCGCTCATTCGTCTCCACGGACTTGCATAAGCAGGTCCTTTTTAAATACTGAAAACACCCCTACCCCTCTTTCTCAAGAGGGTGTGACCTAGTACGTTAAAGTCTCCCTTATCAAGGGAGAAGCGAAGAGGAATAAACCTAAGCACTTGTACGTTAAAGTCTCCTTGTGAAAGGAGAAGCGAAGAGGTTTTCTGTCAACGCATCAATATCTTCCATAGTCTCTACTTTCACGGCTTGTTCGCGATATTTCCTGAAGCCTGGGATGCTTTTGAAATACCAAGGGAAATGTTTGCGCAATTTTATCAACCCGTTTTGGCCGTAGTGTTCGATTTGATACTTTGCATGCAAGCGCAAAAGCCTAAGACGTTCGTTTAGATCTGGATCGCCAGGATCAACCATGCCATGCATGGCTTTGCGGATCCTGTCCAAAATCCATGGCCTGCCCAAAGCTCCGCGGCCCACGAGCAGGCCTGCAGCGCCTGAATCAGTCAAAGCTTGGACCGCGCTTTCCGGGTCAGTGATATCGCCGTTGATCAGAACCGGAATTTTCAGGGCTTGCGCCACGGGTTTGACCAAAGACCAGTCTGCTTTGCCAGAATAACCCTGCTCTTTGGTGCGCGCATGGATCTCCAAGGCATCTGCGCCAGCTTGTTCCAGAATCTTTGCAAACTTGATGATATCATTCGGGTCGCTCCAGCCTAGACGAGTCTTGACGCTAAGTGGTACATTAATAGCTGATTTCACAGCTTTAACAATGTCTGCGGCGCGCTCAGGATCTTTCATGAGCGATGCACCATTAAACTGTGAAACTGCTTTGTGTACCGGGCAACCCATGTTGATGTCAATGCCGTCGGGCGCGAACTTTTCGCAAATCAGGGCAGCGGCTTTGGCCATCACTGCTGGGTCTGACCCGAAAAGCTGTTGGACAACCGGTCTTTCGTATTGCTCCAGCTTGCACAATTCCAAAGTTTTGCGGTTGTCGCGCACCAAAGCCTCGGCCGAAACCATTTCGCGGAAAATCACTGACTGTTTATCAATATCCCGGATCAAACGGCAAAACGGCAGATCAGTGAAATCTGCCATCGGCGCCAGGCCGATAATGGGCCGCGAATCATCCATCCATCTCATGGAAAAAGAATTTACCAAACAAAAGCCAAAAAGTCGAGCCTTATGTACCTGCTAAAGAAATCCACCAAGGAGGATCCACGCGTCAAATATTTGACACGCTTGGTGCAAGGGCAAAACTTGATATTAGCCATAATCATTTTGGTGGCAGCTGTTGTCGTGGTCTGGAAAACAGGCTATGTCCAATTTCCAGCCCAAGACCCGTTGCAAGAAGGCCCGCCAGTCACAAAAGATCTCATTCAATACCAGCTCTTTGCTTATCAGGACGGGACATACATCAAACACGAACAAACCATCACCAAAAACCGTTTGATGATCGTGGGACAGGTGTATGACATGAAAACAGTTGAGGCTGAATGGCCGGATTTCCAGATGTTCATAAATGACCAGAAAATTCCTGTGCCAAAGGATTCTGGAGCATACAGCCTGGATTTTTTCCTCAAACCCGGTAAGAATGTATTTAACAGCCATGTTTCCGTGGCCGGACAAGTCCTTAACCAGCAGCAGCTCATCATCTATTACCAACCGTCAAGCTAACAGCCATGAAGTTTAAATTGCACGAACCATATCAGCCTGCTGGCGACCAGCCAGAGGCCATAAAGCAGCTGGCCGCGAATCTGAAAAAGGGGGCCAGATTTTTAACTTTGCTGGGCGCGACCGGCACGGGCAAGACTTTTACCATGGCCGAGGTCATCAATCAGATACAAAAGCCGACTTTGGTGATTGCGCACAACAAAACATTGGCTGCACAGCTGTGCAATGAGTTCAGGCAATTTTTCCCTGAGAATGCGGTTGAATATTTTGTTTCATACTACGATTATTATCAGCCTGAAGCCTACATACCTAAAACAGATACTTACATTGAGAAAGACGCGGCCATCAACGAGGAGATTGACCGCTTGCGCCATAGCGCGACCCAGTCATTGCTGACCAGGAAGGATGTGATTATCTGCGCATCAGTCTCGTGCATTTACGGCTTGGGAGCGCCCGAGGTCTATGCTCTGACGCATTTGCACATAAATACCAGCCAAGATGTGGACCGCGATAAAATAATCAGCCAGCTGATAGACATGCAGTTCACCCGGACGAATGCGGATTTGACGCGCGGCTCTTTCCGGCTCACCGGCCCGGTTTTAGAGTTGATGCCGGCCAACGAGGAAAAAATCTATCGTTTGGAAATGCTGGGCGGCCGGGTAGATAGGATTGCGCAGATAGAACCGGTCAGCCGCAAGGTGTTGCGCGAACAAGGCGACCTATGGGTCTTTCCGGCCAAACACTTCATCACAGCCGGGCCAGAACGCGAGCGCGCCATCAAAGACATACGCCGCGAACTGGCTGAGAGGCTTTCGTATTTTGAAAAAACAGGCAAGCTGCTTGAGGCTGAGCGCCTTGAGCGCCGCACGCGCTATGATCTGGAAATGATTGAGACGCTTGGGTATTGCTCGGGCATAGAGAACTATTCGCGGCATTTGTCTGGCCGCAAAGAAGGGGAGCCGCCTGATACTTTGCTTTCATATTTCCAAGGCGACTTTTTGACCATCATTGATGAATCGCACGTCACGATTTCGCAGATCGGGGGCATGTACGAAGGCGACAAATCCAGGAAAGACACTTTGATAGAACATGGATTCCGTTTGCCTTCAGCGCGCGACAACAGGCCCATGACATTTGCCGAGTTTGAGAAAAAGATAACGCAGGCCGTTTTCGTCTCAGCCACGCCCGCGGCTTTTGAATTCAAGAATTCCGATGCAATCATTGAGCAGATCATCCGCCCCACAGGTCTAGTGGACCCGCAAGTAATCATCCGCCCGATAACACCACGTAGCTCGCATCTCGTAGCTCGCCGCCGCCCAGAGGGCTCTGGCCCGGAGGGTAGCTCGCGGGACGTGGGACCCATTCGACTCCGCTCCGCTCCGCTCAGGGCAGGCTGTAGGACGAGCGACGATGGCGTAGGCCAGATCGATGACTGCATTGAGCGTATCAGCCAAACGACCAAATCCGGCATGCGCACCTTGGTCACGACTTTGACCAAAAAAATGGCTGAGGACCTGACTGATTATCTGAAAGAAAAAAACCTCAAAGCCTGTTATCTGCATTCTGACATCAAGACTGTTGAGCGGCTGGAGATTTTGAGCGACTTCAGGCGCGGGACTTATGATGTGCTGGTCGGCGTCAACCTGTTGCGCGAAGGCTTGGATCTGCCTGAGGTATCTTTGATCTGCATCTTGGATGCTGACAAGGAGGGCTTCCTCAGGTCTGAGACGTCTTTGATCCAGACAATCGGCCGCGCGGCCCGCAACGTTAAGGGCACAGTCATACTTTACGCTGACCACATCACAGACAGCATGAAGCGCGCCATCCAGGAGACTGACAGGCGCAGGGAAAAGCAAGTCAAATATAATGAAGAGCACAACATCACGCCAACGACCATCATCAAGGCTATTGCGGATTTGCGCGGCAGCCTCGGGTTTGAGACTGAGCCAAAAGACGTCAAAGCCATTCTCGCGCTGGAGCTTTCGGTTGAAACGCACAATCTGGAAGAGATCATCAAAACCAAAGAAGCTGAGATGAAGACCGCGGCACTTGAATTGGATTTTGAACTGGCAGCCATTTTGCGCGACGAAATCGTGGTCATAAACCAAGAATTAGGAAAACGGAAAAAAGAAATCGCATCACCCAAAGATCCGAACAAGATTGTGATCAAACGCCCGCCGCGGCACGGAAGGACGCATTAAACAAAAAATCCCGCGAGAAACGGGAGGGAGTCGACGGAGCGGTCGTCAGTTGTGGATGAAACCTGCGACAAGAGGCTCGATTTGGTAGCCGCGCTTGATGTTGTAGTTGGACAGGGCATACAGGTGCGTGGGCCAGAGCTTGGCGTTCTCGTTCCAGGGCAAGCCGAGTTTGGAGTACAGCTCCATGAACGCGTCATTGACTGAGCCGGATTCCATGGTCTCAAAGCCATCAATGGACAGCACATGGTCAGCCGGGACGAGCGCGAGCCACCACTCGGCATAGGGCCTGCCCTCGGGCGTGGCATTCAGCACATAGACTTCGTAGCCAGCTGCGATGGCTGCCTCGAGCCGCCCTGTGGAGTAGTACTTGTACTCGTACTCTCCATCTGCCTTGAGGTTGAGCTGGTACTTGGGCACAGCGGCCGGGTAGGGCGGGTGCATGGTGTAGATCTCGCTGGGAAGGAACACGACAACCTGTTTCATGGGACCTCCTATGGGTTGCGAACAGACATACTTAAGTCCAAATCTTGATAAAAGTCAAGGTGCGCATGGACGCAAGCCAAAACGTGCGGTAATCTTAGGCCATGGATGCTGTTGAAGACATAAAAGCCAGGCTGGACATAGTGGATGTGATCGGCGAATACCTCCAGCTTAAGCCCGCGGGCAGCGGGAGTTTTAAGGCTAATTGCCCGTTTCATCAGGAAAAAACCCCGAGTTTTTTCGTTAACCGGCCCAGGCAATCCTGGCACTGTTTTGGATGCAACATCGGCGGGGACATGATTTCGTTTGTGGAAAAAGTAGAAGGCATGGAGTTCATGGAGGCTTTGGAGCTCTTGGCCCAAAAGGCCGGCATTCAGCTCCCCAAGTTTGACCAGAAAATAATGGGCGTAAAAAAACGCTTGCAGGATGTGAATGATTACGTAGCCAAGCTTTACCAGCACACACTGATCTCAGACTCTGATGCGAACGTGGCGCGCGAGTACATCAAAAAGCGCGGCATTGATGATTTGACTGCTGACATCTGGCGCATTGGCTATTCGCCGGCTGATTGGAGCGGACTTGAGAAAAAACTGAAAGAACAGGGATTCAACTCGTCTGACCTGATTGAGGCTGGAGTGGCTGCGGCCAAAGAGCATGGGCAGGGGATTTATTATCGCTTCAGGTCCAGGCTCATGTTTCCCATCTGGGATGCTTTCGGCCATGTCATCGGCTTCACGGGCAGGATCTTGACTGACGAAAAAGTCGCCAAATACATCAACACGCCTGAGACAGCGCTGTATAAGAAGAGCGCAGTGCTTTACGGACTGGACAAGGCTAAGGCCCATATCAAGCGCGAAGATTTGGCGATCCTAGTTGAGGGCAATATGGATGCTCTGACATCCCATCAATTCGGCGTGCAAAACGTGGTCGCGACTTCGGGTACGGCTTTGAGCTTTGAGCAGCTTTCGCTTTTGAAAAGATTTTCATCCAATCTTGCGATTGCCTTTGATATGGACAGCGCCGGCACTATGGCGACTTTGCGCGGCTTGGACATGGCGCGCCAAATGGAGTTTTCCATCAAAGTCATCAGCTATGATTCCAGCCTGGCCAAAGACCCGGATGAGCTGATCAGAAAAGATGTTGAGCTTTGGAAAGATGCAGTGCGCAAAGCCAAGCCCATCATGGAATGGATTTATGTGCGCGCTTTCACCCAGTTTTCGCCCCAGACGCCTGAAGGCAAAAAAGACATTGCCCAGTTTGTCTTGAACGAATGCAGGCACATCCAGCACCCGGTTGAGAGGGATGCTTGGATTGCTAAACTAGCCAAAGATTTGGACATTTCACCGGATGCTCTGAGAACAGTGTTAAGCCGCGCAACAGAAACCAAATCTCGTGACACGCGATACGTGAAACGTGAGATGACTGTTTCTCAGACAGGTCACGAATCACAAGTCACGACACCAGAGAAGCGAACAGCGAAAAGCGATCTACGTGATGTCATCGTGGAATTGGAAGCGCGCTGGTTGGCGACCATAATGCTTAAAGCTGACCTGTTCCATCCCGTGAAGTTCAACTGGTCTGCTCCTCCACATGCGCTACTTTACAAGGCCTTAAATGAGCGCTATACTTCGCGCATTAATCAAAGCGACGGTGTTTCAAATACAGCACCCGCAAATGCTGCGGCTTGGGACCCCCCGGGCAGAGCCTCCCCAGAGATGCCCTCTGGGCGGAGCCTGGACCAAGACCTTAAGCAGCTCGTTGATTATCTCGCCATATTGGCGGATCGCGAATTCCAGGATCAGACGCCAACAGGCTTGGAAAAAGAGCTGGCTGGCACAGAAAAAAGGCTTGAGGAATATGGAATGGTAAAAAGCCTTTCAGAAATTGAACAACAGATGCGCGAAGCAGAACGCCTCGGCGACACCGAGCGCATAAAAGCTTTGCTCGCGCAATTCAATCACCTAAACGATCCCACCTAAGGGATCATAGCTCTCCGCTTCCGCAGGTCGACCAACAGTACGCAGTCCTAAGTACACAGTCCTAACACCAGGACCAAGTACCCAGGACCAAGTACTTGAGTGGACTAGCGATTCTGGAGTGCAAAACTATGTCAACCAATAAGAAAAAAAATTCACGCCAATCAGGACGAAAGAATTTTTCCAGCACCCCAGCCAAGAACAAACACAAGAAACACATGCCCAATAAAAAACGCCCGATCCAGAAGAAGCACGCCCCCCAGCCGAAAAAGAAAGGGCCGGCAAAGCCTCAGCCGAAAAAGCAAACCAAGCAGCAGATCATCCCAAAAGTGCCGTATGTAAAGACTCCTGCGCCTTCGGAGGAAACTTTGGATAAATTATTTGATAAGGCGCGCACCAGGAGCTTTTTGACCGAGACTGAAGTTTTATATGCTTTCCCTGACATAGAGGATTACATCCCGACATATGAGGCATTCGTGGATCGTTTGGATGCCGCTGGAATCGGTATCGTGGAAATGAAGGAAGGGATTTTGGGCAGGAAAGAGGACAGGCAAGTCATCATGACGCAGATGAACAGCGCCGTGCCAGAGGTCATGGGCTTTAAGGTTGACCCGTTTGACATCACGGCTGACTCAATCCAAATCTATTTGCGCGAAATCGGAAAGATTCCTTTGCTCAAGGGCGAGGAAGAAGTGGCTTTGGCCAAGCGCAAAGAAAGAGGGGAGAAAGAAGCCGAAAAGAAATTGATTGAGGCTAACTTGCGCCTGGTCGTTTCCATTGCCAAAAAATTCATGGGCAAATCCTTGTCTTTGCTGGACTTGATCCAAGAAGGCAACATCGGCTTGTTCCGCGCAGTCAAAAAATTTGAATACCGCAAAGGCTATAAGTTCTCAACCTATGCCACTTGGTGGATCAGGCAGGCCATCACGCGCGCTTTGGCTGACCAATCCCGCACCATCCGCATTCCGGTCCACATGGTGGAAACCATCAACAAGTTCCAGCAGATTGAGCGCCAGCTGATCCAGGACTTGGGGCGCGAACCATTGCCCGAAGAAATCGCAGCTGAAATGGGCGAGGAAGTGGACAAAGTGCGCCACATCATCAAAATCTCGCAGGATACTGTTTCGCTTGAGACATCAGTCGGCGAAGATGATGAGGACTCAACGCTTGAGGACTTTATTGAGGATATCAAGAATGTCACGCCTGACCGCGCAGCCGGGCTTCAGCTCCTCAAGGACTATGTTAAAGACATCATCAAAGACCTTTCCCCGCGCGAACAAAAAATCCTGGAAATGCGCTTTGGCCTGGTAGACGGCGTAGGCCACACCTTGGAAGAAGTGGGCAAAGAGTTTGACGTCACCCGCGAGCGCATCCGCCAAATTGAATCCAAAGCCTTGGAAAAGATCCAGCAGCATCCGATGATCAGGAGATTGGCTGACTACTAAAAAACTCTTTGGCGGCCACAGCGTGACGCTGTTTGTGATATAATAAAATATATTATGAACAATAAACACGTTCTTTATCCTGTTTTAGCAGTTACTGCAGCAGTCGTCGTCTGTATTGCTGTTGCACTCGCGGCTGTTGGAATCAATGCGGCCACAGCTAAGCCTGAGGCGCTGCGCATAACAACCACCAGCCTCCCGGCCTGGATTTCGGGAACGCAGGCTAAGTACCAATTGATCGCCAAAGGAGGCACGCCCCCTCTCGTCTGGAGCGTCAAAAGCGGAGCCTTGCCAAGCGGTTTCAAGCTGACCCCGGATGGCGTCATTTCGGGCATGACAATCTTATCATCAGGCGTGACTAAAAAAACTTTTGCCCCTTTTGTCGTACAGGTGAAAGACAAAAAAGGAAAAACACAGACCGTAAAACTTTCTATCACAGTAAAACCAAGCCCGCCAGCTATCACGACCGCAAATCCACCGGATCTGACAGTTGGTCAATCATACAATGTGACAATCGCCACAGCATCTGGCGGCATGCCTCCATATAAATTTGCGCGCGAAGCAGTGAGCGGCCCCATGCCGTTTGGCATGCAAATCACGACCGTCGGTTCAAAAGCTCATCTGACAGGCGCGCCAAAAGCAAAAGGGCATTTTGCATTCCGCGTGTGCGTGACAGACACCACAAAAACGGAAAAGTGCGGAGACGTAGCATTCAATGTCAAAGACAAAGTCACATCGGAAACCTGGCAAGGTACAATCACGACCCAAGGGCGGTGCGTGTGTTCCCATGCATCAGGCAGCGGGTGCGACCCTGGGGATGGGTCGCTCAGTGGCAGTATGACATTTACCTTCACCATGCCAGAGGCATTAGCCGAAGCAATGAAACGCACCGATAGATTTGAATCCGGGAAACGCCGGGGAACGGGAACCTTGACCGGTTCTGAAACCGTGGCCTTGCAACAGCCGCCCAGTAACTGGGGGCCAAGCGAAGATTGCACGTTAGTCGGCGGGTCCGCATCAAACATTCCGCTAAAAGTCCAAGCCGGAAGCAGCCAGGGTTCGTATTACAAAAACGAGTCAGCCGCGATTATTGACCTGGACGCTTGCGACAACCCAGAAGCACAACGCTATGTAACGCCAGGAGGAAGAGAGAGTTCACAGGGCATCGCCGGACAAACCTGTAAATTCAGTCTTTTGGTCCCATCCGTATCTGGCACGCAATTTTCCGGCAAGGTCATCTACACCTCGCCAGGCACAGGCACGTTTACATTGACTAAAGTGCAATAAATGCTCCCACATGGAGGTTGAAAGAGGCCTATGATATAGGCCTTGCCTTTTTCTGGAGTATTGGTTAATATTAACCTCGCTCGGAGCAATGCTTTGAGCACATTCCGGGGTAGCTCAGCGGTAGAGCAGAAGACTGTGAACATGCTTGATTCATAAGCCAAACTTATGAAGAGTAAGCGAACCTATGCCGATCGTGCCGATTACATCAAGAAGGCAGTCGCCAAACGGCGCAAAAAGCTTCGCGATGTACACGCCGGCATAACGCAGCTTTCCACCGAAGCCTGAGGCGAAGGTGGATTGAAAAATGAGGTGAACTTCTGGAAGCCTACAGCCGCCGATCGGGCGACTACGGTAATCAGAAGCCAAGTCCCACGTAGCTTTACGCGAAGTGGGGAAGGTTCAGAGACTATCCAGCAATGGAGTAGGGTCGAGCCAAGCTCGATTCGAAGCGCCTCATCCCGATGTGACGTCGGGAATGATATAGTCCATCCCTAGCGGAAACGCCAGGACAAATGTAATCTTTTGGTCGTGGGTTCGATCCCCACCCCCGGAGCCATGAACGACAATGTCTGGCGACCCAGACACTGTCAATCACTAGCGCATCAAAAAATTGGTGAAATAGTGATTGATAGTCCGCCTTATGAATCTTGCTTCCATTTTTGGCTTCTTCAATACAAGCTTCTTCGTTTCTTTGACTACAATACTTACAGCTATTGTTGCAATTGTATTATTTTATCGTCAAAAATCAGATGAAAGAACGAAAGCCGCAAGAGTAATTTTGATGGAGGTACGAAATGCAGAGAGCAAAATCAATCAATTAAAATCAACTGGTGCGCTTGGAAATCCAGTCCCTCTTCTTATAGGAAATAGTTGGGCCAACTATGCACATTTATTTACGAGGGTTCTGAATAGGGATGAGATCGACGTGCTTTATAGATTCTATCAATCGTCAAAACTGATTGATACTCAAATCAATACTATTATTGCATTGCAAGATCGTGCACGCGAAACCACAACCATCGGCATGCAAAATAAACTCATCGAATTGGCTGATAAATACAAAGATAACCCCGTCAGCTTCACCGACCTGCATAGCGATTATTCAAAACATAAAGAGCAGATTACAAAAATAGTTCACGATGAAATATATTGGTTTCTACCCAACCTTCCCAAGGAGAGACTCGCGTTGCTATTGTCAGACGTTCCTACAATCATAACTTCATCTATTGGGCTGAAGTTAAAAAAAGTGGCAAAGATGGAATAAAATACTTACATGAGCAAAGAAAAAGCCCGAGATAAAGGCCTAACAGACAATCAGAAGATTGAACAGGTTCTTCATTCGAGTGGCCATGATTTTCATATCCGAATAGCAAACATATTACGTGCCGAGGATTGGCAGGTAACAATAAGCCCTTACTACAGCGATCCAGCCACGAACCTATCCCGCGAAGTGGATCTGATCGCAAAAAAACAATACCCTGTTAATAATTTACTTGGCAACAATATTGGCAATTTTACATTACGCCTTTTTATTGAATGCAAATATCTCACTGAACCAACGCTATTTTGGTTTGAGGCAAAGGACTATGGCCGAGCCAAAAACTTGTTAAAGAGTAATGGCTTACTTTACGGTGCTCAGGACTATTATCTTGAAGGAGGAACATCCAGCCCGGCCAAGCCGCATCATTATCTGCTCAAAAAAAACGCCGCAAAATTATGGCAGGTATTTAATAGCTCAAAAGATAAACCCGACTCCTTTTATCAGGCGATGAATGGCAGCTTAAATGCCCTCATATTTCAGAGAGAGCATTCTCGGTCTGGCAATCAAGACACTGTCGACTACCCTGTAATAATAATAAATGATCTCGAAAGAACATTCAGACGTGAACCTGACGCGAAATCTGGCTTTGGAAAAATAACAAACCATTTTCAAATTGAAGTCAATTACTCTTATATTAATAGAATCAGTGTCCCCTCTGAGCAATATTTTTTACTTGATGTGATAGATCAAAATAATATCCCCGTCTTCCTTTCTGCTCTCGACGACGATGCTACAATTTATGCAAACTACATGAGGGAAAAGAATAGAACCTAAAGATAATTAGCCAACGAGTGGAGAAGTAGAGTTCCAAACTTTCTGATGTCAGTCTCGCTATGATTTCATCATAACCAGCCTTTAACTCTTCAACAAAATAATCAAAATATGACACTCGAAGAAGCAACGAAATTGTACAAAGTTTGGCAAAACTACATGGAATTCCATGATAAGTTATTCGCACTATTCTTAGCCTCAATTCCTGAATCATTTTTGCCTTTTCCAAAAGAAGATTTTGAAGAGGCATTAAATATAGTCTCCAAACAATATTACGACAATAAAAATTATTCTACAGCTGAATTAATACAAAAAACGATTGATTATCTTAATTTTTACGAAAAAGATGAAAAAGCGTTGCAGAGGATAGCGTTTCAACTCAACGATCCAATGCTAAGGGGCTCTATTCTTGTCAAACTTAAGGATGCGCAGAGTAATTGGCTTAGGATAAATTTAAAATTAAATAGTATAGATAGCAACTCTTTAAAATAAATTTCAGGTTCATATGACTAAACAGCCGGCATGGAAGACCTATGAAGAAGTTGCTTGCTTTTTGCTTAACCAAATGAGAGCCGAGTTTGGCTTAGAAGATGTTCAGGGTAAACAAAAAGTAGCAGGAAACTCCGGTACGCTTTGGGAGATTGATGGTAAAGGAATTTGCCAGAATGGTACAGGCTTTCTGCTAATTGAGTGCAGGAGATATACGAATAGTAAAATTAAACAGGAAGAAGTAGCCGCTATTGCTTTTCGCATTCAAGACACTGGCGCAGTTGGTGGAATTATTGTGACTCCTATTGGGCTTCAAGAAGGCGCGAAAAAAATTGCTTCTGGAGAATCTATTGTCACCGTCCATATGACGCCAGAAAGTGACTGCTCAGATTTCGTCTTGCGTTTTCTTAATAAAATTTTTATTGGTAAACATGATACGGTTCATATAGAAGAATCCGTAGAGATTAAAATAATACACGCGGACGGGACAGTAGAAAATCACCCTATAAGCTGAATCTTCACGTTTTAGAACGAAGCAATAGAGGGCACCCACCCCCGGAGCCACGTAAAAAACCCTCAGTAAATGGAGGTTTTTTTGTACCGTATTCTTGGTCATGATATGATAATCACATTATAATTATTTTTTTCCTTAATATGCGTTACAAATATCTCATTCTTACTCCGCTCATCTTCGCAGCGCTCACGCTCGTCGGCGCAGGCTGCGGGCCGAAGGCGTCTGTATCCACAAACGAAACAGGCGGGCCAAGCACAACGGCCTCGGACGAGTGCGGCAATCCGTATTATCCTTTTAAGTCTGGCATGGCCATTACATATCATGAAAGCTCGACGAACAAAGCAGTTGAGAGTTCGGATTACACGATCCGAACCGTCAAAGTCGTTGGTACCACGGCTACAATCCGCGCGGAGCTCGGGGACGGCGCCACGGCTGACATGACGGCTGATTGTGCTAGCGGTTCAGTGGCGCTAAAGGGTTCGTCCAGCCTCGGAGCTGCTGCAGAAGGCACCACGTTCAAGACAACTGTCATATCTTCAGAAGGCACATCCATGCCGGCAGATGTGAAAGCCGGCTCAACATGGAACCATTCTGAAACCATCCAAATGGATTTGGAAGGCGGTGCGGCCGCTGGCCTAGGCTCAATCAAAATGACCACGACTGAAAAGAGCCGTGCCATCAGCGAAGAGTCGGTCACTGTGCCGGCTGGGACGTTTAAAGCAATAAAAGTAGAAGTAAAACGTACAACGACTTCAGCCGCTAAAATCGGCAATATCCCGGCAACGACTCAGACGACCACTGAGTGGTGGGTGAAGGGCATTGGAATGGTCAAGTCTGTGACAGTGGGCCAAGAAGGGACAACGACAACCGAAGCGAAAAAAATCACGGGGAACTAGCGCATAAATTGATGACGCAGAGCCATTGAATCTTGGGCTATCCAATGATAGTCTTATGAAAGCATGAAAAAAATACCTATTCTGAAGATTGGTTTGGTTTTACTGATTATCCTAGCTTCAGGCATAGGTTTGGTTGCATTAAAAAACAAATACATAACTCCATCTGACAATAGCTTATCTGAGAAGTGCAGACAAAAAAACTTGCCATATCTAAACCCTGCTCTGCCTACCCAAGATAGAGTGAATGATTTAATGGGCAGAATGAATGATTGGGAAAAAATCGGCCAGATGGTTTTGATCGAAAAAAATAGCATTCACGACCTAAGCGACATTACACGGTATAATTTAGGGGCGCTTTTGAGCGGAGGCGGTGCGGGGCCAGAACAAAATACCCCACTAGCTTGGCTGCAGATGGTAAATAGCTTCCAGGCTGCGGCAAAAAAAACTTGTTTAGGAATACCTCTCTTGTACGGAACTGACGCGATTCATGGCAATGGCAATGTTTCTGGAGCTACAATTTTTCCTCATTTTATCGGGCTGGGGGCAACCATAGACCCGGATTTAGTGTCGCGTGTCGCAAAAGCGACTGCAGAAGAAGTGGCGGCAACAGGGATTTATTGGAATTATGCCCCCAATCTTGATGTCGCTAAAGATATTCGTTGGGGCAAAACTTATGAGACTTTTGGATCAGATACTGCGAATGTGGCGAAATTGGGTGTGGCTTATCTAGAAGGCACTCAGGAGCATCCAAATGGTTATTTGAATGTATTGGCTAATCCCAAACATTTTATTGGCGGAGGAGCTATGGAGTATGGGACTGCTCGAAATAAAAATTTCAAACTGGAAGAGGGAAACATTTCTCTAGACGAAAAAACTTTGCGCCAGGTCCATTTAGTCCCTTTTCAAGAAGCTGTAGCAGGAGGAGCGCGGGCCATCATGGTCAGTACAGCCAGTTGGAAAGGAAAAACGAATTCTTCCAATCATCATCTTCTGACGGAGATATTAAAAAACGAACTAGGATTTTCTGGATTTTTAGTCTCCGATTGGTACGGGGTGTATATGGTCTCGCCCAGCAGATATGAATCTTTAGTAGTTGCAATCAATGCAGGTATTGATATGGTGATGACGCCGTTTGAATATAAAGATTTCATGTCTAACATGCAGAAAGCCGTATCTAACGGCGACATAAAAAAAGAGCGAATAGACGATGCCGTAAAAAGGATTTTGACGGTAAAATTTGAGACGGGCTTGTTTGATCGCCCCCCAGCCGAGCCAGCAGGACTGTCTGTCATCGGCAGCGACGAGAATCGTGCTTTGGCCAGGGAAGCCGTAAGAAAATCTCAAGTATTGTTAAAAAATAAAAACTTCATCTTGCCGCTAGCTCCGTCATTAGGCAAAATTTTAGTCGGCGGATCAGCAGCGAACAATTTAGGCCGCCAGGCAGGAGGCTGGACAGTGGAGTGGCAAGGCGTTGATGGCAATAATTCCATTTCGGGCACCACCATACTTGAAGCGATAAAAAATACAGTATCTAAAAATACAGAAGTCGAATATGATGAAAAAGGCCACTTTTCCATTGGCGACAGTTCAGCAGATGTTGGAATTGCCGTTGTCGGCGAAAAGCCCTATGCCGAAGGCTGGGGAGACGAAGCAAATCCAAAATTAAGCCCAGAGGACCTATCGGCTATTAAAAAAATAAAGGCAAAAAGTAAAAAAATAGTAGTTATAATAATTTCTGGCAGGCCGCTTGATATTTCCCCGTATTCTAAAGAATGGGACGCTATAATCGCCTCATGGTTGCCGGGAGGAGAAGGGGAAGGCATCACGGATGTGTTGTTCGGGCTTTATCCGTTTACCGGCGTCTTGCCGGTAAAATGGAACTACTAAAATTGATCGTAAGAATTACGTCCCCATCTGATGACGTGATTTTTGAATGGTTGTATAATATGAGACATGAAAACTAGAAAAAGCAATAATGAGACATCGGTTGTCCATATGGATAAAACCGGGTTGGATCGTTTTATATTTTTCAGCGACGCTTTGTTCGCTTTTGCCATCACCTTGCTTGTCCTGAATATCCAATTGCCCGCCGGGCCTAAGGCAGACCTCAGCAAGCAGCTGTTGGCGCTCTGGCCGGAATATAGCGCATATCTGATCGGCTTTTTATCCATCGGCACATTCTGGATAAGCCATCACCGCAAATTCAGATATATCGTGGGCTATGACACGAACTTGATTTGGCTGAACCTTTTGCTCCTGATGGTCATTGCATTCATGCCGTTTCCCACATCATTGATCAGCGAGCTGGGAAATTCCACGGCCACCATCTTTTATGCATCAATCATGGCTATCGCAAGCATGTGCTCGTTTTTCGTGTGGCTTTACGCCCAAAGCAAACCCGGTATATTGGACCCGAACACAAGCAAACACACGATAAACACAGAACTCTACCGGCCCCTGGCTTTTGCCGGGATATTCATCATCTCAATCGGCATTGCTTTTTTGAACGCTACAGCAGCCATGCTGTTCTGGCTGACCATGATTCCAGTATCGCACCTGCTTGATTCATCCAATATCTAGGGCCAAAGCCCTTGCCTTTTCACACAATCTGTGCTATGCTTCGTCAACTCTGATAAACGCAGAGATAACTAAATATGAGACCACCAAACAGAGGAAATAGTTCAGGCGGATGGACCGACAAGAAAAAGTTCGGTTCAAGCAAGCCCTGGGAGCGCTCAGGCGGTCGGGATTTTGATAAACCGACCATGTATGAAGCAGTCTGCAGCGAATGCGGCAAAGACTGCGAAGTGCCTTTTAGGCCAACTGGCAGCAGGCCAGTGTTCTGCAGCAATTGTTTTAAGAAAGACGAGAACCCCAGCCCGCGCCGTTTTGAAGGCCGCGGCGGAGACCGTTTTGAGAGCAGGGAATCGCGCAGCTCATTTGACCAAAAGCCTTTGTTCAAAGCTGTGTGCGAAAAATGCGGCTCCTCATGCGAGGTGCCCTTCCGCCCGAATGGTTCTAAGCCGGTATATTGCAAAGCTTGTTTCGCTGGAAGCGATACGGCCAAAAACAGCAATACCGAGCAGACCAAGGAACAGTTCAAGATAGTGAATTCAAAACTTGATGCTATCTTGAAGATCCTCAAGCCAACAGAAATCGAGCTTGATGAAAAAGCCATTGACGCAAAGGTGGAAGCGCCAGAAAAACCAGCCAAGAAAAAGGCTGCAGCCAAAAAGAAGAAATAAAACTTAGGTTTTATGCAAAAAACCCACCGTCGCGGTGGATTTTTTGCGCGATAAAAAAAGCCCGTAGGATTATCCTGCGGGTTTTGCGTAGCGAGTTAGATGCAGCGGGCTACGATGACGAAGAAGTATGCACGAATCGGTTGGAGCAGCGCTT
>JBAYJJ010000021.1:0-23307 GCA_041665165.1 Patescibacteria group bacterium | reverse complement strand
TTGTAGAGCAAGTACTTGCGCGCCACTTGCACGAAATTGGTATCAATCAAACCCGAGGCAATGGTTTCGCGCACATTCTCGGTAGTGGGCACAGTATGGCCGTCAAAACGCTGGGTCAGCTTATGGATCACGTACGAAAGCACCTTATCTATATGGCGGGCGTCTTTGTCCTCGGAAAACCCAGCGCTCAAAAAAGCTGCCCGGATAGAGGTGCGTATCTTGTCTGGCTGGAACTGATCAATGCGTCCATCTGAACGCCTGATGGATTTCACGGTTTTGAGGTATGCCATAATGGCGTCTGTGTTTACGGTTTCAGGCAAGGTATGCTCGCCTTTTTTACTAATCGAAAAATGTGCCTCGGGACTCATATGAGCTGGGTTTTGTTTTCTCCCGATGGGCATCGGGAAGATGAGTTAATTTTCTAAAAACAAACCAACAGGGTGAAAAACCCTTGTTTGCCAGCTTCTGCAATTTTGTCCCACCACCACCTTGGGTGAGACAAGCGCGTTTTGCAGTTTACGGTCTATTTTGGACCGGTTGTAGATGGCAGGACCACAACATCTTGTGGTCTAAATCGGATTATACCACAAGAGGTTGGGGTTCAATGGGGATACTTTTTATCCCCTGTCATCCCGAGCGAAGTCATACGGAGTCGAGGGATCTGGCTTGGTCTGTGATACTGATCGAGCCAGATCTTTCGACTTTGTTCGTCGAACTCACTTCGCTCAAGATGACGTTGTAAAAGAAGTTGTTAAAGACCTAACGACAGGTTGATGGTTGGGCCTTCTTTGGCTTGCGGGGGCACAATCGGTAAAGGAATCGCCTGCTTTTGGCCGAGCCTGTCAAAGTAATACACTTTCTTATCCTTGAGCGCTGCTTCGTAAACATCGCGTGTCACTCTGACATCCTGTAAACAATATTCTTTTAGTTTTTCTATTTCCCCGTTTTTCCAAAAAGCCACGGCCTGCAACCCATCCCCGCTCTTGCCCATGCCAAGGGTCGCTTGAGCAACTGAATCCAATTTGATCCTAAAGCCTAAGCGCTTTTCAATCTCCAGCAAAATATCAACCGTGGGCAGGGCCATGATGTTGCCAGTGTAATAAGTCTGCATGCACGGATAATCAAAACCAAACAGGTTATAGCCGATAATGCGCGAAGACCGTTCCAGCCTAGGCCAGAGCTTGGGCAGATCAGCTTCCAGAAAAGATTCAAAAGTATCGGTTTCGTAAAAATAAACCCCGACCACAGAAATCTTGAGCATTGAGGCTTTGTAAGTGCCAATGTCCTGGAAAGTCTGCTGCGTCTCAATGTCGAGGACTATCTCGGTTCTATCAGTCATACGGTGAGTCGAAAATTACTTGTTTGATACTAAATTACGAATTCGTACATTCGTATACAAATTCGTAATTCGTACGTAATCTAGCACAAATCCCGCAACTTTTGGACTGTGGATAGATTGCCTCGGGCTTGCACTCTTATCGCAGTAGTGCTTGATGCCTTTTTAACATCTTCTGAAAGATTTTTTTAAGCTCCGGAACTCTGGAAAAATCAGAATTGGGTACTTTGTGCCCTACCACAATTGAGAAGCCTTTGGCCTTGTATCGCGGGATTAAATGCCAGTGCACATGCCGCGCTTCATCCATATAGAACAGATAAACTTTTTTGACTTTAAAAACTTCAAGCATCGTGTCACGCGTTGCATCAACGATTTCCATCAAAAACTCAAAATCTTTGCATGAAAGCGCATGCAAATCTTTGACGTCTTTTTTCCAAACCACCAGCAGATGGTCTTTTGCGAACGGATGCGCAGCTGCGCACACATACAGCTTTGAGTCCTGATAAATAATCGACTTGGGGTCTGGTTTTGGAAAAGACATATTGAGAAGCATTATAGCAACAAAATAAAAAACCCGCTTTTCAGCGAGTTGAGTCTGCAGCCTTGAGGGAGGTCTTGACCAAGCAGCGAATCAGCTCCTCAGCCAGTTTCCAGCCGACATCAAGCCTGAAGCTTGCTGCACCCTCTAAATCCCATTCCCCTTTAGGCAGGAGGGGTTCCAGGGTAGGCCTGCTCTTTATTCTTCTGGCACGGTAGGTTTGCAGGATCCGGCTCACATGGTCCGGGCAGTTGCGCCCTATCGCCCATTCCAAGAACACATGCTTGTCTGCCGGGAAGAACTTGAACACAAACGCGGTTTTTTGGGGTTGGTCGCAAGGCTGGCAGGCGTCCGGTTGACCATATGTGCAATCACTGACCAACTCAGCCTCAGTATAATTCTGGCCGAACCAGAGTTGGGCATAGCTCATGTCCGCATCAGTATGGTCGATTGGGAAGTCCCATGCCACCCGATACACATGCCTGAAGCTTTTGGCCCGAGGCAGTTTGCAGATTATCGCAATGCGTTTGAGGCTTTGCGCTTCCCGACCTTCCCCCAAGAAATTAGTTTCACGGCAGAGCGTTGCAGGAAGGCCGCATTTTTCCAAAAGCTCAACAAAGCGTTTGGTCTGCTCAGCCATCCACAAAGCTCGGCTGACCTCGCCCTTGCCAAACTTGACGTAACCACATCCGATTTCTGCCATGGTCATCTCCCTTGTGTGCAGTGAACGAATCTTAGTTGACCACAAATCTGTTCATTTGTCAAGATTGGAACCGTGACGCAAGATTATAAGGAATTTAAAAAAATAGCTCAACCGAGCTATTTTTTTACAGCTGCCCGGCTCTGCGCCTTTCGTATTCCTTGAGGAAGACTTTGCGCAGCCTGATGTTTTTTGGCGTGACTTCTACCAGCTCGTCGTCGCCCACATATTCAAGCGCGTTTTCCAAGCCCATGCTGCGCGGGGGTGCCAAAGCATCAGCCACGCCATCGCCTTTGGAGCGCATGTTGGACAATCTTTTTTCTTTGCAGATATTCACGACTAGATCTTCAGGCTTGGCATTCTGGCCAACGATCATGCCTTCATAAACCTCAACGCCCGGGGAGATAAAGAGGATGCCGCGTTCCTGGGCTGTTTGCATGCCATACGTCACGGCAGTGCCTGGTTCGTGTGCAATCAATGACCCATGCTCTTGCCTTGGTAAGTCGCCGGCATACGGCCTATAGCCCAAAAACAAGGTGTTGAGCGTGCCTTGGCCGCGCGTATCAATCACAAATTCATTGCGATAACCGATCAAGCCGCGGGTCGGGATCTCAAATGTCAGATAAGTCATGTTGTTTTCCGAATGCATGTCTTTGAGCTCGCCTTTGCGCTTGCTTAACTTTTCAATAGCAGTGCCGGCCATGTTGTCTGGTATTTCAATTTCAACTTGTTCAAAAGGCTCGTTGCGCTTTCCGTCTATTTCTTTGAAAATAACTTGCGGGCGTGAAGCTTGGAGTTCGTAGCCTTCGCGGCGCATCTTCTCGATCAAGATGGCGATGTGCAACTCTCCCCTGCCTGAAACCACAAAATCTTCTCCAATTTTTTGGAAATCCACTTTAAGCGCCACATCATTCTGCAACTCGCGTTCCAGCCTCTCTTTAATGTTACGTGAAGTCGTGTACTGCCCTTCCCTGCCTGAAAATGGCGATGTGTTGACCCCAAACGTCATCTTAACAGTCGGCTCTTCAATGGCCATGACTGGCAAAGCTTCTGGCTGATTGACGTCGGCCACGGTCTCGCCGATGTTAATGTTTTCAATACCTGCAAAAGCCACGATTTCTCCGGCTGGCACTTGGTCCATTTCTTTTCTTTCCAAACCATCAAACACCATTATATTCGTGATTTTGGCCGCAGAGCTCTTGCCATCGCGATCAATCCAAATGACTGGGCCTGGTTTGAAAATGCCGCGCGTCACACGACCAATGGCAATCCTGCCCTTATAATTATCATGTGAGACGTTTACAACTGAAACCTGCAATGGACCATCCGGATTGTTGTTCGGGGCCGGGATATTTTCAACAATGCAATCAAACAAAGGCACAATACCAGTCATCTTATCCAGCTCTGGCGTCAAACCAGCCTTGGCTTGTTTAGCTGAAGCATAGATCACCGGAAAATCGGTTTGCTTATCAGACGCACCCAAAGCGCAAAACAAATCAAAAGTCTTGTCCAAGACCCAGGCTGGCCTGGCATCTGGTTTGTCAATCTTATTGATGACAACGATGATGCGATGTCCGGCTTCAATGGCCTTCTTGAGCACAAAGCGTGTTTGGGGCATTGGGCCTTCTTTGGCATCCACCAACAGCAAAGCGCCATCCACCAAGTGCATGATGCGCTCCACTTCGCCGCCAAAGTCAGCGTGCCCAGGAGTATCTACTATGTTGATCTTAACGCCCTTATAGTTAACAGCCGCATTTTTGGAGAAAATCGTAATCCCGCGCTCGCGTTCGAGCTCGTTTGAGTCCATTATAGTGTCGCCCTGGAGCTTCTGCATGCTGGCAGAATCGGATTGTTTAAGCAAAGAATCCACCAAAGTAGTCTTTCCGTGGTCAACGTGGGCGATAATCGCAATATTTCTTAATTCCATTGTTGCGGAATCTTAGCGTAATTTAGCCACAATGTCAAGATTTTACGCTAATTAAGCGGCTTTGGCCTGTGAATTGACGATTTTGTCATTATCATATATACTCATACTCCCGTAAAACCCGCACTTTCAGGGAGGAGAAGCAATGTACAGTGATCCGGTAGTCGAAGAGTTCAACCAGTGCATCCGTCGAATGATTCGGTCTTCCATTGAGTATTTCGATCTTGCCCGCAAGTTTCTGAAGTACGTGGGAGACTTGGCCACGTCAGAACCTCGCAACGAGGCAGAGTGCCGCGCTCAGTTGAAACGCCAAGCGTCCAAGATAGTCGCGAAGCTGACCCAGGAGCGCAGGCGCGAAAACTTGAGCGAGGCCCTGCGCGCGTTCGACGACTCGTCGCTCAGCTGTGCCGAGATAAAAAACTTGGCCATCAAGCTCATGCCTGTGGTCATTGAGCTCGGCGTGCGCCCAGCCCCCTCCTCTGACCAGCGGCCATCCTGGTCGTCACCATCCTCCAGCGCGCCACCGCCCAACGTCTGTTCCTGACAACTTGGCCCTTGCGGCCCCTTCAACCCGCCGACTCCTCAGTCGGCTTTTTTGTATTTAAGGCCTAACTCATCCTGATTTGTCGTCCCAATAGGCTGCCTCTAACCGTGGACGACAAATCTGTCCTTCCCTTACGACAAGGGAAGGACAGTGATACTAATTAATTGAAGTCTTCCCCTTGTTGTAAGGGGAAGATTTAGTAGGAGTTATGCCTTACAATACAAATACCCTCCGATTGCGATTGCATCGGGATTTTCTTTTAAAGCCACCACGTGATTTTTGGATTTTTTGGCTTGGAATTGGTTGCGGCTTTTGCCCATGGCATGGCCCCAAGCATCAAAAGTCTCTACTGCTTGGCCAGTGAGGCCAATGCCATCCGGTTCAATCAAAGTGTCCACAAAAGCCACGAGCGCACCCAAGTTGGTCCCGAATTCCACGAACAGCTCATCCCCTGCTTCCACATTTCCGTTTTGCGTTTGCGCATAAAGCTGCTTGGAATTCTGTTTTGCCCGGTGGACGAAAAACGTTTCAGTGCAATAATTGCGCAAGGTCGCGACTTCTGGCTCGGGTTCGGAAAGCTTTTCATAATTAGCCACCATTGGTCCCAAATCTATTTCTTTGTACTTGGGCTGTTTTTTATCAAATTCAATTTTTACCATCTTGATATGCGGTCCGACTTCGAATAATACGTATGTGCCTGGTTTTGAAAAACTTCCGTATTTGGTTTCATAATGTGCCCGAGCCAGGGCTGAGGATATTTGTTGGGATTTTTTAGCACTTAGCATTTCCCAGCCTTGATCCTGATTCGCATCTGGCAGGACGAGCAAAGGTGAAGATTTGGATTGCAGTCCTAGCTGGGCTTTTTTGATAGCCTGGTCAATTGTCTGCGCTTGATTGTCCTCCAGCGGAAAAAGCCCCCTAGCCAGGATTTTTTGGCTATCAGATACCATGCTCGCCCGCAGGCGACCGGGTAATACCTCGATGATTAGTTCTGAACTCATATGCATCTAGCATATTATTCCGCACGAAAAATGCCAAATATTTAGGTTGGACTTTAGCATTCGCAACATGTATAATACCGACTTACAAATCTGGGGAGATTTGTTTTTTATTTGGTGTACAGGCCTAACTCATCCTGACTTATCGTCCCACTTCGCTACCTTTGACCGAGGACGATAAGTCTGTCCTTCCCTTACTTCAAGGGAAGGACTTTTAATTAATTAGCACACAGGTTGAATCAGGCGTGTACGTAATAACACTTAAATACTAAACTCTCTCTTGATTGTAAGAGAGAGTACCGAACGATATGTGAGGGGAGTGAGTTAGGTCACTGATGCGCTCTATAAAACTCAGTCGCTGCTTGCAATAGCTCTGGGTGGCCATGATCCTTCATCCAAGTCCACCATTCCAGACCCCAGAAATCAATATTGTCGATTCCCATGCGCTCGGCATACGCGAAATTCTCCTGCATTTGTTTGAGGTCCATGCTCGTCAACTGATCCTCTATCGGCGTCTCATTCAAAGATTTGTTGCTCCAGGGTTCCATCTGGAATTCGCTGACGTAGACGCCTTTTACGCCGAACAATCGGGCCAGCAAAGCTTTGCGCTCATAAAACCAAGGCGGAAGGAAAAAGTATTTGAAATTCCTGTTGCCCAGGGCAGGATTGCGCACCACGCGATAAACGCTCACGCCGAGCTTGTCCACGTATTTGCCTAGCGTAAACCAGGTAGAGAGTTCGCCTGAGTCTGTGGTGTAGATCGGGTGTGAAGAATCTAATGAGCGGACAAAGTCAGTTTCTTTTTTGATGAATGCATTGTCCATCTTGGGGCAGAACCCATACCCGAAGTGCGGCTCATTCTCTACTTGCCAGGCCAAAATCGCATCGCTCCTTTTGTATCGCTCTACCACGGTCTTGATGTAATCCAAAGCCGCGACATCCTGATCTGGCTTGGATAACTTGTAATACCAATCAGGCATCCAGCATTCGGGCCAGCGCGGCAATTTTTTCCCCACAGCCAAAATCACCTTGCCTCCTCGCTTGTTGATTTCGTTGACGTCCTTATCCAGATTCGCGAATTGCCACTCCCCTTGCTTAGGCTCGAGATCAGACCAGTATGCCGGCAGCCTGAAGCGACGGATATCCATCTCGTCCAAGGCGTATTTCAGGATCTGGTCATAATCAACCTTGAGTTCATAAGCATAAGGCCGGCTGAGTGTCATTCCGTATTCCACGTTTTTGGTTTTGCTGGGCCAGCCCGCAAAAAAGAAAATTATCAAAGCTGCTAGCAAAGCGAGGATAACAATGGCCATAATTTTTAGAACAAGAGTCCAGTTTGTTTTTCGGGTTCTCATATTTTTGTCATCTTGAGCGAAATGAATCCGATGAATGAAGTCGAAAGATCTGGCTTGTGCTTAAGAACCGTCCAGATCCTTCGACTCCGTCGAACTTTGCTCAGGATGACAGGGGTCATAGGACTATTAAATACAATCCAATAGCCATGATCACTAAGGCAATGCCTTTGATGAGCACGACGGATTTGTTGATTGATTCTCCAAGCAGAGTCTGGGCTTTTGATTTCAGGATAAAGGCCGCGACCACGAGCAAAGCGAATTGGATGACTTGGAGCGCGTTAACGATTGAGGCACTGCCCAAGGAAGTGGCATATTGGACTGCGATAAAGCCCAGGCCGCCCATTATCTGGCCAAAGATGGCAAGCTTGGCAGCCATGCGCACAGTGATCGTCTCCCCCTTTTTCGCTTTCTTGTTGCGCGCTGGTTTGAAAATGGAAATGATTTCTTCGCCTGATAACGGGTCAATCAGCCAAGCCAAGATAATGGCCATGAACAAAGCCGCTATCCTGGTCGTCACGAAACCGCCCAAAAAACTTGAGCCATCATAAACAGCTTTGCCGCTGACCGAAGCAATGGCAAATAATAGAGCTGAGAGCAAGCTGAAGAAAAGTGCGGAACGGGTGAGCTTGTTTTGGGATTTGCCGCCGGCCAACAAAATCGTGGCCAAGATGAGCAGGCCAAAACCAATCATCTCATTGATATCCAGTCTCTCGCCCAGCAAGGTGGCTGCGCCGAGCAAGGTAATGATCGGGATTGAGGCGCTGATGATTGGGACAACGCGCGTGGCCTCGCCCTCGGACAAAGCCGTAAAAAAAGCCCACAGCGCGGCCATAAAAGTCAAACCGCTTAAGATGCCCCAGAGCAAATCTACGCCCGTGGGCCAAACCGTAATCCACGGAATCAGAAAAATGACCAAGCCGGATAACAAACCAACCAGTCCGGCATAAGTCGCGCTGCGCTTAAAAGCATTCTTGAGCAGGATTTTATCTATGAGGAAGGCAACCCCATTGGAGAGGTGTCCTAAAAGTGCGATCAGTATCCAGGTCATAATTTATTAAATGATAAGCTACCATTCGGCATTTTCTTCAGTTTCCTCTGATTCCGGACTGATACTAGGTGATTTTTCTTGCTCCTCGCCATGCAAGGATTCTTGACTGTATTTTTCTTTAAGGGATTTAAGTTCCTCCACGTCCTTTGCTATTAATAATAGCACATTGTGCATATTATCTTTACCTTGTTCATACACTCCCAGCTCAACCAACTCTACCAGCACATTATGTTTTTTGGCCTCGGCTTGGGCCAATCTCAAGATCCACTGATAAGAGGTTTTTTCGCGTGCATTAGTGAAGATGGGGATATAAGGTTTCTGCTCAGTGCCATAATTTCCAAAATAATTACGGATGAATGTCCTGACCAAAGCCGGGCCAGCCATTTTATTTTCAGGATCAGCAGCCAGATCAGAAATGTAAACCATGGGCTGATCATTCGCGTTGCCTTCATAGGCGATCATGTAGCCTAGAGGCACGTTGTTTTCGTCTTTGACGATAAATGAGAGGTTGGGCCGGTCAAAGAATTCATTGGCGATCTGTGAACCAATGATGTTGTTTTGGACTTTGTGGAGATACTCCATGAGGCTTTCATTGTCAGCATAGGCCTTGCCCTCAATATAGGCGGCCGCAATAGCATCTCGAACGTCCAAAGGCCTGATTTCGGCTTTTTTCTCTGGTTCGTACGCTTCGAGTCCTGTATCCAAGACAAAACAATTTGCGTGCACATTATCCGAATAGCCCATGGGAGCCTGGGGCACAAAATGATTTGTTTCTGACCTAAAACCTAGCTCATTAGGCGTATAACCTTGCCCGATGGCGACCTTCGTCTTATCAACTCTGAGTTTTTCGGCATTTTCTTCCAGATAATCGCGGAAGAATTTCTCGTACACAGTCTTAATATTGCGATATCGCGCGCCCTCCTCGTTTTTAGCGATTTCTATGTTGTCGCATGTCACGACCGGCAAAGTCGCAAAATCATCGGGGTTGAACAGATCCTTAAGGGCCTGATGTTGTCGCATGTACCCCTCTATGAGCTCAGGCGTTGTTTTGGTCGCTTTATGGTCAATCGTGACCACAGACTGGGCCGCAGTACGCCAAGTCCCGTCAGCTGTCTGCCTTTCGACTACAAGCTGAACGCAGTTTGGATTAAACATGTAAACATTATTTTTGCCTGAACCGAACGGCATGCAACTGGCTGTGTCATTGCCGGCAACAGTCATATCAGGGTCCCCTTTTCTCCCAATCCGGATACGGTACGTGTCGCCCTTAAGTTTTTTGATGCCTATCCCAGATTCAAAAATAATACCTTCCAGTTCAGCTCGAGTCTCAGATTTGAGAGCTTTGATCACTTCAGGATCTCTGATTAAATCCTGAAAAACGATTCCCTGCTCCATGCAGAGTTTTTTAACATTATCGAAAACTTTTTTAGGTCTGGCGGCCTGGCCCTTGACGCCTTTTCTTTCCTGGCCCAATGCGTTCGTCAAAGCCGCATGCAGGCCTAGCGGGGTAGCTGGATCGGTCGCTTCGTCATTGACCACGTTTTCAAATATTCTTTCCATGGTAGGCAAGGTCTGTATTTCATCAATATCTCCTTCGACATAAGCATCCCGCAGATTCTCGGCCGTGAGTCCCAAATGCGGCAAAGAAATATAGTTGGACGGCTTTTTAACGCCATTAATCGCGGCATTGGTATGATGGTCGTCAATGGCCAAGAAATGCGCTGGGTCTTGCCAGAACTGCATGACTTTGTCCATCGCGATATTGGGGTGGAAAGCTAATTTTTCCAAAAAAGCTCGCATGCGCGGCGGCATGTTTGGACTATTGAGCTGCTCAAGGACTTTCGTTTTTCGCAATAACTGCACGACATCCCGGTATTTTTTCAAGGCTTTCCAAGATGCAAAAGGCCCACCTTTATCGAGTTCTTGAGCCAACCCTTGCAAGCCTTGAACATTGGCGTAACGTTCAATTTTAGCTTTGATATCATCTTGGTCTGTTTTTTCTAAAGCCTGGCAAACGGAAGCGAATTCATGGTGAGCAGTTCCCGTGTCATAAACCGCCTGATCTTTTGCGATTTGCATCAGAACATTGACGCTGAACGCTTCAGGACCAAGCCCGCTTTTTTTATATAAGGCAACAAGGCTGGTCATGAAATACAATGCGTCATGGCGCGCCATGTCCGCGCGGTTCATGTACTCGAGCATGGTGCGTTCACCAAAAGTCTCACTACCCAAAGCGAGCGCACGGCGCAAGTTATCATTTTTGATCAAGCCCGGATTTGTTGCTAACTCGCGGCAAAGGACAGAGGCATTTTCTTTTGGCTTGTCCAAAACGTGCGCCGCGGATTTTTTTAAGGCCAAATATTCCAGCGGTGAAAGGCGATGCGTCATTCTGGCGAGCAATGCAGCTGGCAAGGCTTCTTGGGACTCCATGGCACCGACCAAAACGGCAGTCGCATTTTCTTCGCTTAGCCTTATTTTTTGCGGAATTTTTTTATCGTCGCGTATTTCAAAACAGCGTTTGATCCATGGAGCTGTATTTTCGTCTGGAACAAGTTCAGGAGCAACGCCCTTCAAAATTCGCTCATTATTTTTTTGATAGATGAGCACTAGGCCGAGGCGGTGCGTCAGATTGTGAAAGTGCCCTCTGTCTGCTACCAGCCTAACTGCGCCGTAGCCATTAGCCAAGAGTTCTAGGGCCGTATCTTCTTCCAAATCAGTGAACACTTTAATACTTGATTTAAGGGCTTTTATTTTTCCTGCCCTAATGATTCTTTTTGCAAAAGCATTGTCTTTAACAATATTTAAGCGACGTTTAAATAACTGCGCATAAGGTGAATCGTCAGATAAAACTTGTTGCAACGAAAAATCGTCAGAATCGTTTAAAACCGCATCAACCACTTTGTCTGCGGCTAGATCGGGGAAAGAGCCTAAGTTATTCAAGATGTCGGCTACACGGCCCGCACTGAGAATAGCCTCTGCGATCTTATTTTTATCAGGCAAATTGAGCGCCCGCATGGCTCTTAAGACTTCATTTGACCCTTTTTTCTCAATTATTGCCAGCGCAAATTTTTCATGCTCCTCTTTAGGGATGTCGTTTAGTTTGGGGATTGTCACTGCCAAGCCATCAACTTCGCCTTTTTCGATTAAATCCAGAACGATTTGACGCTTGGGTATGTTTGGGAATTCTTCTGCATTTTTAAGTATTAAGACGCCTTGCCCTTTTTCAAGGAGATGTTTTGCTAGTTCATTTCTATCTAATCCATCAAAAATATCCAAACCTATGACTTGTTTGCCAAACCCTGCTTCAATTAATCCATAAGCAAGTTTAGAGTGATCGAAATTCACAAGCTCGTCAACATGCCGTAAAAAAAGGGGCACATCACTTTCTATATCTGTGTAATCCCGTGTGCTATCTCTAGACAAATTTTTGACAACAGATTCGACTATGGCCGGTTGAAAGCTTTCCGTAGCTTCAAGAAGTCGCTGTTTTTCGTCCCCTTTGTAATAATATTCAGGATAAACTTGGCTGTTCGTCTCATCGTCATAATAATCCGTCTGATCTTCATCTTCCCATATTATTTTGAGCCAGTGTGCAGCTAATTCTGCGGCTTGATCCATGTCTACTCTATTTTCTGCTAGCCCGATTTTCAACGCGCTCAGGAAGTCTTCAAAACCCCCAGTCACATTTTCTAAGTCAATGAGCTCTCCGGCTTTTTCGGTTTGTTCCTCTGCTGGAGTCTCAGCCTGATTTTCCGCTAAGGGCGGTATTAATTCAAAAGGATTCACAGGCATAATCTGGTAGTATTCTAGCATATTTTCAACTTGCATATAAAATGCTAAAATCTGTCAATGAAATTCAAAAGCAAGATCTTGAGCGTCGTCTGTCTGCTTGGCCTGGTCGCTCTTGGCGCTGGTTGTTCTGGCGCGTCTTTATCCAAACAAAACTATCAGAAGCTTGCTCCTGCACCAGCACCGCAAAAAGCCCCTGTCATTCCAACAGAGGCCAGCAAAATACCGAGACCACTATAACCAACAACTGACAACTAAAAACTTACAAGAGTGACCTGGTAACTCTTGTCCCGCCTCAATTAAAATAAATAATGGCGGGATCCCGTTTCGAGGCGGTGATAAGTTGTAAGTTTATAGTTTTCAGTAGTTTCGCAACATCATCTGATGCTTGTTCGCTATTTCAGCGTCCAGCTTTTTTAGGAGCCATGTGTCCTGCATTATGTTCTGGAACTCCATGGACGAATCCTCTTCCTGCCAAGTCGTTGCCGTATAGAAATTATTTTGGTTGCTCGTGAACTCCGCGATGATTATCTTGTTTGTTGTTGCCTGCCCTGGCCATGGCGTACAGCGCGCGAAATATTTGATATCAAAGATACTCCCCGAGGCCTGGCTGTTGATAGGCAGGGTCGCGCACACGCCATAAGGCGAAGTCGGGATCAAGTGCGACTTGGCGGCGCTCTCCAAGGAATACATGAATTTGAATTGTTCGGAATTGCTGCTGGCTTCAGTCTTGAAAAACGGGCAAATAGCCTTGAACTCAGGAGTCTTCGGGTCATTGCATTGTTTGTTGACAATCATGCGTAAAGCCAGCCTGTCCATTTCAGGGTTGCGCAGCAGCTCAACAATCAAAAAAGTTTGTAAGACCAAGAGAATGCCGCCGGCTACGATCAAGATGCGGAAAGCCGTGTCTTTGTGTTCAAAAATATGGCGGTACTCGTCGTTGAAAAACCAGACCTGGCCGCGGACAATAGCCTCAAGCACGATAATCAAGAATGTTCCGGCGCAAGCCAGGATAAACGAAAGCAAAGCATCAATGCCTAAAGCAGTAAAAGACAAAGCCAAGATGGGCAAGCTGAAAATAGTAACAACTGCCCAGACCATGTCCGTGCTTTTGTGTTTTAAGCCTTCTGGCGCGCCGGGTTTGTGCGCATGAATAGTTCGGTGCATACCCTCCAACGAACATTATAGCACATCTAGTATTGTCATTGCGAGCGATAGCGTGGCAATCTCTTACTAATCAACCGAAGTACTTCAGTGTTTCGGTGTGAGATTGCTTCACTGCTCGCTCGCAATGACAAACGGAGGGGTCGCAATGACAGGGCTGGACTTGTCAGTCTGTCCATTTATTGAACAGAGCTCGCGGCAGGAATTTGAGCAAAAGTTTCGTCTTGCTGGTTGAGCGTCCGACTATCACCAAGTCTTTGTTGGATTTGAGGGCAGCCAAGGTCTGTTCCACGACTGTTTGCGGATCAGAATAGGACTCGTAATCTTTGAGGTCAACTTTCATACCGGCGCGTACCTGGAAAGATGTGGCGACCGGGCCTGGGCAGGCGCACAAGACTTTTATGCCTTTGCCTTTGAGTTCTTGGGACAATGATTGTGAGTAGTTGATCACAAAAGCCTTGGTCGCCGCATAAGTAGACATCTTGGGCCAAGGCGCGAGCCCGGCTGTTGAGGCAATGTTTATGATTGCGCCTTTGCCTCGCTTAAGCATTTCCGGCAAAAATAGTTTGGTCAAAGCCAAGACAGCGCGGCAATTCAAGTTGATCATGTTCAGCGCATCCTCATAGCGTATATCTTCCTCATTGCCGTACTTGCCGAAGCCCGCATTGTTGATGAGCACGTCAACCACGATCCCCATCCTGCGCAGCTTGTCAGGTAAAAGCGGCAGCTCTTTGGAGCGCGCCAAATCAATGGCCAGAAAACGCACGTCTATCCCCTCCCTGGAGCGCAGTTCCTCGGACAAGGTCTTGAGTTTTTGTTCGTCCTTGCCTATCAAGAGCAAAGGCTTTTTCTTGGTGGCTAAAACCTGGGCAAAGGCTTTGCCGATGCCAGACGAGGCACCAGTGATTAATGCATAGCCTTTTCTGGCGTCCTTGGCGTCCTGCGTGGCGGGACTGGGGGCTATTTCAGCCCTGGGTTGAGCAGGCTCCAGAGCATGGTCTGTGGTGGGCTGGACTAAGGGAGATGTGGCGTCAATCATATATTTCCTTTAGTAATTAAACTGCGCCCATTTTACGTCTATTGGGCGAATTTTGTCTATTAGCGCTAACTCATCCTGATTTGTCGTCCCAGCTGGCTGCCTTTAACCGAGGACGACAAATCTGTCCTTCCCTTACGACAAGGGAAGGACAGAAAATATTAGTAATCCCCAGGGTGAGTTAGGCCTATTTTGCCACTGACTTCAATGCGCCAATCAAACCGCCTAAAGCCGCAAGCACAAAGATCCAGACTGCGATCCAGCCTAAGACCGGGATAGCAGCGACGATTTGGAAAACGATAACGCCGACGAGCACTGTTTTCCAATCCACTTCCCAATCGCGGGATTTCATCAAGAGTTTGCGCAACCACATGCCCAGGATTATTTCAGCCAAGACGCAAGCTATGAGCCAGGTCAAAGCATAGAGTATGAAGCCGGCGATTCCGAAGATGGATCCAAGGATCGTAACCAATAGGATGACGCAAGCGATCGGGACGACAATTGCCCAGACCAAGCCCCAGCCTAAGTTGGCTGCGAATTTGTCCAACACATCTTTGCTGATGGCAGTGATTTGTTTGCGGAAAAAATGGAATGCAACCAAGGCCGTGACCAGCATCACTAAGAGCTTGATCAAGAAAGCCAGGAAAAATATGCCGAAGGATATGCCGCGCTCTGGTTTATATTCTTCGCGATCAACTGACGGCATTTCTAGCTTAACGAATTGCGAGCCATCGGTTAAAACAGCCTTAGGGTCAATCGCCGCTTCTTTAGTTGAATTGTAGTTCAGCTTTTTTGCAAAGTGCGCGGTTTCACCGATCGTCAGTTTTTCTTGGACATTAAATTTAGTTTCGCCGTTGATCGTACCGTTCACGATTATGCTGCCGCCAGAAGCTTTGACATTGCCCATGACCTTGCCATCAATGGTCACCATGGCCGCGCCAACAATCAAATCGCCTTTGATGACTGCATCAGGCAAAATTTGGACAAAAGAACCGGCCGCGATTACGTCGCCCTCAACTGTGCCGCCGATGGTTACCTTGTTGCCGGCTGCGCGTATGCTGCGCCCGACATTGCCTAAAATATCCACGTACAATCCGCCGACCATCACACTGCCTTTGACATTGCCCGTGATGCGCTCGTTCATGCCAGCGGAGATCAAGTCTCCGTTGAATGTGCCTTGCGCAGTCAAATCCTGTGACGCGGCATACACATCCTGCGCAGCTACAAAATCCTTGGGGGTCAAGATTGAATCCCCTGCCTTGAAGATCGCCGCGCTGGTCGGCTTGGCCCACATGGCCAATGCCAGGAACGCGACTCCAAGAGCTATCGCTCTTTTATGCATAAAAAAATAGAAAAAAATTAAAGTGCGTAAATATTATAGCATACCCATCAACAATAAAAAAAGAGACCAGCGCAGGGTCTCTTTTTCTTTAGGCGTTGCAATATCGCAATGAGTTGTCGCTTGGTGGCGTCTTCTCGTATCGTTCAACCAGCTTCCGTTGGTCTTCGTTTGATTTTTTTATGATTGTTTTAAGGATCCTTTTTTTCTCGCCAGAGCTGGTATTTACCACGAACTCATAAAATGGATTTTCTTCGATTTTTTCGTTTCTAGTTATTCGTAGCTTCATATCAATGTTTCTAAGTCTTCTTTCTTAGAATAAGGGAATTTAAGGTAATTGTCAATTTTGTCTATGTTTAGATGTAAACGCTCCATGTTTTGCTCGAAATTTTTTTCAATGAGCCAAATTTGGGTCTGGTCGCCGTACTTCTCTTTTAGCCTATTGACCGTGTTTTTAGCGGAGAGGAACTGTTCGATAAATGCGTCTTTTGGTATGTTGCGTTTTTCCAGCGCCTCTCTCTTTTGTGTAAATCCCCATGCGACAATTGGATCTTGGTAAACGTATACGATCAGCACTATTCTTTTGTGTTTAAGTGATCGATCTATATTCTTGCATGCTACGTCGAAATTAAACAATGTGCCGTCTAATACGAAATTTTTATTTTTAACCATTGAATAGTCAACTAACTTTTCAACTCCGATTGTGGCGGCTCTTTGAAAAACTGAGGAATTTTTTCCTGTATATCCCGGGAGCAGGAGTCGGATATCATCCGGGTCAATTCTGACAACGCCATTAATCCCGTCTTTACTCAAGTAATCGTTAATGAGGCGCTTAGAAAATTCAGTTTTTCCTGCCCCTGGTGAACCTGCCATAAAGGCCGAGACTGGATTGTTGACTGATGGATATTGCTTGTCATTCGCGAATTTTTCGATCAACTTCCGTTTTTCTTTTTTGATGAATTCAATGGCTGTGTTCGATAGGATCTCATCTTCTTCGTTCATATTTTTTTAAAAAGCGGATTTTAATGAGATTGGCAGCAGCTTCTTAATTTAATGTAATAGCCACGATCTCCGGGCGGTTGCCCGTGCGCATGGTGGGGCCCCAAGAGCCCACGCCGCAAGAAGTGAAGATGGAGAAATCCCCTTCTTGTTTCAAGCCATAATCATAGCCTTTGTATAGGATTTTCGTGATCCAGCCCAAGGGGAATAATTGGCCTTTGTGCGTGTGTCCGGCCAGCATGAGATTGACGCCGATTTGTTTGACTTTGGAAATTTGTACGGGATCATGGAATAAAAGTATTGTCGGTTTGGTCGAGTCATAATCTTGGATGCCAGAGATTGCTTTGTGCAAATCTTTTTTCTTTCCTCTCTCCGGATAACTGATGCCGACTATCTGCAATCCGTCTTCAACCGCCATCATATCGTCAAGGATGCGGGTTTTTGTGTTTTTGATTATGTTAAAAGTCCTTTGCACACCCAAATATGTTTCATGATTGCCTGTTATGTAGAACGTACCGCTTGGCGCTAAAATTTTATCCAAGGGCTTGATGGAAACATCCAAATTAAAATCCATGCCGTCAAATAAGTCGCCGGTGATGAAAACAGCCTTTGGCCGGAGCTTGTTGATCTTTTGGACTATGTCGCATAAAAAATCATAGCCAAGGATATTGCCAAGATGCACATCAGAGATCTGCACGATTGTCTGGCCTTTCCATTCCTGCGGAAGATCTTTTATTTTTACACTCAGATATTTGACTATTGGTCTGTAAGCGTTCCATATGCCATAAGCCGAATAAGCGATCGCGAACATCAGGCCTAAAGCGCCAAACAAAAATTTAGGAGTCTCCCAGCCCACGTATTCGAAAAATTCTGCAGCTCCCCAGGCAAAAGCAAAACCAACTACAAGATTCGTCAAAACCCCCAACCACAGGCCTGAGAAAAAGTAATAGCCTTTGGTCAGCCAATTTTCGTATTTGTAAGCCAAGACCGAGGATAGGAAAAAGCTCAAAGTAAGCAAACAGAGGGCAATACCCAAGACGTATTTGCTTGCAATGTCATGGAGCTGAAAAAGCTCGGCCAAAGACAGGAATACAAACTGGTTGGTAAAGAATAGGATGCTGACTGCAATCGTCAGGCCTAGGATAGTAAAGACGAGCGAATTGATAGCCATGGCATATATCATCATATTTTATTGCAATTCAGTCAATCTCTGCTGTGCGTACACTTCCGGACAGCCTGTAAGTTTGCCATAATATGGACATGAAGAGGGTGGCTAAGGAAAGCGGGATGAAGAGATATTTAGTCGGAGCCGGCTTATTGGTTTTATTCGCTGTGCTGGCTTTTGATATTTTAGGCACTATCTTTGTGCTATCTGTGCGCCTTTGGGATAGGCAGCCTGAGCAGCCCAAGTCAGAGCCTGATTACCAGCTGTTAGCCAAGATGAAAGTTGTGGCCACGGCCTATTCCAGCGAGGCTGCACAAACGGATGACTCCCCTTGCTTAACGGCCAATGGTTTTAATGTTTGCGCGCACTACTCGGCCAGCGGCACGGTTGATACTGTGGCTGCCAATTTTTTGCCCATTAATTCAATCATAAAAATCCCAGAACTTTTCGGCGACCAAAAAGTATTCGTGGTCCGCGATCGCATGAATTCGCGCTATGGCCCGGGGAGAATCGATTTATGGATGCCCGAACGCGATGATGCCGTGGAATTCGGCAAACGCCCGCTCGTGATTGAAGTTTACAAATAACTAACAACTGGCAACTTACAAGAGTAGCTAGGTCACTCTTGTAAGTTGTAAGTTTTGAGTTGTCACTTTATCAGTTTCGCGAACACCAATGAGTTCAAGAAGAAGATAATGAACGTGCTGATGAGCCAAGTGATTTGCAGGCCGATTGGCAGATTAATCATGAGGAAAAGCGGCAAAGCGAACATCACAAAAGCCAAGACAAAGATGATCAAAGTAAACCACGTGACTTTTTTTATGTATCCGCCAGGAATGCCATCTTTGATGAAATTATAGAAAGCGGCCAGGACAAAGCCGGTCACAAACGCAAAAGCTAAAGACATGATCATGAAACTCGCTGGCGGCGGCCCGGCCGTGGGCATCATGCTTTTGCTCCATACGCTGAAGTATTCAGGCAGGGTGTAATAGTTCATGGTGAGCAAAGCTTCAATTTGTCTGATGATGGAAGCGATGACCATGAAGATGAGTGCTGAGAGCGCAACTTTTGACCATTGGAGTTTAAGCATAGTAAGTATTGATAATTAAGCGTTTTTATGCGATAATCGTGTTTAATGTCAATTGTATTACAGTTACAAGGAATCACCAAATCTTTCGGGCCGCGAAAGCTTTTTGACGAGGCTACGCTTTCTATTGCCGAGGGTCAGCGCATCGGCTTAATCGGCGCCAATGGCACAGGCAAAACCACGCTGTTGCGCATCATTTTAGGGCAAGAGACCTTGGATGGCGGCCTCGTATCCATCCACCCGATCACCAAGCTCGGCTATTTGGAACAGAACGAAGAATTCTTGCCAGACGAGACAGTGCTTGGATATCTTATTCGCGTTTCTGGGCGCGAACCATGGGAATGCGCTAAAGCAGCCGGTTCGTTTGAGATTAAGAATGATCTTTTGGAAAAACCGTTTTCAAGCCTGTCAGGCGGATATCAGATGCGTGCACGTTTGGCCGGTATCCTGGTGCGCGAGCCTAATCTCTTGCTCTTGGACGAACCGACCAATTATTTGGATCTGCAGACAGTCTTGTTACTCGAGGAAGTCTTGCGCAATTTCCGCGGCGCACTTTTGCTTGTTTCGCATGACCGCGAATTTTTGAAAAACGTGTGTACGCATACGCTTGAACTGGAACATGAGAAGCTGACTTTGTATCCGGGCAACATTGAAGATTATTTTGAATACAAGGAAGCGCGCTTGGAAGAAGCACGCCGCTACAATAAAAAAATCCAGACCCAGCAGAGGCATCTTAAGGAATTCGTGGATCGCTTTAGGGCCAAGGCCTCCAAAGCCTCGCAAGCCCAGTCCAAGCTCAAACAGCTGGGCAAGCTCAAGACTATTGAGATCGCGCATTCTTTGCGGACCGTTAATTTCAAGATTCCTGTTTTGCCCCAGAAAAAAGCCATGGCTTTGGAGTGCAAGGATTTGGCGGTCGGCTATCCTGAAAAGACTGTTTTGAAAGATATAAATTTTGAGATCAACCGCGGCGAGCACTTGGCCGTGCTTGGTGAAAATGGCCAGGGCAAATCCACGCTTTTGAAAACTTTGGCCAAGCAACTGGCGCCCATCAGCGGTTCTTTCAGGCTGGGTCACAATCTGCGGGCTGCTTATTATGCCCAGCATGTGCCCTTGATGCTGCCCACCATTGGCACGGCCAGTGATTACTTGTTCACCACTGCCAAAGAGAGCTTGCCTGATGATATTTGGCGCATGGCCGGGAATTTTTTGTTTTCCAAAGATGATTTGGATAAGCCGATATCCGTTCTGTCCGGCGGGGAGCGCGCCCGTTTATGCTTGGCTGGCATCTGTCTGGGGAAATATGATGTGCTGATTTTGGACGAGCCCACCAACCATCTTGATTTTGATACGGTTGAGGCATTGGGTGAGGCTTTGCAGGAATACGAAGGCACCATCATCTTCGTGTCGCACAGCCGGACATTCGTTTCCCAAGTAGCGACCTCCATCCTGGAAGTCAAAGATGGTTTTGCCCGCCGCTATCCGTATCCTTATGACATTTACGTGTACGAATTGAAAACGCACGAGAGTTTTTCAGAACCAGAGGAACAAAAGCCAGTGGTTGAAGGTAGAATTCCTTATATGCGCATCAAGGTTGATATTTTTCAGGATATACAGAAAGAAAAGCGCGCGCTCAAGCGCATGGAGCAGGATATCGCCACGCTGGCCGACGAGAAAAAAAGAATAATCCAGTTTTTCGCGGATAATGCCGGAAGCGTTGATATCAAAAAATCAAAACGCCTAAAAGAGATTGATGCGCAGATTCTTGTACGCGAATCTGATTGGCTATTGTCTCAGGAGCGCTTGGAATCATTCAACATGGAAATGAAGACAGCTGAGGGGAAATAAAAAAACCTTCTTTACAGAAGGCCTAGGGCACGGAGTTGAGCGAACAGGACGTAGATGCCGGTAAAGAGCATGTAGCGCCGGTTCAGCGCTTGGTTAGTGAGCGTGGCTAGCGGGTCAGTCGGGTCGCCGTGTAGTTGTTCGGCAATCACTTGTCCCACGGTCGTGGTTTTGAATCCGCGGCGTTTTGTTTCCACTACAAGCCGTTCAGGAAAACGGATGCCTGGTGTGGTACTGAAGTACCAATCGCCAGTAGGTGTGAGCGCCGCAATCACAGTCTGGTCGATGGTCACGTCTTGCGCTCGGATCAGGCCGCTCTCAATGCCAAGGCAAAGAGCTTGGGGATATGCGTTCGCGGTCAAAGTTGCGCGGTCCTTAGCGTACTTCAAGATTTGTTCAAAACCCACGGGCTGCTGGTTCCACTTTTCGGTTGGAACACGAAATTGGATGATTTCACAAACCACCTGCTGCTTTTCACACGCCTGCTTGAGCGCGACATACTTGTGCGGGCTGGTTGAACCAATCGCGATTTTCATGGTCCCCTCCTAATTCAGGCTTCAGCTCGGGATGAGGCCGCAGACAAGCGGCTCTGGCTCGAGCAAAAGCTCCAGACATCTGCGAGTGTGATGTCTGGAATCATCACCTGTGAGCAGAGCCACGTCTGAGCGGGTCATCCATTCCAGGCGAACGCAGAACGCAAGCATGAGTGCGTTGTTCCACGGACTGCGATAGCCCGCGAACCCCACGATGGCGCCAGAGGGCGTGCGAATCGCTCCTGTATCAGATGCTGTCTCTGGTCCGACTGAGTCGTGCCAGTCTTGCCTGATGCACTCCAAGGTCCGACACGCCACGACGCTGCGCTCATAGCTGCTTCTTTTGAATTCGGGCAGGACTTCGCCGACTCGGGTAACCAAATCAGGAGTGGAGCCCTCATTTGACTTCAGCATCAGGCAGAAATATCCGCCTTTTTCCTTGGCCGAAGGGTTCAGGGCATTCACCCTGTCAACCAGCCGTTGGAGTTCGTTCATGGCTTCGCGTGCAAGGAACATCTTTAATACCTCCTGAGGTTCTATTCGAGCAGGGCCTTGAGCTTGTCATGGTCGTCGTCCCAGGCTAGCTGGAGGGCACGGCTCAGCTTAAGCCAATGCATGTTGACGCACAGAGCGAGCATGATCAGCTCGTTCCACGGAGCATCATAGCCTGAGAAGCCCACGACCGTATCATTGTCTGCTCGTACTGCGCCGTCCATGCCGGGGAGGCATGAGCTGACCTGGAAGCGCGGCGCCTCATTGTTGAGCCGCTTGGTCACCAGTTGGCACCGTTCGAAATGGTCGTGCTCGTGAAGCTCGTTGACTTCTCCCACTCTGACGACCAGTGTAGGAACGGCCTCAGCGGTCAGCTGTTGGACAAGGCAGAAGTACCCGCCCTTTCTCTCAGCCTGGGGATTGAGGCTGTTGACCTTGCCTACGAGCACCTGCAATTCACGGATGATCTGAAGAGCGATGGACATGACTACCTCCTGGTTGTAGGCATTAATATTGCAGAAATCTCTTAAAGTGTCAATATCCCCTGCCCAGGCCTTAATGCATTAAAAAGGGTCGTCAATTATGTTATTTTATGCTAATCTAAAGCATGGAAATCCGCTATGTATAAATATATTCTGGTTCTGATTGCAATCTTTGCCCCTCTATCCTATGCGAGCGCGCAGGATGTGCCTTTTTTATCCCAAGCTCCGACTGGCCAATGGAATGATATTCGACAGGCCCAGGGTTGCGAAGAAGCAGCCTCAATCATGGCTGTGGCTTGGGCGCGCGGACAAACTTCAATTGACTTGAAACAAGGCCGCGATAGGATTGTCGGCATCTCAGATTGGGAATTCAGGAACTACGGCCATTTTATTGATACTTCAATCCAGGACACGGCCGAGAGGATCATCAAAGGATATTTGAAGTTTGATGACATCACAATCAAGCACAACATCACGGTCAAAGATATCGCGGCCGAGGTCTATGCGGGAAAAATCGTGATCACTGCCATAAACGGGCGTAAATTGCCTAACCCTCATTATAAATGGCCAGGCCCGCTCCATCATGAATTGGTTGTAACGGCCTATGACCGCGAATCAGATGTGTTTACGGTAAACGATCCCGGTACAATCTTTGGCCGCAGCCTGCAATTCACAGGCAAGCAACTGCAATTCGCGCTTCAGGATTATGAGTCAGGCAGCGGCAAGTCCAGGAAAGCTCTGCCCCCGGCCATGATTGTGTTTGAGCGGCTCTGACCTTGACCGCAACGTAGGTCCGTGATAAGTAGAGCTAGTCGATCACCCAAGGAGGTTTGGCATGGAGTTCAAAGCGCTCGGATATATCATCACTTTTTTTGCCGGTGTAATCGCCTCTGTCATCGTAAATTGGTATACGAGACGGCTGAAAAACACCCA
>JBAYJJ010000020.1:0-24799 GCA_041665165.1 Patescibacteria group bacterium | reverse complement strand
TGACATATTGTCCGGGTCCCAGGCTGCGACTTCAAGGAAGCCATTGGTGCCGAACAAATCAATCTCTATTTTGCTTTCTACGCGCTTTAGAATCTGGCCCAATTTAGTCAGTTTGGCCCTTATTTCATTTTCGGTTTGGCTGTCCACCTGGATTTCGTCATTGTTCAAGAATTCCTCTTCCAGCCTCAAGTATTCACCTACAGCATAAACTAAGGTCGTTGCAGGATTGCCTGCGTCTGGAACGTGTTGTTTGTCCACTAATTTTTGGATTTCAGGAATGGCTTGAGGGTCATTGGCGATTGCTTTCTCCAACGTATCCCAGACCAAGCGTGCGTTCGGTACATAATGCGCCGCAAGCTGGAGGTCCATGGGCCTATTAAGTTTTTCTTTCAGGTTCATGCTGTCAGTCAAAACTTCCGGGGGAGCAGGGATTTCTTTTGGCTCAAAAACTTGAGGTTCTGGCGCTTCTGGCTTGACTAAGCGCAAAGACCTTGGTTTGCGCAAAGTTTTTGGTTCAACTTCTTCCATTTGCTGTTTTGGTTTGCGCAAAGACGGGCGTTCAGCTGTCTGCGAAGGTATGGCCGTGATCTGTTCGACCATCTTGGCGGCCTCAGCCCTGGCTGGCGTTGAGCCCAAAGCCCTGGCTTCCATGAGCCTGGAACCGCCCATATTGATTCCTTTGGATGGATCAGTTGACCCGAAGCTCAGCTTTTTGTTCAGTGCTTGGATCTGCTTGTCGTATTCTTTTGCACCCTTCTCATTATTTTCATTTTCGGCTTGAGTGCGCTCGGCAACAAGTTGGACATAATCTAAAGGATCCATATCCTCAAGCTTCATGAGCTGCATCTGGTTTTTGACAGCTTCAAACAGGTTGGAGCCGCGCTGTCTGGCTTGTTCGCCGCCGCCAAAAGCCTTCATTATCTCAATCGCGATTTGTTTGCGGTCTGATTTTTCCGCTTCTTTGACCTCAGGCTTTTCTTCATGCGCCACCTTTAGGGTCGGGACTTCCTTGCGGGATTGCTTTAAGGTCTCTGTTTTGATGACGACTGAAGGTTCTAGTTTTTCCACGCGTTCAGGTTTGAGTTGGTAGATGTTCGATTTTTCTTCTTTAACTTCCTCGGGCAATGCGATTCGCAAAGACCTTAGGATTCTGCTGGCTGAGTCTTCAATTTCTCTCGGGGATTTTTCTGGCATTTCCTGTTCCAGGACTGAGCGCAAAGTATCCAAAGAAATCGCAGTTTGAGGTTCGCTTTCCTGGGCATATTGGCCCATGGTCTCGTTCCAAGCTGAATCAATTCGCTTATCAAGGTTTTGGATTTTCTTAATCAAAATTTTTGCATCTTTTGACTTGGCAGCCCCAAGTTTTTTCTCTTCTGGGCTCTGGGGCTTTTCCCAAACCTTGTCAGCCAACTTGCCCCAAAAGCCTTTGGGCGCTTGTCCCTCAGCCGGCTTGGGCGAGCTAGGCAAAACCAAGGCTTCGTTATAGGTCATGCCATACATCTTATAAAAAGACCGTTTGAGGTTAGCTAAATCGCGGCGCATCACGGCCGTGGCCTTTCGAGCTTTATCCTCCTGCTCTTTAAGCTCGATTTGCTCGCGGTTGCGTAGCTGAGTTCTGATGTTCTCCTGGCTGGCGATTTTCCTGGATTCCGTTGCTTCCGGAGGTTCAATATTTATATAATCCGTGGATAAATTTTCAAGCAGTTTCACGGATTGTTTAATTTCTTTTGACAGAACGGGATCCTCAACCAGCAATTCCAGTTCTTTAAGCTCCGGTATTTGCTTTTGCATATGCTCGGCGAACTCGAGCAATTCAGCTTTTTTCTTATTGTATACTTCAAGCAGTGTGGAACCTTTGCCATAAAGGCCTATCTTGTTGCTTTCCCAGCCCGCTGGAGGAAGATTTAATCTCACCGCATGATCCATCCGTATGAGTTTCTCGCGATCGGCAAGGAAACGATCCAAAGCATTCCTTGCCTCAACTTCGAGGTTCGTTTTACTGGAATCAGGGGAAGCCGGACTGGAGGGGACTGCTTCAATCTTAGGCGCGTTTGCCTCGGCCATGTCTAGGCGTACGGCAGAATTCTCTTTTTTCATATAAAAGTTTACCTTATTATAACACAAAAAAACGACCTGCCCTGTGCAGATCGCTTTTGCTTTGTGGATATGTTTTTAGGCTACAACCAGCTTTTTGAAGACTGCCGGGTGCTTGGCTGCGATCTGGGACAAGACTTTTCTGTCCAGAACGACTTTGCGCTTCTTCAAGCCATCCATGAACCGGCTGTAACTCACGCCCAGTGCGCGGGAAGCGGCGCCGATGCGCACCTGTTGCAAACCGCGGTTTACGCGCTTTTTGAGCTTGCGGCTCACATAAGCGTTTACGCCGGCTTTGGCGGAGGCTACTTTGGCTAAAGTTATCTTGGATTTGCGTCCCCACATCATTCCTTTGGTGCGGGCCAGTATATTCTTACGGCGTTTGATGCGGTGCATGCCGCGCTTAACTCTTGGCATATCTTGGTTAATTTTCAATAATCATTTATCAATTTCCAAAAATGTAAATTGTGAATTGATAAATGTAAATTGTAATTAGGTTAGTTTGGCTAGTGATTTAATGGTCCTGGTGTACTGCGTCGGCATGGTTTGATCGCGGCGCTTCTTGCGGGTGATCTTGCCTGCATCGCGGGCATTAAAGTGGTCTTGTCCGCCGTGGCGCTTCATGAGCTTGCCGGTTTTGGTAGCGCGCACTCTCTTGGCCACCATCTTGTGTGTCTTGAATGGCATATCTTTTTTTAATTAATAATTCATAATTAATAATTCAAAATGTTGGTGTTGCTTCGCAATTTTATATGATAGATGCCGTAAGGCCTCGATAATTTTGCACTTTGAATTTTGAATTTTGCATTAGGTTGGTTACGATTTCCTTCCGATGATGGCTGAGACGTTTCCGCCCTGATTTTTCGGAGGCTGTTCCACGAACAGGGTGTACTTTTTCGCAATCTCGTTCATGAAGGCTTGGATTTTTTCGAGAGCGAGGTTGCCGTGTGCTTTTTCGCGGCCTCTGAGCATGATTTCTATCCTGAGTTTTTGCCCGTCTTCCAGAAAGCCGATGGCTTGCTTCAAACGATTGTCCACATCATGCTGGCCGATTTTGACCGAGAGCCTGATGCCTTTCACTTCCACCTTCTTCGCATGCGCCTTTTGCTGCTTCATTTCTTTTTCCTTTTGGTATTTGAAGGCTCCGTAATCCAGGAATTTGCAGACCGGAGGCACTGCCTTGGGAGAGACTTCCACCAGGTCATAGCCGCGCTCTTCGGCCAGGGCCAAAGCTTCTTTGGTCTGCATCACTCCGAGCGGAAGGCTTTCTTCATCTACCACGCGAACTTCGGGCGCCTGGATCTGGTTATTGAAAAGATAGATCACGCCTTCGGGCTTGGGTATGAATCTGCGTCGGCGATAATGTATGCGCATTGAAGTTTGATTAGGTGGTGGAGATGGGGGGAGTCGCACCCCCGTCCGAAAGTCAAAACCATATTCGTCTTCACAGGCTTGGCTTGCTCGGAGTGCGTCAATCACATGCGAACAAGCGAGAAGTGATTGGCGTTAGCATCAGCCTTGTCGTTCCAATCCAGATGCTGCGGATTGGCTCCTATCCCCAAAGATGACGATCAGCCTGCTCCGTGGGGAGCGAAACAGGGGATCGCGGCACGAGCCTTATTAGGCGAGTGCCGGTTGAGCTAATGGCATGGCAAACGCGTTAGCGAATGCAGCCTTAGCCTTTGATAAGACGTTGGCAAATGTCTTGTTAACACGGTTTTACGAGTCATGTCAGCTCGGCCTGCAGAATAGGGAACTGAAATCCGTCGAAGCTCGGCATCCCCTCTATATGTCTTCGGAATAAAAACGCTTAGTTTCGCGGTCTAAATCGCGATTCTTGATGGCTTGGCGCTTCTCAAAGGTTTTTTTGCCTTTGGCCAGCCATATTTCGAGCTTAATCCGATTACCGCGAGTATATAGGGAAGTTGGTATCAATGTCAAGCCTTTTTCGCTTAATTTGCCCATAAGATAGCGCATCTCTTTGCCGTGCAACAAGAGTTGCCGGCTTTGGCCAGGATCATAGTTTTTTAGGTTTGAGGCCTTTTTGTAGGGCGCGATGTTTGCGCCAATCAGCCACAGCCCGCCTTTTTGGCCTACAACATAACCATTGTCTATCTTTGCGCCTCCGGCGCGGACTGATTTTACTTCTTGCCCGGTCAAAGCTAAGCCAGCCTCGAATTTTTCCAGGCATGCGTATTCGAATTTGGCTTTGCGGTTAGTGGCTAGCGTTGGCATACTGAAAATATAACGTACCATAACATCGCTCACCGGAAAACCTCTTCGCTTCTCCTTTCACAAGGAGATTTTAACATACTAGGTCACAGCCCCTTGAGAAAGGGGCCAAGGGTTTTCAGTATGCTATAATACCTTCATGCAAGACAGGAACATATACATATCAACCAGCGCCATCGTCAAGATGGTTGCGGTCGTGGTTGCATTCATAGTCCTTTGGCTCACCAAAGACATTGTGACGCTGTTCGTGATTTCACTTTTTCTGGCCGCAGTCATGCAGCCGACAGCAGAGTGGGCTTATAAGCGGAAGATACCGCGCGGCGTGACTGTCCTGTTCCTGTATTTTGTTTTATTCGGTATTTTCGGGCTGGTGATCACGCTCATGATTCCGACCTTGATAGAGCAAGCAGGCAGGCTGGCGAGTTTACTTGGCCAGCAATGGGGCTGGATCCAGAATATTTCGGATTCATTCAAGGATTTCGCAGGCAAGTACGGCTTTTCAATAAATATCAATTCAGGCATTGCCTCAATCCAAACTCAATTGGGCGGCGCAGCCAATCGGCTTGTAGATTTGTTGAGTACTGTGTTTGGCGGCGTTGCCGCATTCATCGTAGTCTTGGTCATGTCGTTCTATCTGGTAGCTCAAGAGGATAAGGCGATTACGCTGGTGCAGGATTGGGTGCCGTCCAAACATCGGAAATTCGCTCTGCATCTCATTTCGCAGCTGCAGGATAAAATGAGCGGCTGGCTAAGAGGCCAAATCATACTTGCAGTGATCATTGGCGTATTTTATTTCATAGGTTTGTCTGTCCTGGGCGTTGAAGGCGCGCTCGTGCTTTCGGTTTTTGGTGGGTTAGTTGAGTTCATACCTTACCTCGGCCCCATTCTTGCGGCCGGTCCGATCTTATTGGTCGCTTTCAGCCACTCGACCGTGACTGGCTTGCTGGCTTTGGCCCTGATGATCGTGGTCCAACAATTGGAGAATCAGCTCATAGTGCCTAAAGTAATGCAAAAAGCAGTGGGCTTGAATCCATTGGTCAGCATCTTGTCTTTGCTTGTCGGAGCCCAGCTTTTCGGGTTTGTGGGCGCGCTTATGGCCATACCCTTGGGCACAGCAGTAGTCTTGGTCATCAAAGAAGTCAAAGCCTACAGATCAAGCTCATAATATATGGTCGCCCCAGATCCAAAAGCTCAGATGTTGGTCCGTCCGCCTGTTCCGAAAGTAAGCGGCCCTAAACTAGGGAGGAATGTCTTGACCTGTGCGACTTTGTTGATTGCGGTTTGCGCAGCATTTTTTTTAGTAGTCGCTTACTTGGTGTCCTTGACCGGAATCGTTGAGTTTCCGGTTTTGAAGGACTATTACCAAGCGCCGACCCCCAGCCGGCAAGTTGCGCAACAAAAAATGGATTCGCGCGAGTTTGAGGCTTTGATCTCGTCGCGTATCCGCGAGCAAGTGGAGGACAGGGTCAAGAACATGGCCGTCACGATCAACGAAAAAGAAGTCAGCGGCTTGTTTACCTGGGGCATAGCTCAGGGCCTGCGCAACAGTTTGGCGATTGAGCAATCTCAGGTGGCTATTTTGCCGACTGGCATGGAATTGTTTCTTAAATTAAGATGGAGCCTTGGCCGAATCGATCTCTTGCTGCAGGTCAAGCCAGTCCTGCAAACCGATGGCTCTGTAAAGTTTGAGCCAGTCAGCGCTAAACTGGGCATGGTCAACCTGCCATCCTGGGCCATCTTGCCCGTTATGAGCAATATCTTCGCCAAAGATATGGGGGCGTGGGATCTGCAAGCCGGCAGCATGAAGATTAAAACGCTGGATTTGAAAGACGGAAAGATCGTAATCAACTTTTTAATAACCAATTGAGATCAAGAGATACGGAGATGCAGAGATAAGGTTCGAATCTCTTGCTCTCTCGCTCTCTTGCTCTCTGTATCTCTAAATGTTTCTCTTTTACCGCATATTGCCTTTGCTGAGTTCGCTGATAATAGCGATTGCTTTTTATTTCCAGTTCAATCAACCTTTTGATTATCCTTGGTTTGTTGCGCTGGGCATTATCGTACTAGCAACTTCTGCTTATTTGATGTCGCGCAAACGCGTTGATTTGTGGGACATGGTGGAAAAGATGCTGCCGACCATGCTGCTTATTTTGGCCTTGGCTTTTGCCATGCTCCTAACCGAAGGGAGATTTGAGCAATTCATGGTCATCGGGCTTTCGTTTGTTTGCAGTTTTCTGTCTTTGCAGCTGTTGTTTTTTCTGTGTTTCATGCCTTCGCGTTATCCGGTCGGCGGGCTTTCGCGCGTGAACATCGCTTATGTGCCTTTGATAATTCTGTTCGCTGTTTCTACTTCCACGGGCATGATTACGTTTTTACATACGCCGCCTTGGTCGCATGTAGCCGGCATGGTCATTCTGGGCATTCTGCTTTTCCGGACCACTGGCCACCCCGAAGCTTCTGGCAAACAAAACCGGACTTGGATGCTGGTCGGGGCTATCACCGGCTTGTATCTAGGCTTGCTCGGCGCCACACTACCGCTCGGCCTTTGGCAGCAAGGCGCTTTGAGCATGATTATTTTTTGCGGGATACTGCGCATGCGGCGTTATTTGTACAACCCTTTGCCCAGCAAACGCCAGGCTGTTTCTGAATTTGTGTTAGCTGTGGTTTTTTTGCTGGCCATTGCCATCACCTCTCGTTGGCTTTAATATCGCGGAACGTATTATAATACAATTATGAAAATCGATTATAAGGTCATTATCCTCTTTGTCGCCCTGAACGTTGTCATCGGTTCTGTTTCAGGCGGCGTGGCCGGATATTTTGCCGCCCGTGGTACGTTGTATGATGTACGTGGTACGGGTCTGCAGGTTCCAGGAATCGTGCCGACCAGTACAAAACCTGCGGTAGAAACAACAACCACATCAACCATCAAGCTTTTGCCTTTGGTGTCTTTAGACGCCTCATCTAAAGCTGTTCCCGAAAGCATAGCAACCCGCAAAAGCCCGGTAGGAATATTGTATGAGCACAAGAAGGGCGCTGACCCAATGCTTTTGCCGACCGAGGAGATTGGCCGCGTAGTGGCCCTTACTTCAGACGGCTGGTTCGTGGCTCCGCTTTCTATTGTCCAGAATAATCGTGCGACAGATATGGTCGTCTGGTATGAGCATGCGGCATATCAGGTCCAGAAAGCTTTGGTTGATCAGGTCACTCAGAGCGTGTTCCTGAAAACCGATGCGCGCAATTTGTCTGTAGCGCCTTTTGCTTCTCTGGCCGGCAGCCGAACAGGTGCTGCAGTTTGGATAGAGAATAATGTTGCGGATTTCATGCCTTCGTCCATTGCGTCTTTCCGCTTTTCAGAAAACCCAACCTTAAAAACAAGCGATAAGATTGATCGCAGGCTGGTCATTGTCGGGTCCATAGCCAATCAGGAAAAAGGATCGCCGGTTTGGGACTCATCAGGCTCTTTGGTTGGCTTAGTAGAATCTTCTGCGCAAGGAAAAATTTCAGTAATTCCTGCCGTGGGCATTGCCGCATCGCTCCAGAGCTTGTTGTCAGACAATCAAATCAAGCACGCGACCCTCAATATCTTGAGCGTTGACCGGAGTCTGGTGCGATTGATGCCGCCTGGCGATGGTTTGCCGGAAAGGGGAGCGTGGATCAAAGAAGAAAAGAAAAATCAGGTCGTGATTACCAAAGCCGGGCCAGGTGATTTGGCTGGTTTGAAATCCGGCGACGTGATTTTGCAAGTTGATCGTGATATACTGGATGGGAGCGTAGACCTTGGGGACATCATCGCCCAATACCGCCCAGGTTCTTCCGTAGAAATTCGCGTCTGGCGCCAAGGCAAAGAAATTAATTTGCCGCTTACGCTCGGCTCGCAAATCTCCAGCACACCACTTAACTAATCTACAATTATAAATTTACAATCTACAATAATTGATAATTGAAGATTGAAGATTGGTAATTTAAAAAGAAATGCCCTCAACAAATTTCGTGCACATTTACTTCCGCAATTGGAAGCTCCTGGCTTTCTGTGTTTTAGGGGGCCTGGTTTTGGCTATGCTCGTCTCTTTGTTGCAGCCGTGGAGATTTTCATCAACCGTCAGATTACTGATTACCCAGACCAATGCCACGGGCATAGATCCTTACACGGCCATCAAATCTACAGAGCGTATCGGGCAGAATTTGGCTGAGCTGGTTTATTCGTCCAGCTTTTTCAATGCAGTCATGAACCAGGGCGGGATTGACCGAACCTATTTCCCGACTGATGAAATAGACAAGCGCAAGGCCTGGCAAGAGGCGATTGAAACCAGTGTTGTGCCAGGAACCGGGGTAATGCAGGTAATTGCATATCATTCAAATAGGGACCAGGCCACGGCCATTGCCATAGGCGTAGCCAAGGAATTAGTGGCTCAGGCACCCAACTTTTATGGCTATTCTGTGCGTTTACAGGTCATAGATGACCCCTTGCCCTCCAGATTTTACGCTAAACCTGATTTAGTGCAGAACTCAGCCTTTGGCTTGATTTTCGGGTTTTTGATCGGTTCAGCCTGGGTTTTGGCTAGGATAAGGCAAGTTAGTTGATTGACAAACAACTTAATCCAAAGCAAAGACGCTAAATAAAGCGTCTTTTTTAGATGCCCGCCACTCTTGACAAAATCTTGGTTTTGTGTTATATTCATTCATTACTTTGACAGATGTGCGCTTGCGGCACTGGAGCCGTTTCATGCAGGTTGGGGAGTATTCCTCCTCTTCTCAACAGGCATGGGACGACTTTAGGATCGCAGTACGATCTGTGCTCGTTTCACTCAGAATGTAGCCAACCTTTCCACGCCCCCGCGGGCAAAGTCTGCCCCATGTCGGGGAGGAGAAGAAGGTCATGAAGAAGATTATCGTGTCTCTCATCACGTCCGTTCTCGTGTCTCTGGTTTCGCAGGTCGCCTCCGCCACTGATCCACAGTGCGAAGAGATCAAGAAGTGCCAGAACGAGGTCTGCGAAATGATCAAGGCTTGCGGCCCAGCTGCTCAACAGCCCGCGGTCGATACCAAGCCCAAGACCATCTGGCGCGAGGAGTATGTGTGCTCTGGGAACTATGATCCCCTGAAGAGCAAGAACGGCGGGAAGTGCGTGTGCAAGGAGCCGGACAAGTACCATCCGTACTCGCTCAGTCGCGCGTGGGAAGAGAACACCAATCGGGTCGACCCTTCCAACGCCAACGTCAAGTATCATCGGTTGTACGTGCGATGCGACCTCTCGGCCAGAGCCGTGCTGGAAGCAACGCAGCACACCATGAACGTCCAGCAACAGGACATCGTGGACCTGACGGAACGGGTGAGCAAGGTCGAGGGTATTGCCGCGGATCATGAGTTTCGCATCGGCAAGCTCGAGGAGAATGACAACGCGCAGGACAAGAAGCTCGGCGAGTTGGACACGTACAAGGCCACCAAGCTCGAGGTCAGCAAGAAGGCTGACAAGACCGACCTGGACAAGAAGGCTGACACCGAGTGGGTCAAGCGCTGGGTCAACTCCCATCGCGTTCGTCTCACTGCTACCGGCGGCGTTGCCTACGCAGCCATTCCCGGCTCGACCATGGGCTTCGGCGTCATGGATATCGGGTTGGGTGGGTTGTTCGGGGACGGTGACGTTGGGCTCGACGTGGGCGGACGATTCATGTTCTCCCCCAGCGGACTCAACTCCAGTACCTATCCCAACAGCAAGTCGGGACAGACCTACGGAGTGGGCGCTTACACACGCCTCACCTTCGCCCTGTCCAGCGACAAGCGCACGCGTCTCGGTGTTGGCGGCTCCTACACCCAGTTCGGCCGCTTCAACGACAATGCCGAACGCCTCGGTGCCATCACTGGCGCAGAGGTGTCTGTCACGGTCCCGCTCTCCGAGCAGGTCGTGGTTGTTCCCTTCGGAACACTCGGCTCGGCCATGACCGGAGATGGCTCGGCGCGCAAGACTGGCCTGGGCGGCATGATCGGCGTAACGCTGGGCGTGACGTTCTAGACAGTCTGACAGCACATTCAATACACCTGCTTGAGACAGAGGAGTTCTACCTCTTCTGTCTCGCAGTCCCAAGTCGTGGAGCAAACTCAACGATTTAGGACAACTGCTGAGTGGAAGCCGTAAAGCCTCATAGGCCACGGCTCACCATTCGGCAGTACGCAACTTCAAACAATACATCCTTCCTCATTGAGGAAGATTCACGGGCGGTCAACCCACAACGCAGTATTCGACGACGAACTCCACAACGTTTCGGAGGTTTCCAATGTTCAATTCCAAGACCACGATCGCGATTGCTCTTGTTCTCTCGTCCGTTCTCGTCGCAGCGTGCGGCGTGGACACAACCGAAGAGGTCTGCGAAGCAGGCACTTGCGGAGCAGCTGGTTCGGCCGGAACGTCCGGTGCCAGCGGCGAAGCAGGAGCGGCCGGAACGTCCGGCACTGCTGGTTCGGCTGGAGCATCCGGCGCGGACAGCGGCACGGACGGCAGCTTTGGCTGCACGCCGGGCGAGCAGCACAAGGGGTGTTGCCCGACCAACCCCGACGCCTACCAGACCTGCAAAGACGACCACACGTACGGCGAATGCGTCGGGTGCGGCGGAGCAGGCGGAGCAGCTGGAGCCGGCGGAAGCGCTGGGACTGGCGGCTCGGCTGGCACAGGCGGATCACCCATGATCTGCGTGCCCGGGCTCATCGAGTCCTGCACCAACGAGTGCGCGTCGGACCAGACCGGAACCAAGCAGTGCAATGCTGATGGAATGGCCTGGGGCGTGTGCGTGTGTGTCAACACCCAGCAGCACTACGCTGACAAGGACAATGACGGCTGGGGCGACCCTGCCAGTCCGGTCACATCCGGTGGCGTGACCAATGCCAGCGACTGCGACGACACCACAGCGAGCGTCACCCTCAGCGGCAGCCGGTCGTGCACGGGCGCAAGCAATTGCGCTGGCACTCAGACCTGTTCCAACGGTGTCTGGGGCGTGTGCACGTGCAGTCAGCAGTACACCCATCACCGCGACGCGGATGGGGATTCTCACGGCACAAACAGCGGGAACGCCAACGACCAGATCACGGACAGCAATGTCAATGCGCCGGCTGGGTACTCCAATTCCCACGACGACTGCAACGACGCTGACGCCTCGGTTTACCCGGGTGCGCCCGAGGTCTGCGACGGCAAGGACAACAACTGCAACAACGTCATCGACGAAGGTTGCAACCCGCAGGACGGTGGCAACCCCACCGTGACCGTGACAGTAGACTACGACGCGTCGGCTGACCCCGACCTGTCGTGGGCACAGCCCGTGATCTATGTGGCCTGGGACGGACATGACTATGATCCGGCCGTGGGTTGCAACAAGAACGGCCTGCACGTCACCTGCCAGTTCGTGATGGCGACCGGGCTCCTCGAGAGCCTCGTGGTCCAGGTCGCACTCGGTAACAAAAAGTACTGGGGCGATGCGAGCGGTGCCGCTCCGGCGCCGTGCAAGTCGCCAGCCGAAGTCGCGGCCATGAGCAATTCGTCAGTGACTCTGCTTGGAACACTGTCGCTCAAGGTGGATGGATCTGCGAAGATCTTCCATCTGTGCAGCAATCCCAATCCCAAGCTGCAGTCCTGCACTGGCTGTTGCTCGGCGTCTGGCCCCTTCCCGTACTACGACGGCGTCCTCAAGCCCTCGTGCTCCTGAGGACACAACCCTTGCGCTTCCTGCGCGAGTCTCCTAAGAGCTTCTGATCAGATTCTTGATCGGGAGCTCTTTTTCGTTACATTCAATCACATCACTTTGTCATCTCGAGCGTTCTTCCTTTTGTCATCTCGACTGTAGCGAAGCGGAATGGAGAGATCTCGGAATCAGATGTTACCTGGTCACGTTAGATCTGCGATTTCTCGACTTCGTCCAACTTCGCTCGAAATGACACCAGGAGGGCTTTTTGGGAGTGTTATTTAAGCCTAAAAACGTCAATTTGCGCTCAACGGCCGCATCCAGGGGGTTGACCCATTGACAAAACCTGGAAAATTTGCCTAAATAGGTACAAACCAAAGGTGAAAACGTCTTTTTGACACTCAGAACGGGAGGATGCCAGATGAACCGAATCAGGCTGTTTACATTGATCGTGAGGTCGTTTGCGTCCGTCGCCATCGTGTTCGTGCTTTTCGCGAGCAAACCAGCTCAGGCCGACCAGGCCAAGCTGCTCGCCTGCGTGGAGCAGTGCACGAAGCAGATGAATATCTGCATCACGGGCCAAGAGCCCAATCTCAGCATTGTCTGCAACGGAGTCGCTGAGTGCAATGGTCTCGACAAGAACGATCTCAGCGTGTTCCACGACGTGTGCGCCTTGTGCATCACAGGCGCCACGAAGAACTGCCCCTCTGCACCGCCTGCCACGCCGAGCACTACTCCGCCTGACGGGACAAATCAACCGCCCCCTCTGCCGGACACGTTCGAGTCCAGGTGCAAGTTCCTGAACGGCTGGCCAGTGCCAGACGTGGACCCTGTCACGCAGAAACCCATCAGGATTTGCCTGACCCCCTTGGGCATCCACAACAGGCTCAAGGCCTTGGAAGCTAAGGCAATGCAGTTCAAGGACAAGGGCCAGCCTGTGCCGCCTGCTCTCAAGGATCAGATTCGGAAAGAAGCGGACAGTGCCCAGCCCGTGCTCGACAAGCTTCGGGAAATGGGCGTCCAGCACGCTGAGTTCGAGGAGCTGATCAAGCGGCTCTTGAGCGATGCCTTGGGAGGCATTGGCAAGGAAATCAATCAGCTCAAGCAGAAGGATGCGCTGCAGGATGAGCGCATCAAGCATGTGCAAGACGCGGTCACTTCCATCCCTCATTTCGTCAGGCCCTCTCCCACCTCGAACGCTTCTGTTTCGAACGTCTCTGTCCAGCACGCGCTCACGGGCCTGTACATTGGCCCGTACTATGGCCGAAATCTCCGCGACCACTATGGCGTGGCCCTGCACGCAGTCGGCATGGAGATGGGTCTTCTGCCCTCGCTCTCCCAGAGCGGTGCCTGGCGCCTGGAACTCAACTTCGGCGCGGGCTACGGCGGGTACAACAAGGCTGAGACAGCTGCCTTCCGAGTCGGAGAGAACCTCTGGGAAATGCACGGGCACGTTGGCCCGCGCTACACCTGGGACTCGGGCGTGGCCCTCACCTTTGGCGTGGGCACGAACCGCAGAGCGACCCTGAGCCACGACGACGTGGCCGCGACGTGGGTCGGGGCTTTCATCCAGCCCAGCTACAACCTCACCAACAAAGATGGCCACGGCCTGTACATTCTCGGCCGGTTGGGAGTGGGGAACACCCATTATCAGCACGCCATCGTCGACACCACTGGCAACAAACGCGACTTCGAGTTCAACATCGGACTCGGCTACGCGTTCATGCCATGAACCTATAGGGCGGCAAGCACTCTCGCTTGACCGCCCTCTTTTTATTGAAAACACCAAGGAACAAAAACCAAACACCAAACAAACATCAAACACGCAAACACCTAAATCACATTTGTCATCTTGAGCGAAATGAATTCGATGAATGAAGTCGAAAGATCTGGGTTGTTCAGAACGAACCAGATCCTTCGACTCCGTATAACTCCGCTCAGGATGACAGGAAGCAGTATTTGAAGTTTTGGATATTGGAGTTTGTTTGGATCTTGTCTCTTGGTGTTTGGTGTTTCGCCATGGTATCATTGGGTAGCATGGCGGAAGTGATTGGACACGAAAAGATTTTGAAATTGCTTGAGCTTTGGAAAGATAAGCCTGCTTTTGCTTATTTATTTGTCGGCCCGGCACACTTGGGTAAGTCCCTCGTGGCTGAGAAGTTTGTCCGTGAGCTCGTATCGGATGAGTCACAAGTCACAAGTTACAAGTTACAAGAGTTGCGGTTGCATCCAGATATCATCTTGTTTGAGCCTGAGGAAGGCAAAAAAGAATTGTCAGTCAAGATTGTGCGCGAACAAAGGAACAGACTCTACAGCCGCCCGCAGATTTCCAAAAGGACTGTGGCCTTTTTGCCTTACATGGATAAGATGAATGACGAAGGTTTTAACGCTTTGCTCAAAGTCATGGAAGAGCCGCCGGCTGAAGCAGTGTTTGTGTGCGTGGCCGAAAATATTTCGCGCATTCCAGCTACCATCTTAAGCCGCATGGTAAAAATCAACATGTCCTTGGTGCCGCAAATACAAATCGAGCAAGCCTTGATCGCTCAAGGCATGTCAGCTGTTGAAGCCCACAAAAAATCCATCTTGGCTCGCGGCAGGCCAGGCTTGGCTTCGATTGAACAAAGTTCGTCAACTGAGTTTATTGAAGCTGCCCAAGATTTTGTGAATGGTCCGAGCTTGGGCCACCGCTTTGCAGCCAGCGAAGCTTTGTCAAAACTTTGCGATTCAACCGAAGACGCGTCCGCGGCCTGGGCCGAGGCTTTAAGCGCCTGCGGAACGGCTCTGCGATCCAAGTTTTTATCTGACACTAAGCTTGCCCTTATCCTGGGGCAGGGAATCGCTGATGCCACAGGCGCCATCGGGTCAGCTTTGAACCCACGCCTGATGTTGGACGCGGCTGCCATAAATGCAGACCAAGCATTTTTAAAACTTCCTAATTTTTATCCAAAAACTTTTGTCCTTACTTTACAACTATGAAAACCACGTACCACGTACAACGTACAACGTACAACGTTGATCGTCGAGATTCTAACTTCAAACTTCCCTCCGGGCCAGAGCCCTCTGGGCGGCGGCTAACTTCTAGCTTCTTATCAGCCGTCCTGGTTGGTCTCGCTCTGTTGGGGGCTGGATGTTTCGGCTCGTCCACTACAACGACCGCCGGGCCTGATGGCGGAGTCTGGAAAACCTCGGACCACGGCGTGTCTTGGGTGCATAAAATCGCGCTCGTGACTGGGCCAAAAATCACAGCTGGCGCTGCCAGCTTGAGCGTACAGGCCATGGCCATGGACAAACAAGACAGGAACGCGATCTATCTTGGCACCAAGGGCAATGGGCTAGTTTATTCGTTGGACGGCGGAGATTCGTGGACGCAAATGGCCAAACTTGATGCCGCTGACATCAAATCAGTATCAGTGGACAGCAAAAACCAGTGTACTATTTATGCCACAAGCTTGAATAAGATCTACAAGACAAAAACTTGCGGCCGCGTTTGGGACTTGGCTTTCTTTGATCCGCGCACAGACAAGATCATCACGCAGATCGTATCTGATTGGTTCAACCCGACGATCCTGTATGCGGGCAACAACGAAGGCGATATCCTGAAATCTTCAGACGAGGGCGCATCGTGGCAAGTGGTCAAACGGGCCAATGCCAGCGTCACATCCATTGTGCTCAGCCCGCAGGACTCGCGCGTAGTTTATGTGGGTACAGAAGGCGATGGTTTATGGAAGACTTTAGATGCAGGCATGACATGGGTGCAGACCAGGAAAGAGTTCGGCGACATCGGCGATGCGCGCCGGATCGTGAAAGTCGTGCCCGACCCAGTCAACGCAGACCGGATCTACCTGGTCCATCGCGGAGGCATAGCAAAAACTTCAGACAAAGGCCAAACCTGGCAGGCCATGAACCTTATCGGCGAGATCGGGGAGAACTTGATCGCTGATTTGGCCATTGATCCGAACTCCAACCAACGCATGATTTACACTGGGCCAACGGCTTTGGTCTTCACCAGCGATGCAGGCCAGACTTGGGAGGCCAAAAAACTTCCGACCACGACCAGCGGCGGCTCAACAGTCATGATCGACCCGAAAGACGGCAATATCATCTATCTCGGGACACTGCCTCGTTCGAAAAAGTAGGAAAGATAAAAAGATCAAAAGATAAAAAGCAGAAAAGCCCAATAATTTTGCATTATGCATTTTGAATTTTGCATTATGTCAAAGTTGACGAAGTGGCTGAGTTGAGGCATACTGGCCTTACATTTTATATGTCCAATTACATCAAATCTGCCGAAGCTGAATTCGAGCAGGCTATTGAACATTTCGCGAAAGAATTGAAGAATCTGCGCACAAACCGAGCCAGCGCCTCTTTAGTTGAGGACATCCGCGTGCCGGCTTATGGCTCAACCATGGAGCTTAAAGGCGTTGCATCCATTACCACGCCAGATGCGCGCACCATCCAGATAGAGCCTTGGGACAAAAACGTGGTCAAAGACATCGAAAAAGCCATCATCGCGTCTGGTTTGGGCATTAATCCCAAGATCGCCGGCACAGTCATCCACTTAAACCTCCCGCCCATGACCGAGGAGAACCGCCGCGAGATCGTGAAGATCATGAACCAAAAGACAGAAGCGGCTCGTATAAGTATGAGGGCTATCCGCGAACACATCCGTGAACAGATCATAAAAGACGAAAAAGCCAAAACCATTTCCGAGGACGAACGCTTTTCATTATTGGAACAATTGGACGGAGCTGTGGGCAAGGCCAACGACAGGCTGGATGCCATGGCCAAGGAAAAAGAAACAGAAGTCATGGCCGTTTAACAATTCAAAATTCAAAATGCAAAATGCAAAATTTAGGTCCCGCTTTGCGGATTATAAGATAAAAGCCGAAGGCTACGGAAATTTTGAATTATTAATTTTGAATTTTGAATTATGAGAGAGGACCTGATGGAGAAAATCGTTTCGCTCTGCAAAAGACGAGGCTTTATTTTTCCGGGCTCAGAAATCTACGGCGGATTCGCGAATTCCTATACGTACGGCCCGTATGGCGTAGCTTTGAAAAACAACATCAAGAGCTTGTGGTGGAAGAAGTTCGTGCAAGACAGGGAAGATGTGGTGGGCATAGACGGCCCGATCATTCTGCATCCGCGCGTCTGGGAAGCCTCGGGCCACACCACGAGTTTCAATGATTCCATGGTGGATTGCAGAAACTGCAAAAAGCGTTTTCGCGCCGACCATCTGGTTGAAGAAACTACAGGCCAGGATCTGGAAGGCAAGGCAGACGAAATGAAGAAAGTCTTGGACGAAAAAATCAAGTGCCCGAATTGCGGCAAGCAAGCTTGGACTGATGTGCGCAATTTCAACATGATGTTCGAGACCAAGCTGAACACCACGGACGAGGCAAAAGAAGAGATCGCATATCTCCGCCCCGAGACAGCGGGTGCGATTTTCCTTGAATTCAAGAACGTACTTGATTCGGCGCGCGTCAAGATCCCGTTCGGCATTGCGCAGATCGGCAAGGCCTTCAGGAACGAGATCGTGGCCGGTAATTTTATTTTCCGCATGCGCGAATTCGAGCAGATGGAAATAGAATATTTCATCCGGCCTGATGCGGATTGGGAAAAAATATTCGGGGAATGGCTCAAGCTCCAGGAAGAGTTCGTGCTCGAGCTGGGCGTGGACAAAAAAGACATCAGTTTCCGCGAGCATCCCAAGGAAAAGCTGGCCTTCTATTCCAAGAAAACGATCGACATCGAATATAACTATCCTTTCGGCGGCTTTAAGGAACTGTTCGGCCTGGCTTATCGCACAGACTATGATCTGTCGAACCATGCCAAGCATTCAGGCCAAAAACTGGAATATTTCGATACGGAAACCAATCAGCGCTTTGTGCCGCATGTGATTGAACCGACATTTGGCTTGGATCGGAGCATTTTGGTCTCATTGCTTTCGGCTTATCACGAAGAAAAGGTCAGCGGCAGCGAAGAAGGGGATGTGCGCGTTGTCCTAAAACTCCCCAAGAACTTGGCGCCTATCAAAATCGCGATTTTCCCTTTGCTCAAGAACAAGCCAGAGCTCGTGGCCAAAGCCAGGGAAGTATTCGGCCTGCTCAAGAGAAAATTCGTGTGCGAGTTCGATGACAACGGCAATATCGGCAAGCGCTATCGTCGCCAGGACGAAATCGGCACGCCCTATTGCGTCACAGTCGATTTTGACACTTTGCAGGACGGCACAGTCACGGTCCGGGATCGCGACAGCATGGAGCAACCAAGGGTCGCTGTGTCTGATCTGACTGCTTGGCTTGAAGAAAAGTTGAACGCATAATCTTATGGACAAAGTCAAAAAGAAAATCCTGAAGAACGGCATGCAGCTTTTGCTCGTGCCGCAAGAAGGAGCAGAGTCCATGACTTTGTTGGTTTTGGTCAAGGTCGGTTCGCGCTATGAAACCGAAAAAACGGCCGGTGCTGCGCACTTCATAGAGCACATGATGTTCAAGGGCACGGAAAAGCGGCCCAACACCCAAGCCATTTCCCAGGAATTGGATCGCTATGGCGCAGAATTCAATGCTTACACGGGCAAAGACCTGACCGGCTATTACATCAAGATGGATGCCAAGCATGCGGAGACTGCCGTGGACATGCTGCATGACATGCTGTTCCATTCCAAATTCGAAAGCCACGAAATGGAGCGCGAACGCGCCGTAATCCTGGAAGAGATAAAAATGTACGAGGATAATCCGAGCGCCCATGTATCTGATATGCTGGAAGAAGCGCTTTTCCATGGTTCGCCTTTGGCCCATAACATCGCCGGAACCAGGCAGACCATGGGTGCCATGAAACGCCAGGACTTGATTAATTTCCTGGAACAGTATTATATTCCGGAGCGGATCACTGTGGTGGCCGCAGGCAAAATATCGCCTTTAGTCCAAAAGATGGTTGAAAAGTCGTTTGGCCGCGTACCAAAGGTCAAGCAGCGCAAAGACCAGCCCTTTATCTGTTTTGAGATGCCAAAGGAGCTTAAGCACCCGATTGCACTCAAGAACAAAAAGACTGAGCAGACCCAGCTGGTGATGGGCTTTGTAGGCCTGCCGTTCGGCCATGCAGACAAAAGCGCAGTGACCCTGCTCTCCAGTATGCTGGGCGGAACCATGTCATCCCGCTTGTTCGTGGAAATACGCGAACGCCGCGGATTGTGCTATGCCATCCGTGCCAGCCATGACTCATTGGAAGACACTGGTTTGTTCACGATTGCGGCTGGCTTGGACAAGTCGCGCATCAAAGAAGCGGTCAAAGCCATTTACAGCGAGCTGAACAAGATCATTGACGAGCAGGTCAAGAACGACGAACTCAAGCGCGCCAAAGATAATATCCGCGGCCGGATGGCTCTCGCATTCGAGGATTCTGCCACGCGCGCCGAATGGTATGGCCGGCAATGGATCTTTGAACGCGGTCTGAAGACGCCTGAACAGCGCTTAGCTGAAATCGACAAAGTGACTGCAGAAGATGTGCGGCGCACAGCCAGGGAGATCCTGAACCCCAATCACATGGTAGTGGCTGCCATCGGCCCGGTCAGGTCAACTGAAAGTTTTAAGAAAATAATAAATTGGAAGAAATAACTCATTTATATGCGCAATCTCCTAATAGCGAACTGGAAAATGCATTATGGCCCTATCAAGGCCGGAGGGTGGATACGTGCTTTTAGGCGCGAAAGGCTGCCCAAGGATGTTGATATCGCCGTAGCCGTACCCCATGTTTCCATGGCCGCGGCCAGGGCCTCGCTGGGCCGTGCCTCCATACCTGCCTTGGCTGCGCAAAATTGTTTTTGGTCTGATGACGGCGCATTCACGGGCGAAATCTCGCCGAGCATGCTTGAGGAATTCGGCGTGCAATATTGCCTGGTCGGCCATAGCGAAAGGCGCATGCTCTTGGGCGAGACAGATGAAATGATCGCCAAAAAAGCCTCGTTCTTGCAGAAGAGCGGAATCAGCCCGATCATCTGCGTAGGCGAAACAGATTTGCAGCAAAAAAAAGGCGAGGGCAACAAAGTCGTCAAACAACAAGTAGCCGCTGCCTTGGCCTCGTGCTCAGCCAGCTCCAAAACGCCGGTAATCTTTGCCTATGAACCGGTCTGGGCCATTGGTACCGGCAAACCTTGCTCAGCCCAGAAAGCTAAAGAGATGCATGAGATAATCCGCAGCGTGGTCGAGAAAAAGCTGGGTGCAGCCGTGGCCCAAAGCACGCGTATCATTTACGGCGGATCAGTCGATGCGAACAATATCAATGAATACCTGACCACTACAGGCATAAACGGAGCGCTGGTCGGGGGAGCATCGTTAGACCCGCGTGTGTTTGCGCTTCTGTGCCGCACGACCACCGTGTCTTAATTCCATGCCTTGGATTTTACTTTGGATTTTTTTAGCTCTGGCTGTTTTGTGCGCAGCCGCGGCTTTTGTAGTCCTTTATAAACACTGGCCGGAAATCAGGCTGCTTGACCCGGATTCCATCAAGGAAGAAAAAGAAAGGCAAAAGCGCAATGAATTGGTGCAAGAAAGATTCAAGCGCTTCCAGACCGGCAAGACTGCGCCCATAAAATATCTTTTCCAGCGCGCGGTCTACGAAGGCAAGACAGCCTTCCATGGCGCTTATCTTAAGTTGATAAGATTGAACAAACTATACGAACAAGCTAAAGCGCCTTTTGCCAAAGTAGCGCCTTCCCAGCGCGAGCGCATGAAGACTCTGCTGGACGAAGCGAGGAGCTTGGCCCGCGATCTGAAGTGGGCTGAGGCAGAGAAGCGTTATCTTGAAGTGCTGTTGATGGATAACCGCAACCCCGAAGCCTACAAAGGCATTGGCTTGATTTATCTCAAACAAAGGATTTTGCCCCAGGCCAAAGAAACGTTTGAGTATTTGATCAAAATGAAACAGGCCGATGATGCGGTTTACGCGGGCATGGCCGAAGTCGCTGAGCTTGAGGGCAATCTGGCTCTGGCCGAGGATATGCGCCGTCAAGCAGTAGAATTGCGCCCCCGCCTTTCCAACCGCCATGCTGAGCTGGCTAAGTTCTATATGGAGCGCGGAGATGCATCCAAAGCCTGGCCATCAGCTAAACGTGCCACTGACCTTGAGCCTAAATCAGCCAAATATCAGGAGCTGGCTTTGGAGTGCTTGATCCAGCTGGGGGACCATGCTGAAGCCAAAAAAAGGTACGAGAAGTTGAGATTATTGAGCGAAGATCACCAGCGTCTGCAAAAGCTTAAGGAACGTATTGAAAAAATTCGGGTCATAGTGTAATCTAATTGCGCTTTCAAAATTTCAATAATTGGTTCGACACGTGGGCCGTTGTAGCTCAGCTGGTAGAGCATCTCCATGGTAAGGAGAAGGTCACCGGTTCAATCCCGGTCAACGGCTCCACGCGTCGAACCAATGAGATAGATTTCAAGGGTAGGTACCGAAGCGGTCAAACGGGGCAGACTGTAAATCTGCTGGCCTCGCGCCTTCCTAGGTTCGAATCCTAGCCTACCCACCACGCAAAAAATCCGACTTAGGTCGGATTTTTTGAAACACCAAACATCAAGATACAAACACCAAGCCCCATCATGATAGGGCTTTTTTTTGTTTGCCAGCCTATATTGCCAATAAAGCCTAAATATGCTAGCTTTGCTTGCGTGCAGCATCTATGCACGTGCAACGCACCCTGAAATATGAGGTTCGCCAATGAACACTGGAATGGTAACGCTGGTTGCGAGAGACGTCGCCCCCTCGCGCGCTTTCGACAGGCTTGCCAATCTTCTCGGGGAGAGGGGATTTCATGCCTGTTTGTGCGTAGGTAGCGGCAAGCCGCTTGAACAGACTGACTCTGAAATAGTTTCACTCGTGCTTTCTGCTGGGGTTGTGATCCTTGGGATGTCTTCCTCGCAAGATCTCGCGGCACCGGAGATTCTTGCCGGTCAGGCCGCGAAGAGTGCGAATATTCCCTACGGGTTCTACGGAGATAACCGCGGTTGCTGGCAAAGAGCCCGTAAAGACGCGTGGTTAGGACCCTTGGCCCCTGAAGTAAGGTTTTATTTCGGGACAGAGCAGGCTGATGCTGATCTGGCTCGGGAAGTATTTCTCAAAGCTCAGCTTCTCGGGACCGGGAATCCGTTGCGCGAAGAAATGGCCTTCCATAGATTCTCGCGTGACGAAGTGCGCTCCAAACTTGGCCTGGCTCATGACGAAAAAATGGTCTTGGTCGCTGGAACGAAGTTTGTTGGCCAAGGAATGGCCTCATTGGTCATTGCCATGGAAGCGCTTTCATATTTGAATTCAACTGGCGAAAAATTTCAGTTGATCTTGGCGCCGCATCCAGGCGATAGAACACAATTCGCAATTGACCCAGCCAATGGGAAGGAACTCCGCGTTTACCATGAGTTGATGCAGTTCAGCCCAGTACCCGCGAGAATCGTTGACAAAAGCTTCCTCTCGTCTTCGGACATGGTTCCTGGCGCGGACCTGATATTGGAATTCGGAAGCGCAATCGGCATTGAAGGAGCTTTCCAAAGAGTTCCAGTGATAAGTCTGGGCTTTGAAATAAGCCTATTGCGTCTTGAGCAAACCAATGGGAAGCGCCAGCCTGAGTCTGTCGAGGAAGGCATTTCAGAGCTTGTGGTCGCACACCCGCATATGCTGGCAGCCAGGATAGAACATCTGCTCACGCCAGAGGGTTATGCTCCTATGCGCGCACGCCAAGCGCAGGCATGCCCTATACCTGAACGCGGCGTTGCGGTTCGGAAGATGGCGGACGCTATTGAGCGCATACTAACCTCAAGAGCCTAAAAAGCTCTTTTTTGTTTGCCAGATTTTTGGGCTCGGTCTAAGATGAGCCGTTGTTTGTTTGTACCTTCTAGGGAGAGAGGCGGTGAGTCATGAGTCAGACTGCTGTAATCGGAGCCCAATGGGGCGACGAAGGCAAAGGAAAGATTGTTGATTATTTGGGCGGCGAAGTGAATATCAGGTTTGCCGGAGGCTCCAACGCCGGGCATACCTTGAAAGTGGATGATGATAAATACGTGATCCACGCAGCGCCCTCGGGCATCATCCGGAGCGGGACCCACAACCTGATTGGCCGGTACGTGGCCTTAGACCTTGAGGCCCTCATACCTGAGCTGGATATTGCGCACAAGCATCAATCCAAAGTCATGGTGGACATGATGGCCAGGATTGTACTGCCCATCCACAAGCAGCTGGATGCGGCGCGCGAGCAGGCTTGCGGCAAAGACAAGATCGGGACCACGAATCGAGGAGTCAGCACGTGCTACGAAGATTTTGCGACTCGTCGAGGAGTCGTCTTTTCAGACATGGCCACCAGCGACTCGTTTGTCAAAGCCCTGAAATATATGGGCTACTATGACGAGCGCTGCGCCCTTCTGCGTTACTACGGAGTTGAGCCCTGGTCAGTGGACAGACTCGTGGAGTGGACCAGGTCTAACAACTTCTCGTGGCTCGTATCCAATTTCGGCGGCAATACGCGGCGTTCATTGAATGCGAGCATTTCTTTGGGTCGCAGAGTGGTGTTTGAGGGCGCGCAAGGAGTGATGCTCTTTCTTCACTCTGGCACATACCCCTTTGCCACGTCATGCTTCGGCGGCCCAGACGGCATCCAGGTCTGTTTTGGCCATGTAGAGCTCGACCGGATCCTGGGAGTGACCAAGGCCTATGCCACGCGTGTGGGAGCCGGGCCATTCCCAACTGAGATGTCGCGGGAAATGACAGACCTCATCCGCACCAAAGGCAATGAGTTCGGCTCTACCACAGGGCGCGAACGGCGCTGTGGCTGGCTGGATTTGGTGGCCCTGCGCTATGCCTGCAGATACGCAGGCCTGACCGAGCTGGTTGTGACCAAACTGGATGTGCTCTCAGGCTTTGACAACCTCAATGTCTGCATAGCCTATTCCGAAGACGAGCTTGGCCCAGAGATTTGGTCGGCCGAAGCCTCGTATCTCAGCACAGTGCGCCCGATTTACAAGAATCTGGCTGGCTGGAAAGAGGATATCACGTCCTGTAGCCGCGCTCGTGACCTCCCCGAAGCTGCTCGTCAGTACCTTGATTTCATGTCTAGCCAGGTAGGCCTACCCATCAAGCTTGTGAGCGTGGGCCCGAGCCGGCGCCAGACTATCCGCTATCCTTTCTGACGCGACTCTCGCGTCTTTTTTATATCCTTTGTCCAATAATCGTACTCATTAAACTATGCACAGGCCGCTCAAAATTAACAATTTACAATTAACAATGTACAATGCCATTCAATCTGAAACCTCAGAAATTATTAATTTTTAATTGTTAATTATTAATTTGAAAAAGTTATGCCCAATGCGTTCCAACAAGCAATCATGGAAAGAATGAAGGATATTCAAACCATAGAGAACTTCAGCGATCAAGAAATGAATATTTTTTATTCGTATGTCAGGATAAAAAAGCAAACGCTTGAGGTGGATGGGAATAAATACGAAGCTTGGAGGATTTTACATAATCGCGCGCTTGGCCCAGGCAAAGGCGGAATCCGTTTCCATCCGGACGTAGTGGAGGACGAGGTCAAATCTCTGGCCTTGCTCATGAGCCTTAAAAACTCTTTGGTCGGTCTGCCCTATGGCGGAGCTAAAGGCGGCGTGGCCTTTAATCCAAAAGATAAAACTCCAGAACAATTGGAAAGGGTCAGCCGCGCGTTTATGCAGGCTTTTCATGATGTTGTGGGCCAAGATATTGATGTGCCGGCTCCGGACGTTTACACCAATGGCCAGATCATGGCTTGGATGCTGGATGAGTATGAAAAGATA
>JBAYJJ010000019.1:0-25239 GCA_041665165.1 Patescibacteria group bacterium | reverse complement strand
TACGCTCTCATCGGCAGCCTTGGCCCTAACAGTCACGGGCGCTTCGACCATTGGTGCGGGTATAACAGTCACATCGACTTCAGGCACCCTGACCTTTACCGGAGCTGTGACCAATGCAGGAAGCATTGGATCAGTCTCAGGCAACAAGTTGTTCTCATCAACTTTGGATAACACAGGTGGAACGCTAAACGTCGGCTCTGGTTATACCACGACCACGCAAGCAATCGTTGCTCTGGGTACGGTTAACGGCGGAACCGGAACACTGGTAATCATGAAGAACTTCACTACTGGCGGAACATTTAATGCAAATGCCGGTACAGTCACTTTTGCCGGTACAGCGCAGAATGTGCCGCATGGTTACACATACTATAATCTGGCGATTCGCCCAAGCAGTGCAACAGCAGTCACGACCACTGGCGCTTTACCGCTCGGCGGCGGCTTGTATGTGGCAGTCTCAAGGACGTTTAACCTTGAAGGCAATAACCTCACAGTTACTGGTGCTACCACCAATATCGGCACCACAACTTCCACCTCAGGCAACCTGACTCTAGGCACAGTCACCAACTCAGGCAACATTGGCAGCGGCACGGGCGTCATCTTGTTTACTGCCCTTACCAACTCAGCTGGTACAGTCAACCTGCCTGGCAACTCCACTTCAACTGGAAGCGTGGCCTTGAATGGCGGAACACTTAAGTTGAATAGCCATCTACTAAGTGTTGGCGGAGGCTGGACCAATGGCGGAGGCACATTTACTCCTGTGACTGGCACGGTCCGCTTCTATGGGGCAGGTACAAGGAACATTGGAGGAGAAGGTACATTCTATAATGTCACATTCAACAACACTGGCTTAGCCACACTCACAGGCAATGTCACATCAACGGGCACGTTCGCTGTGGGCACGGGTGGCAAGCTCGCAGTCAGCACTTATCGTTATGCTGCATCAGGCGCAACCTACACAAACTTAGGCTTGATAACTATCGCCACAGGCGGCAAGATCGTGCATGCCTTAACTTCATCTTTGCTCACAGACAGTACAGGCGCTCACATCACAACCAATACCAACCCAGGCTTAGTCTTCGTGAAGATTGCTGATGCAGATGGAAATTTAAATGGTTTGGTCGCTGATACTATTACGGCCAGAGTCACGAATGATGCTGCATCAGGTGCAGACACTGAGTCCATGACCTTGGTTGAAACCGGTGTGGCCACAGGCATCTTCATGAATACCACTTTCTTCCCCTTGGTCGCATCTGGATCGATTACTCATGATAACGGCCAGTTCGAAATCAGCGCAGCGGGTATAGGCAGTATGTACTATTCAAATGTTTATGACACAAGCGACACTGGGTCAGACACAGTTACGATTACCCTCACAGGCACCTCACCTAGCGGCGGCACGAGCACAGGCGGTGGCGGTGGAGGCGGTGGCATCCCATCAACTGTAACTACCTATCAATCTGCAGCTTCTGATGTAGACAGGCCGAAGAATCTGGCCAACCTCGCCACTCAAGGAGTGAACATCCATGCCTTGGTTAAACTCGCAGACGATGGCAAGATTTCAACCCAAGAAGACTCAGCAGTCTATTACATCGGAGCAGACGGCAAGCGCCATGCTTTCCCCAACTCCAAAGTCTTCTTCACCTGGTATGCTGATTTCTCCGGAGTGACAGTTGTCACTGCCAGCCAATTGGCTTCCATCCCATTGGGGAAGAACGTCATCTACAAGCCAGGTTCCAGGATGGTGAAATTCCTGAGCTTGAACGATACATATGTAGTGACTTCGGGCGGCACCCTCAGATGGGTCAAGACCGAGGCCGTTGCTACTGCCCTCTATGGCACCAACTGGAATACGATGATTGATGACATTGATGATACATTCTTCGGGAGCTATAAGATCGGAGATCCTATCAATGCTGCATCTGACATTGATCTAGCTGGAATCAAGGTTTCAGCGACTACAGTGAGCAATGCCTTAGGCCTCTAAATCATCACAAAGCAAAAACACCCCGGAATCACCGGGGTGTTTGGTTTTTATGGATACTTTTGCTAATGCCAGCTTAAAAACAATGCTAAAGATTTTACCCTTGCCGGGTTTTCCATTCTAGGCTAAAATGACTTACAATTTAAGAAGATATAATAATATGGACACTAAAACATTGAACGACTTCAAAGAACTGTTATTGGCTGAAAAGCAGAAACTGGACCAGGAACTGGCAGACCTCGGATCAAAGGATCCGACTAAGCTTGATGCCGCATATCCAGAATCAGGCAGCAATTCAGAAGATGATAATGCGGCCGAGATTACAGAGTTCGCTGATGAGCTTTCCATGGAAGCCCGTTTGCAGTCAGAGCTCAAAGACGTGAAGCAGGCCTTGGGCGCGCTGGAAAAAGGCAACTATGGCATCTGCAAATATTGCGGAAAACCCATTGACCAAAAAAGATTGGAAGCCAGGCCGGCTTCATCCAGCTGTATTGCATGCAAAAAAGTCTTGACTCAGGAAATGTAAGAGCTGCATTAGTGCTGTCGGCCATTGGTGCTGTTTCGCTGGCCGCAGATTTGCTGACAAAAAGTTTTTTTAAGAATCATGCTTTGTTGCAAGGTTCTTATTTTTTTGGCTGGCTGAGCTTTACTTCACATCAGAACTATGGGCTTTTGGCTGACATCCAGTTGCCGTTCGCGATTTTGATTGCCATCAATGCTGCGGCCTTTGCTGCTCTGGCTTATGGTTTGTACTGGTCTTGGAACACGAGATCGATTTGGCAGATGGCTTTTTTGGGATTGGTTTTAGGCGGCGCACTGGGCAATCTTTATGACCGCCTAAGCCAGGGTTATGTTTTTGATTGGATCCTGCTCTTCAAAACATCGGTCGTTAATTTAGCTGATATTTGGATTACGCTCGGTATTATCGGATACTTGATTTGTTTATCAACAACCAAACACAAACCAGAAAATCCAAATCCACCTGTGAATTGTCAGGAGTGTAAAACATCAGATTAAGGCTCTAAAAAGAATTTGTTTGCAAAAAGTGTCAGGCCTTTGCATTTAAGGCCTGATTTTTAGATACTGATATCAGAGGTTCAGGGAAGTGAAGGCTCCATATATTATGAAGCCTATTCCAACAGCTGCAGTTTTGGGCCTAGAAGCATATCCAGTTTCGGTTGAAGCTGATATTGCTTGGGGTATGCCTGTGTTCATGGTCGTGGGCTTGCCGGATATGGCCGTGCAAGAAGCGCGCGAGCGGGTCAGGAGCGCTATGAAGCGCAGCGGTCTTGAGTTTCCCAGGACGCGCGTCACAGTCAATTTAGCGCCAGCTGATCTGCGCAAAGGCGGGTCAGGTTATGATTTGCCGATTGCCGTAGCTTTGCTGGCTGCTTCGGATTGTATTGATGAACCGAAGACAGGTTGGCCCATGCTGGTTGGTGAGCTGGCTTTGGATGGCACGCTTCGCCCAATCCGCGGGGCATTATCCATTGCCTTGTATGCCCGCAAGACCAAAAATAAAGAGTTAATTGTGCCGGCTGAGAATGCCAAAGAGGCTTCGCTCGTGCCAAACGTCAAAGTCTATGCCGCAAAGTCATTAGCTGAGGTCTGTGCGCATCTTCGGGGCACAAAGCCTCTGGAAGCCCAGCCAGCCCTAGAGATTGTGCCAGAGCCTGTATTAGGCCCAATGCCAGACTTTTCCAGCGTACGAGGCCAGGAACAGGCCAAGCGAGCTTTAGAGATTGCAGCAGCTGGCGGACACAATGTTTTGCTGTCCGGGCCGCCTGGGTCAGGCAAGACCATGTTGGCCAGGGCTTTCCCTGGTATTTTGCCGGCCCTGACGCGCGAAGAGATTTTGGAAGTGACGCAAGTTTATTCTGTTGCCGGAATGTTATCGCGGGAAGGGTGTTGTTTGGTTCGTCCCTTTCGTTCGCCTCACCATACGGCCAGCGGCGTGGCCCTGGTTGGTGGTGGCACAATCCCGCGCCCAGGCGAAATATCGCTGGCGCATCGTGGAATTTTGTTTTTGGACGAGTTTCCGGAGTTTCCCAGACAGGTTTTGGAAAATCTGCGCCAGCCTTTGGAAGATGGCATGGTGTCTGTGTCTCGGGCCCAGGGTTCAATCTCTTTTCCGGCACGGTTCACCTTGATCGCGGCCATGAATCCATGCGCCTGCGGTTTTTTTTCTGATCCGGAAAGAGCCTGTACTTGTACGGCTCAGCAATTATTGCGGTATTCCAAGCGTATCAGCGGGCCGCTCATTGATCGCATAGATTTAAGAGTTTGCGTGCCGCGTGTGCCAACTGATGATTTGGTGAAGATCGAGTCAGGCGAAGAATCATCCAGCATCAGGGCTCGTGTGCAAGCGGCCAGAGACAAACAAACACAACGCAAAGAGGTTACGGGTGTGGCCACCAATGCGGAGCTTACCAGCGAGCAGGTTAGACGCTGTTTAGCTCAGACCACTGAGGCCAGGGACATGATGCGCAAAGCTGCAGATCGCTTCAAGCTTTCGGCCCGCGCGTATTTTAGGGTTCTTCGGGTAGCTCAGACCATCGCAGATTTATGTAGTGCAGATCAGATCGAAGCGAACCATGTGGCAGAGTCGCTTCAGTTCAAGCAGGAAAACGCCAATGCATGACGCCAAAAAACGGGCGCGCAACCCAATAAATTATGTCTAGTTCATATTTCCAATCATTCAGGGACATGGTCGTCTGGCAGCAAAGCTTTGATTTTGCCAAAGGCATTTTGGCCCTGAACAAATCATTGCCTTCAGAAGAAAGATACGGTCTGCTTTCTCAGCTTGGCCGGGCAGCTGTTGCTATTCCGGCGCAGATTGCCCAAGGCCAGCGCAAGAGAGTGAGGAATGAATTCCTTAGGCACTTGTCCTATGCCCAGGCCAATGCAGCTGAATGCGAAACTTATCTGCTTTTGGTCCAGGATCTGTTCCCGGATCAAGCAGAACAGACTTCGCGTCTGCGCGAGACTAATTCAATCATCCAGAAAATGCTCGGAGCCTTGATGTATGCGATAGATCATCCAAAACTTAAGAAGGCGGATGAGCAATCTGAGACAATAAAGGCACAGGAACCCACCCGTGTGCCTGTGGCAGCTTAAACACCTAATTTTGCGCGCTCGTTTTTTGGCGAATATGAGCCAAAAAACAAGGGAAAAGGGGATAAAATTCATTGACAACACGGCCTAGCTTTGTTAGGTTGCTATAACCTAAATTCGAAGGCCTAGAAGTTAATATTTTGGCTTAAATAACAATATTTAGCTTGGTTAACATGCGACTCTCACCATTTTGGACTACATTAGGAATAAAAACCTTCAGGATCATTCGTGGCTTGAAAAAGGGCATTGAATATTTTTTCCTTGCAATACTTTATCCAGTCCTGCGCGTTATAGGAAAAGTTTTTTTAAAAACAATAATTTTGCCCTTTTATCGGTTGATGTTGTTCACCAAAATGCGCATTCAGCGCATGGCCTTGCCGGTTAGTGGCTTCCTGTTTTTTTTGTTGACCAATAAATACCTCTTTCATATTGCGGTAGTTGCCGCAGTCTTGGCAACTATATTTGTTAATATCCAAAGCAAGCAGGCTTTGGCTCAGGATGTGGGCCAGAGGAGTATGCTCTATACGCTGATGACCAACGGCGAATCAGAGATCGTCCAAGAGGACCTCGTGGCAAAAGATGCAAAGCCTAATGAAAAGCGTTTAGCCGGGACCATTGAGGCCATACCGCATATTGATTTTGATTACGAGAACAGCCCAGACGTGGCAACAGATCAGGCTCTCTCAACAACCATGCCTGGCACTATTGTTTTACGTCCGACCGGGCCAGAGCAATCAGGTTCAGCGCCTAGGCCGAATCGGACCGGCATAGAGACCTATGTCGTAAAAGAGGGTGATACTTTGGGCAGCATCGCACGAGACAATTCAGTTGATGTGGGCACAGTCTTGTGGGCCAATAACTTGACTGAGAGACAGTACATCCGTCCCGGCGATTCTTTGCGCATCCTGCCTGTTTCAGGCGTGACTGCGACTGTGCGCAAGGGCGATACTTTGGCCGCAATAGCTGACCGCTATAATGGAACAGTTGATGAGATAGTTAAAATTAACCAATTGAATAGCGAGCTTGTGGTAGTCGGCAAAGAATTGATTATCCCTGGCGGCGAACCACCTGTGATTGTCCAGAATAGGACTATCGCTGTTGCGCGCCGCAGTTCAGGTACATTACAAGAGAACGGATCCTTGTCGCAGAATCAACAGATTGTATCGACCAATCCGACCCCTAAGCCTGGTGATGTGACCGAGAGTCCGGATAAGCCAAAAACAAAACTCCTCTGGCCGACTTCAGGACATGTGATTACGCAGTATTACGGATGGAGGCATACAGGACTGGATATTGATGGCGATTATACTTCGCCTTTGTATGCGGCCGCAGACGGAGTAGTTGAAATTGCAGCTTGGAACAGTGGTGGTTATGGCTTGATGGTCTTGATTGATCATCCCAATGGCATGAAGACACGCTATGGCCACGCTTCCAAACTGTTCGTTAAAGCCGGCGACGTAGTCAAACGCGGACAAGTCATAGCCATGATGGGTTCAACCGGACGCTCCACTGGTTCGCACTTGCACTTTGAGGTGTATGTGAACGGCAAGCGCACCAATCCGCTGGTTTATATCAGATAATAATAAAAAAGTTCCGAGAGTATTAAAAAGTTCCGCGCAAGCGGAACTTCTAGTTTAAGTGCGAGGGTCAGGACTCTTCAATGAGTGCCTTGAGGAGTTTGGCCCAATTTTTTGTCCCATCGTTGTCAATCATCCCTGCGTCGGAACTACAGAGCAAAACCTTTGCTCCCTGGATCGTTATTGGCATGGGCTTGCCTCCGCCAAGCTCTGCCAGGGAAGCGGCTTCCCATCCAGCATGGCGGCCTGTGTCGCTCAATAGACCAATGTAACGCACGTGGTTCATGGCTGCGAGTAGGACGACAAAGACTCCGCTTCCGATTTCTCCGCCTTCATTGCACCCCCACCGAAATCCGTCGTTCAACATCAGGTCAGTCAAGACCACGTCGTAGTCGCCTTTTCGAATCAGAGATTGTGCATCGAAGCAACTGTCTACGACCATGAGGTCGTGCTCTGCTAGTTGGTTTTTTGCCGCTTGTTGATGTACAGCACTATTTTCGATAACTAGGATTTTCATCGTTCTCCTCCTTCAAGGTTGTCTCCAGTGGATTTCACTGGAAAGAGAATATTAACATATTTTTATAATTATGTCAATCGTTTCCGTGCTAAAGTGGTAATGGACAATATTTAATTGCATATAGTTGACTAATTAGAGCCAAAATGTTAAATTAATCTTGTCGACGGAAAAAGTCGTCAAATATGACTATAGAATCAGTTTTTAATGATTTAGGCCTTACTAAAAACAAGGGCTTGGTTTACTTGTCAACACTGGAAATTAATACAGGTTCTGTTGTAACCATAGCAAAAAAGGCCGGTTTACCAAGAACAACCGTGCACGAAATATTACAAAATCTTGTTGGTCTTGGCCTGATTTCTTTTGTGACAAAGGGCCGGGCTAGAATTTATACGGCTGAGCCGCCACAGAAACTGAAATCAATTCTAAGAGACAAAGAAAGAAAGTTGGATGGTATTTTGCCAGAATTATCTTTGCTTGTGGGCACGAACAGCATCAAGCCAAAAATCAAGTTTTACGAAGGTGTTGAGGGTGTTAAAGCGGTATTTGAAGACACTCTTACGGTTCAGAACAAGCTGCTTTGTGGCATATTATCCATGCAAGATCTTTATCAGATGCCTGGTAAGGATTATATGGATTATTACATAAAACGTAGAATCCAGGCTGGCATTAAGCTGAACGTAATCCGCTCCGAAGGTAGAGAGGTGGAAGAAGCCTGGCTCTTTAGTGCCAAAGAAAATCGTCAACTGCATTACGCTACAAAAGACATGGTATTCCCAATGACTATATATTTATACGATAACAAGGTTGGTATTATTGGAACGCGAAAAGAAAATTTCGGCATGATAATTGAATCTGAAGATTTTTTCAGAACACAAAAGAATTTATTTGAAGTGCTCTGGCAAGTCACAAGAGTGGCAAAGAGAGTAGACCCTTGACCCAATAGCTGTTTTTGTGTACAGTTCCAGGACTTATGGAACCAACAATCAACCAATTGCCGGGCTCACGCACAGAAATAAAGTTTCTTGTTTCACCCGAAGAGGCTAAGCCGTACATCGATGAGACTGTACGCGAGATGAGCGAGAACAGGCCTATCCCGGGCTTTCGTCCGGGCAAAGCGCCATATGATGAAATCAAGAAAGTAGTCGGCGAAATGGAGATCTGGCAGTATGCTTTGGAAAAGATTGTCCGCGCCTGGTTCGTGAAAACCGTTTTGCAAAATAGTATTGAAACAGTCGGATCTCCCGAAGTGGCTGTGGATCAGCTTGTGCCTGGGCAAGAGATCAGGTTCACCTGTACGGTCGGCATCATGCCTAAGCTGCAGAAGCTCGAGGAAGTAAGTGAGCCGTTTGTTGAGGTCAAAGAAAAAGAAGTAAAAGATACTGAAGTCCAGGCCGCGATCGAAGACTTGCGCAAAATGAGGCGCGAAGAAGTGATCAAGGTCGGTGCGGGCACAAAAGAGGATTTGATGGCTTTGGACATGGAAATGAAAAAGGATGGCGTGGCGCTGGAAGGCGGCACAGCCAAGAATTATCGCGTGTATCTGTACGAGGACCATTACATACCGAAGTTCACGGAACAGCTCTTGGGCCTCAAGAAGGGAGATAGGAAAACTTTTACCTTACCATTCCCGGAAGCCCATTATCAAAAAGCATATGCCGGCAAAGATGTTGATTTTGAGATTGACGTGAAAGATATCTATGAGGTCAAATTGCCGGAAGTGAATGATGATTTCGCCAAAAGCCTGGGCGTCGAGTCGGCCGAAAAATTGCGCGACTTGATCAAGAAGAATCTGGACATGGAAAATCGCCATCATGCCATGGAAGCGGCTGAGATCGAGCTTTTGGAGACCTTGGTAAAAAAGAGTTCGTTCACTGAGGTGCCGGAATTGCTGATCAACGACGAAGTGCGCCGCATGTTCGGGGAACTGAGCGCTGATATTGAGAATCGCGGCGGCAAGATCGAGGATTATCTTTCCAGCATGAAAAAATCAGCAGATCAGATAAAACTGGACATGATACCTCAGGCCATCAGCCGCATCCAGACAGCGCTCTTTATCCGCGAAATAGCCAAGAAAAACAATATTGAAGTCAAACAAGAGGAATTGGATGCGGAAATAGATAGGCTGATATCCGTTGCCCCGGACAAAGAGACTAAGGAGCGCGTGAGTTCGGTCGAATACCGCGATTATGTTGGCACTGTCATGCGCAACCGCAAGACCTTGGAGTTCTTGAAGGAAAAAGGAATCAAAAATTATATTGAAATCGTAAAAAAGTTGCACGAAGACGAACCAGCACATGAACATGTGCATGGCCCTGAGTGCGACCACGGCCACGAATAAAAAAACCGCACGGTAGGTCCGTACGGTCAGGCGTTTTCGCGTCTGAAGTAGCCCATGAACAGAGCGAACAGACGGGAGAGGAAGGCGCTCACGTCAAAATCGCGGTGTTTGAAGAGCGAGCCGAAATTGCCGATGCGGTCCATGAGCCTGTCAAAGGCCGGATGGGTGCGCATGCGCGAGAGAATGCTCAAGACCACGAACGCCAGGGCAACGGCGTAGATGTGGTTCGGGATGGTTGGATGTTCCAGATACCACTTGCGGTAGTAGAGGATGCAGATCATCAGTCCGAACAGCTGGATAGTCGTCTTGACTTTGCCGAAACCCGAAGCTTTGGACTTGCGCACGAGCCGCACGCTGATCCAGCGCAGAGGCTTTTTGAGCCATCTGTCTTTTCTCATTCGCTTGGCTAGCACGAATCCTCGCGCGCCGATGTTGATCGGGTTGCGGATCAAGGTGCCGAAGATTTCTCCGACGATGATCCAGACCACGACGCTGTGGCCAATGATGCCCTTGATCGAGAAAAAGATGATGCTGGACAAGGCTTTGATCTTATCGCCGAATGGGTCCAGCCATTTGCCGATTCGCTTGGAGCGTGCGCTGCGAAATATCCCGAACTCGGCTTGGGCCACGGACTTTTTGCCGTCAATGACATCAAGGGTCCCGCCGATTCCGCCGAGCATAAGCCCGGGAAAATGATAGCCCTTGATGAATAGGCCAAGCCCCAGGCAAAAGAAGATTACGCCCCAAAGCGTGTCGCAATTCGGCGTAAGCCAGGGGCGCTTGCTCATGTTGGCCAGCTGTTTCTTGGGCACGAGCAACATAGCAGCGCATACGCCCAAGGTTGAGGCCAAGGTGAAGTAGGCCTCCAGCGTCCAATGGATGGGTTCGCTGATCATGTAGAAGGCAATCCCATTGGCCAGAGCAAACGCGAGGCTCAGGCCGATCTTCAGCTGCCAGGGCAGGCCCCTTTTGTTTGCGACGCTTTCCATGAGATTGCCTCCTTGAAAACGTGAGTGGTTAGACTGTCAAAATAGCTGCCATGTTGTATCAAGCTTAAAGAATAAAATCAAGGGTTAGACATCCTTGCCAAAGGCTTTTAAATGCGGTATAAATACCCCGCAAAACAACCATGGTGGCCATGGTGTAGTGGTAACACAGCAGATTGTGGCTCTGCTATCACCGGTTCAAATCCGGTTGGCCACCCCACCCCCCGTCGCTCGACTTGATCGAGCTATGGGGGGTGCCCCCCGAAGCTTTATGCGAAGGGGGGCTTTTGTTATAGTATATTCATGCATTTTGCCTACGTCATTAAAAGCGAACTCGATGGTAGCTGTTATTTTGGCTCCACAGCCAACATCGACGAGCGCCTGAAAGAACATAATTAAGGTTGTTCGTTCCATACTAAAAAACATAGACCTTGGATTCTGGTTTGGTATGGCGCCTTTGCTACAAAGCAAAAAGCAGAGGAATTCGAAAGATATCTCAAATCCGGTTCAGGGTATGCCTTTTCCAGAAAAAGACTTATTTAAAGTGAGCAAACAGTGAAAATCCGGTTGGCCACCCACGAAAAATACATCATTTACGGTAAATGGAGTATAATTAGCCTACCATTCGTTTGGCCTTGCCAAACCGACCATAATGAATAATTTTATTATGTTAAAACAATTATATAAGAGCCTTAAGAAGAAGAGCCTGCTTCCCATGTTAGTTCTCGGCGGAGTTGTTGCGGCAGTTGTTATTTATTGCATGCAGCCCCTCATGTACCGCTATGCTGAGGCCAAGCTTAATACGGGTACAGTTTCAGAGTCTATCGTCGGCAATTTAACGCCAGCTAGAGATTTGAGGGGAACTTGGAAATCATCCCTTTCAGGCAAAGGAGTGCAGGTAACCGGCAAGTTTATAACCGGTCCGGCCACGACCATAGTCACTGAAAACGGGGACATGGAATTGGTTATCACATCCGTGAAGAATAATATTGCCTACGGAAAGATGCGTTTTACTAACCTGTGCGCCACAGCCCAAGTTTCAATTCCGAATCTAAAAACATTTTCTACTAAACAGTGCACTAAGGATACAGGCTACAGAGCTGTGACAATTCGGGTCAGCAGCAGCCATCTGGACTTTGGCACGGTTACCATCAGCGGTGCAAAATCCACCATGCAAGGCAATTTCACGACAGACATAATGTCAGGAACCATGACAACAACTCTTACTGGTTACGGAACCCTGAACGGGAAATTCAATCTTAACCGGAAACGCTAGCTATCTACCAAAGAAACTGCCAGCCCGATTTCGGGCTGGTTTTGGTATGCGGAAGTATCAGGAAATATAAAAAGCCTCCAGATATTATTTGCATAATTACCTGGAGGCTAGAGGGTTATCGGCTTCGTCGGGGCCTCATTACCGCAGCCGGCAGGCTTATTGTCTTGAGTTTTTTTACCAACTGGGGTTTCAGCTTTAAGCCATTGAGGATCTTCTTGGCTACGGTGGCCGAAAGACGGTACTTCCCATGCAACAATTCATTGAGAGTGGCCGGATGAATTCCGATCTTGTGCGCGAGATCAAACTGATTCTCGCCTTGGCTCTCAAGAATCTCCTGCAGTACATCCATCTGCTCCTTCAGATTGACAGACGGCGTACCTGGAAACGGCTCTTTGGCCGTTTGGGGTACGAGCTTCTCAATCGATAAAGCTTCACCGTCCGTTAGACTGGCATGAAGGGATCGAAGGAGTTCAATTACTCCGTCAATACTGTCCGTTTTGGAAATTACGAACTTGTAATCCATGAAGATCTCCTCGCGGTCAACGGCTCAGAAAGGCTTTAGCTGTCTCGAGCTGTCCGATTAAAACCTCGGCCGCCCTGTCCAAAACAGGTTGCAACAGGTGGTGTTTATCAGGCTCACAGGAGTACGTTTCCTTTGTTTCATTGCTGATTTGGTCCAACACAGGAGTCAATGAAAGCTCTTTTGCGAGCGTCTTCAAGCAGCTTTCAATAGTCGGGTCCGCATAGTCTAAGCGGTAGGAATGACGCGCTCCAATGACGGGGAGAACGCGGTGGAATACACGAAAGGCGCTTGCTGGGTTTTGGATGATCCAATCCTTTCTTAGCACTTTGATAATAGCTCTGATGTTTTGAATGTTCATTCCAAACTCCTTTCAGGATTGTTGATGGAATATAGTAATATACATCAAATATACGATATTGTCAAGGTGTATTTGGCTAAAACTTGACAAAAAACTGAATAGCGTATATTGTAAATATACAATTAATCTAAATTATGCCTGAAATAAAGAAGAATGAAGATTTATGGCCTTTGTACGCTGCACTCGATGAACTGGGCTTTACTGAAAACGAACAGCGTCTTTATGTGACCTCCCTGAACCAGGGCCCGCTTTCAATTTCCAGATTGGCTGAATTGCTCGCCATACCCCGGCCCAATGTATACAAGATTATCGAAGGCCTGGTCAGCAAGGGCCTGATAGATTCGCGTGCGCGTTTGCGCTATGCGAAAAACCTGACCGTGGAACCTCCAAGCGTGGTTTCAGAACTGCTCAAGGAAAGACGCAAAGAACAGTTCAAAGTCGACCACGCTTTTATCGACAAGCTGCCAACCTATATGGATAATTTTCAGCAAGGCGCGGGTCCGCTGAAAGTAAAAGTCATGGTCGGACAAAAAGATTTTGAAAAGATATATATCCAGATGTACGAAGAAGCCCAACAAGAAATATTATTCTGTGGCTCGCTTAGGGATTTTGACCTGGCGTTTGGCCGCGACCTAGTTATGAAGAACGTGGAAAAGCGCTTAGAGAAAGATATTAAAGGCATCGCACTCCTCCTGCCCATGGACCGCGGTTATTATTCCGCAGCCGAACACAAAGCTCAGCGCAGGGAAGTCCGTTATCTCGAAGGTTTCGAAGGTTTCGCGACCTCATTCCACATTTTCTCCAACAAAGTTGTATTTTATCAGCCCAAAGCACCCATGGCCGTGCTCGTGGAAGACGAATATATCGTGACCATGATGAAAAGTTTGTTTACAGGCTTGTGGGCTGGAGCATCAGAGAAGTGAGCAGGCGATGAAATTCCGGTTGGCCACCCAACAAATATCCGACCCATGAGGTCGGATATTTGTGGAGGGGATTCGCCAGCATACTTAATCTAGTGCATACTATTCTTCATGAGTTTTCTGAAACGGGATTTCCCGCTAATACCGGGAGAGACAATCCTCTTCGCCAAAACGCAGTGTCGGATAAAAATGTCTTCTGGCGCTTCTTGGAATCGAGGAACGAGCGCCGTCATTGTGACTAACTTGCGCATTGCAATATATCCGCATTTTTTAGGATGGGGGTTCAGCTTAAAAGGGGCACTACCCACAAACGATATAAATTTATGGCATCCATCTTTGGATGGGGTGCCCGTCGCTCCGCGCTACACGTTTCCTCGATGGTCCTTTTTGCGCTATTTCGACTTAAATGAAAAAATCAACACCATCTTTTGGAAACAAAAGTCAGCCAATGACATCAACGGCTTGCTTGTTATCACATCTCCCGGTTGGTCATTGAGCACAAACCAAACGATTACCCTAGAGCACCCGTCTTCAAAAGAAATCAGTGAAATATTTTCACGTACGCCGGTGATCAATCAGTGAGGGCCGAACAACCTCCACGATGTGATCCTACGAAAACAGCTCTCCTTTTGGGAGCTGTTTTCGTATTTAGACTATTCTTGCTACGGCAGGCTCTGTAGTTTAAGCTATGCAACAGATTTCATGAACAACAACTCAGTCCGCATTTATAATGATAACGCCCTGGCCATGGCTGAGAAGTTTGATGCCATAGGAGTGCGTTTGGCTGATATAGAGGAGACTTTGGCTTTGGTGAAAAGCAACCCTAAAGTTTTGGAAATTGGCTGCGGCAACGGCAGGGATGCTTTTGAGATCTGCAAAAGAACCAATGATTATCTTGGGATAGATGCTTCAGAAAAACTGATTGAGCTTGCCCGCAAAAAAGTGCCTCAAGCAAGATTTGAGGTTGCAGATGTTGAGCAGTATATTTTCCCTAAAGGACTGGATATTGTTTTCTCGTTCGCGTCTCTTGTTCACACACCGAAAGATATTTCAGAAAAAATATTCAATCAAATATTTGAAGCGCTTAATCCAGGTGGAGTTTTCCGTCTGTCTTTGAAGAGTGGCGAACGATATGCAGAGGTCTTCAAAGAAGATGAGTTTGGCACTCGGACGTATTATCTTTATTCAGAACAGGATATTAAGGATTTGGGCAAAAGGTTTGAGATCGTAAAAATGCAGACTTGCGAATTACGCGACCAAACATGGCTGGAAGCTTTATTTAGAAAACCGGTATAATTTTTTATCAAAAAAGCGGGCGCACAGTCTTGCTGCACACCCGCCGAGATTTGTCTAAAGGGCTAGCCCCACCCAAGCAGCTTGAGGATAGCTTTTTCGCCGGGCAGACCGACGTTCTGGAAGGCGCTCTTTTCATCAGCGCTGGCATTGCTCACACTGAACACGTTTCCGCATACAGTGCACTTGAACTTTCCAGGGTCAGTGTCTGCAAACCGTGTGTTGCAATAAGGGCAGCTGAACTGGATCATCGGGTTTCCTTTCTGCTTGCGCATAGCGCAAATGTCCGGTTTCACTTAGCTTGTATATACCTCAATCAGCCAGCTTTGTCAAGCCTTGCCTATCTGGTTTTTTCGCGTGTGGTTCGACTCTTTACAAAACTCACGCTTCGTGTAGAGTGTCATTGAAAGCAGGTTGCAATGGATCCGAAAGAAAACGACCCTTCACATCCTTTTTGCCCGGTAATTGAGCTCGCGATCATACGCCGCGAACTAGCGTTGACCGTTCTGCCTGTTAAATTGGTCATCGTGATCCGCATCAATATGGTCAACGTATATCTAGACGAGGCCAAGGCTTATCGCCTGGCTGGTTTGCCCGTGCCGACCCAAGTGCTAGAAGACGCTGAGCGCTGGGAACGCGAAAACCACTCATAACTCGCAACTTATAACTCAAAACTCGATACGACGAGCCAGACCTTCGATCAGGAGGTCTATTTTTTTATAAAAGTCTGCGCAGCTGCTCCAGTTTTTCCGTGCTCGGCTTCTCGTAGCTTTCCTTGGTCGGGAAGATCTCTTTGAATTGTCGGTTGATCTTGTCGGCTTCAGTAGGCGTGCCTTTTTTGGCATCGCCGAATAATCGGATCAAGCCCTTTTTAGCTCCAATAAAAGCATTCGGGTCAGCAGGCGAGATGCCCATCTTATCAAGCAGAGAAACGATTTTAAGATTCGCTATTGTTTTCGGCGGCCAGTCTGATTTTTCTTGTTTTTTTGCTTCTCGAGCTTGGCGTTGGGCATCTTTCCGTACTTGTTCGCGTTTAGCCTCAGCTTCAGCTTCTCTTTTTATGGCTTCGCGTTTAATTGCTTCGTCCAGCTTAGCTCGGATTTCTCGCTGTTTTTTAAGTTCGGATTCAGTTTTTTCTTTTTGTCTTTGGATTGATTCTTGAATTGCGGCAAGCCTCCTCTGTTCCAGCTCTTCTGCTCGGGCTATTTCAGCATTTTGTCTGGCGAGTTCTTCTTCTCTCAGTTTTTGGCGGTATTCTTTGGCCTCGGCTTCTCGCTTGATTTGCTCCTGTCTGCTCAATTCCATTTCTTGCTCCTGCTTGGCCCGTTCCAGCACTTTCCTTTCAAATTCCGCTCTGATTGCTTCTTGTCTGGAGATCTCTTTTTGGAGTTCATGCTGTTTCTGTTTTTCGGTTTCTAAGGCAGCCCTTGCCTCAGCCTGTCTGAGCGCATCAAGCGTGGCTTGAAGCTTGGCTCTTGCTTCCGCCTCTTTTTGAGCAATCATTTTTCTACGTTCTATTGTCGCAGTTTCTCTCTTCACTTCCTCCTCTAATTTCGTAGCCATTTGTATTCTTTGTTGTTCAAGCAGTTCCTTCTTTTTTTCAGTTGCCATCTTTTCGCGTTGAAAATTTTGTTCAGTAAGGCCTAAGGCTTTCAGTAGCGGATGCCTTTTTTTATTATCCAAGCTTTCTGCCAGCGGGCCAAATGCGGAATACTGTTGGGATAAGCCTGCGTGTTCGCCCCGGATTTCTGCACGAAAAAGATCGTCGACAGAATCTGTATTCAGGATTGATAAGGAAGTATCAGTCCCCGCGATTTGCTTTGCCGCTTCACTTAAAACCCTTGATTGTTGGGAGCGGATCGTGTCATTGTCGATTTCTTTGATGGCTTTGATTTGGAACTGATAGCTTTTGCCGGCCGCGCTGAGCACCAAATCCACGGATTTCCGTTTTGGGTTTAGGTCAAAACGGGGGGTGCTGTGGGCCACGGTCGCCAGATGCCCGGTATCTGCCCAGCGAATCAGTTGCCTCAAAAGATAGAGCTCTTCTATTTCTAGGCGCTTGCCGACTTGCTGTTCGGGAGTTGCCTGCGCAATGTCTGCCAGCTCAACATCAAGTTCATCCAATTTTTCTTTCCTGATTTTTTTGTCTTTGATCCGTTCAGCTATCCGCGTCAATAGATCGTTCATTAGTATTTTTACATCGCTAAGCTCAAGAGAGATGTTTTCGTTCAGAGCTAAGGAATTTCCTATTTTTAGGAAATCGCCATATGCGGCCAAAGCTTTTTTCTCCTCCTCCGCGATTTGCCCCTTGAATTTAAAGGCATCAAATAAACCCGCAACCTGTTCGCGGGTGAGGTCTTCGGGATTGGCCTGCCGACTCAGTTCGGCATGCCAGGCGCTGTTATAAACCTCGGCCTTTTCATGAGCCTCGATTCCTTTAAGCAGACACAAGAGCGATTCTAGGCCATGGTTTTCCGATTCCAGAGAACTTATATCCGGGTTCTTTTCCGCATTTGCGATTTCTTTTTCTATTTCAGAAATGTTCAAATCATTCAAACTGTAAATGAAGCGCTGGGCAAGGAAGCTGATTTTTTGGTAGTACCTAACTTTAAGAAGGTCTTGGGATTCCAGATCTTCAAAGGGATTAATGGAAAGATTTCGCGCCGCGTTTTCGTACATGGCACTAATTGTACTAAAATTACAGTCTAAAATCAAAGGGTTATCCCCTTGACTTTTAGCCCATTTTTTGTATCCTATTTATATGACACGTCTCATATAACATGTAACACATAACACTAAATCAACTCTGTTGTTACATGATGCATGAAGAGTGTTACATGAAAATATGCTCGAACTTTTGAAGAAGCATTTTGGATATGAAACTTTTCGTCCTTTGCAGAGCGAAATCGTTGATCATTGTCTGGCAGGAGGGGACGCGCTGGTCTTGATGCCGACAGGCGGCGGTAAATCAATGTGCTATCAGTTGCCAGCGCTTAAATTTCCAGGTTTGACAGTCGTTATTTCACCTTTAATCTCGCTCATGAAGGATCAGGTGGATGCTTTGCGTGCCAACGGCATTTCCGCGGCCTTTGTGAACAGCTCACTGACTCCGCTTGAGAACAGGGAAGTTGAGGAAGCGGCCAAACGAGGCGAGCTGAAGCTTTTATATCTCGCGCCCGAGCGCTTGGCCATGCCTCGCGTCCTCGATTTTTTGCAACATCTATCAATCAGTCTGTTTGCCGTGGATGAGGCGCATTGTATTTCCGAATGGGGTCATGACTTTCGGCCTGATTATCGCAATTTGATTAATCTGCGCGAGCGCTTTCCTCAAGTTCCGGTCCTGGCACTCACAGCCACGGCCAATGCGCGCGTGCAAGAGGATATTATTTCGCAGCTCAAGCTTGGTAACGGCCGCATATTCCGTTCCAGCTTTGACCGGCCAAACCTCACGTACCGCGTTTTCCCCAAAAAACATTCATTTGAGCGGCTGGTGCAGGAGATTAGTGCGCATCCGGGTCAGTCTGCCATCATTTACTGCTTTTCGCGGAAGAGCACGGAAAAAGTCGCGGCTGATTTACGCGCCAATAACATCAATGCCGCGGCATATCACGCAGGTTTGTCGTCCGAGGAGCGTACGCACATCCAAGATGAGTTCATTCGCGATAAAACTCCCGTGATTTGCGCGACTATTGCCTTTGGCATGGGCATTGATAAGCCCGACGTGCGTTTGATTGCGCACATGAATTTGCCAAAATCAGTTGAAGGTTACTATCAAGAGACGGGGCGTGCTGGCCGCGACGGTTTGCCAAGCGAATGCCTATTGTTTTTTTCAAGGGGCGATCGTGCAAAGCACAACTTTTTCATCAAAGACATTCCAGATCCGGTCGAACGCGCCCGCGCTTACCGCCAGTTGGATGAGATCATCAGATATTGCGAGCAAGAGGGTTGTCGAAGGACATTTTTGCTGAATTATTTCGGCGAAAAATATGGCCAGACAAATTGCAGGGCATGCGACATCTGCGCGCCAAAAGCAGAGGCGCGAGTATTCAAGAGCATTGACGTACCTGAGTTTGACCACGAACTGTTTGAACATCTAAGGGTCGTGCGCCGTAATTTAGCCGAAAAGCACAATGTGCCTCCATATGTAATTTTTGGTGACCGGACTTTGCAGGACATGGCGCGCTGGTATCCGCAAAGCCTGGAAGGCATGTCGCATGTGTTTGGCATTGGGCGCGAAAAGCTGGCGCAGTACGGCGCTGAGTTCAGCAGTGCGATCCGCAAATACGCCGAGCCCAGGGGAATAGGGGAGCGCAAGGCTGCGGTAGTCGAGTCATTCGGCAGGACAAGAGCACTGCGCACTTTGTCTGACACGATCCTGACCACAGTCGGCCTCTTTAAAGAAAAGATGGCCATTGAGCGCATTGCAACAATGCGTTGCATAAAAATCAGCCGTGTCTTGTATCATTTGGAAAACGCTTTGATGCAAGGGGCGGAGCTTGATGCATCTCATCTGGTTTTTCCGGCTGATCGCCTAATCTGCATTAAACAGGCTTTTGATAAAACCAATAGTGATTTTCTGTCCCTAGCCAGCGTCATTTTGGGCGAGAGTTACAGCTATGACGAGATCCGCCTGGGACGCTTGATTCTTAAAACGCGCCAACAGGCCAAGGCTTGATTAATTCATGAGTTTGTGCCATATTATCTGCACACAAAAGGAGGGTCGGATGATTTTGGCCAAGGACTATGCGGATCGTGGAATCACAGAGGTCGCCGTCTTGAAGCATGAATATTTTCCGCGTCATCATAACCATGATACGGATAAGACGTATGTTACAATCGTCGGCAAGCAGAACAACGAGTACATTGTTGCGAATGCCGTCTGCTACGAGTCGCGCAGCGGGGACAAGGCGTTTTCGCTTTCAGGTCAGAAAACGATTACACGGGAAGAATACGACAAGTTGGTGGAGGAAGCTAAGAAGGCACCGCCGCCCCCTCCAATGCGAGCTTTCCGTCCGCGGCGACGAAGGCGCCTAGACTTCTAATGCCTCTGTCTGGATTACTGAGTCCAGGCTTTTTTATATGACACAAGTTTTACGCTTTAGCGTTATAAGCTGTATAATCAAAACACTATGAAAAATCTTAAATTTATTGCGTTTTTTGCCACCTTGGCTCTATTTGGAGCCGGATGTTCTGTTACAAACAAGCAAACGCCCAATCCACAGCCGGACAATAATCAAGTCCAGGTCAAGCCACCTGTTGAGGAGGCGAAATGGTTGGCATATAAGGATGAAATGCAGGGCATAGCGTTTAATTACCCTTCGACTGCCAAAGAAGTGACAGCTACGACCAAACAAAACGGATATACAGATGTGATCGTGAGCTATGATTTAGGCCAGACAGTTAGCGATCCTACAGCCAAGTCAATCCCTGAAATGCAGCTGGATGTCTTTAAGGTCAAGCTTGACGCAAAGTCCCAGGATGGCAAACCAGTGATAAACGACAGCTTTTATTATGAGAATGGCTGGACGCCTAGTTTGGACCTTAAAGTGCAAAGGCAGACCATCGGCGATTATGAGTTTTCTAGGACTGCTTACAGCGATGCTGGCGCGGGCAATCTCTACAGCACTTTTGCCTACACATATCCCATGGGCAATAATGAACTCGTGCTCTTCAAATTCACGATCCATTCGGTCAATTGCGGCAATTACGAGGGCACGGGTTTCAAATGCATTTCGTTTGACGAAGCGCGCGACACGCAGTCGATCAAGCAGATTCTGGCTACAGCCAAGCTCGTGCCAAAGGCGGCTGTGACTTATGATTTCAAGGATGGCGTCATCACATCCAAGACCAGGTATTCCGAGATCAATGTGAAATATCCTGTCATGAATGGAGCTAGGTCATCGATTGCAATAATCTTCAATGCAAAAATAAAGTCATTCGCAGATGCAGAAGTCGCTCAATTCAAGAAAGATGCGCAAGCTGCAGCCAGCTACCCAGGCCCGGGCCCTTGGTACATCAACTTTTATTACAAGATTCCATATAATCAGAATGGCTTGATCAGCGTGGTCATGCAAAAGGAGGAATTCACGGGCGGTGCGCACCCTAACACTACATACAAAACATTCTTGTATGATACGAGCACCCCAAAGTTTTTAGGCTTGGCTGACATCTTCAGGCCCACGTCAGATTATCTGGGGGCAATGGCAAAATACGTCAAAGCTGAATTGGGCAACAAGCTCCAGCAAGATGGCCAGCCTTTGGCTGACTGGTTTCAGACAGGTACAAACCCTACAACAGACAATTATAAGGATTTCAACCTGACTGATCAGGGCATCAACTTTATCTTCCCTCCTTACCAAGTCGCGGCTTATGCTTATGGCACGCAAGAGCAGGTGGTGCCAATCGACACATTCAAAATGTATATTTTGCCTGTTGGCCCTCTGAAGTTTTGGTATAAATAAAAAGTTAGCCTTAACCCACCCCAGCCCCTCTCTTAATCCAAGAGAGGGGTTTTAGTGAAGTTGACCCCGCAATGCCTGTGGTATATATTTCTGCATGAAAGGAGGTCTGCGGATGCAGCAAGACAGCTCTTTGAAGATTCTAGTGTGGGATCAGATCGAGGATAGGGTCAAAGACCTTCGTCTCAAGAAGCAGACGATCGTGTTGACCACAGGTGTTTGGGACCTCATGCACGATGGGCATGTAACCTACTTGGAGAATGCAGCTAATTGGGGACATGCTCTGTTCGTGGGAGTGGATACCAACGCCCGCGTCCAGCGCAGCCAAAAGGGGAGCAAACGCCCCATCCTGGATCAGGCCATACGTCTGCGAACCATTGCTGGTTTGGCCAGCGTGGATCATGCCTTCTTGTTTGATGATCTTGAAAGCCTTGTGAAAATAGTCTATCCGAACATTCTGGTGATTTCTCCGACCTACACAGAGGATCCGGAGCACAAGCGTTTTGGTATTGCTAACCCCATGGACATCAGGATCATACAAATCCCCTCCATGTCTCAGACCCACACCTCGGGAATCATCCAGGACATCGTGGCCAAATATGGGCATGGCGCTTGATTGGCCAACTCGTTTAGCCGTGCTAGGATATGCATGGCTTTTTTAATTGAAAAATATGAGAATTCTCGAAAAAAAGAGGGCAGGTTATAAAAAGAAGTATCAGACTGGCGATTGTCCGTTTTGCGACAAGCGAACAATCAAGGATCAGGAAATAAAAGCGCTTGAGAGCAAATATTGGATGGTCCTGGCCTGCAAATATCCATACATGAACGGGAATCTGATGATTGTCCCGAAAAGGTGCGTTGATGATACTTCAAAACTTAATGCATCTGAGTGGGCTGATTTCCCCGGCGTCCTGGTCAGGACACAGAAGATTCTGAAAAAAGCGTTTGGCGCGGATTCCTTCAATCTGGCCATGAACATCGGCCCTAATGCCGGAGGCACAGTCAAGCATCTGCATTTGATGATTGTGCCGCGTGCTGATATGCGGAACATTACAGCCATGAATCTGTTCCATGACTTCTATCTGGTGAGCATGGACTATAAAGAGCTCCAGAACAAGCTCAATAAAATCAAGATTTGATGGAACTGACGATAAGCGTTAAAGTCTATCTATGAGCAGATCGCATTCATTTATCCCGGACTGGAAGAATATCGTCGGATATTTCAGGGATCCCAAGACAGATTGGAAGCCAAAAGTGGCCGTGGGCCTGGCTTTGCTGTATCTGATTTGGCCCGTGGACTTGTTCCCGGATTTTTTGCCGTTTATCGGCTGGTTGGATGATATCGGGCTTGATGTACTGGTCGTCTGGTACTTGCTGTATGAGGTCAACAAGTATGTTGAACAAAAAGAACCGTATCGCCGCATTGAAAATAAGGAAGATGACAAAAAATAAATATGATGAACTACATCTCTGCTGCTGTCTTGGGCATTGTTGAAGGTCTGACCGAGTTTCTGCCCATCTCATCAACCGGGCATTTGATAATCTTCAACCACTGGTTTTATTTCAGCCCTGAGTTCACCAAGCTTTTTGATGTCGTCATCCAGTCTGGTGCGATTCTGGCCGTGATCATCTTATTTTGGAAGAGCCTGTGGCCAGATAAATGGAATCTGAGTGAATTGAAAAGCAAATGGGGAGCGATTTTGGTCGCTTTCGTACCAACGGCCATCATCGGAGCCTTGTTCGGCAGCTTAGCGCAAGAATATCTGTTCACGCCTTGGGTAGTGGCTGCAGCTTTGGTCTTTTATGGCATAGTGTTTTTGCTGATCGAGAGGTTCGGATTGAAAAAAACATCCAATGATTCTTTGCCGACCTATAAAGATGCTTTGGTCATCGGCGCGGCCCAGTCTTTGGCTCTTGTGCCTGGCACATCCAGGTCTGGAGCTACTATGATTGCGCTTTTGCTTTTGGGCTATGCTAGGCCTGCTGCAGCACGCTTCTCGTTTTTATTGGCCGTGCCGACTTTGATCGCGGCCTCAGCCTATTCTCTGCTCAAATACAAAGCCCCGATTTCCGGTCCTGAGTTCGGATATCTGGCAGTCGGCTTTGTAGCATCATTCATTTCCGCATTTATCGTCAGCAAGTGGTTCATTGGCTACATAAGCAAACATACATTCAAGCCTTTTGCCTGGTATAGGATCGTGTTGGGCATTTTGGTCATCTTGTTTTTCGGCTTTTTGATTTGATTTGCATTCAGGTTTTCGGATTTTGTCATCAAGCGTGTCGCATTGGCGTTTTTATACCTATACCATTAAACTAAGAGTGTAATTTAACAATATGGACATACCAAATTTATTTATCAAAGCCGTCACCAGCCTTATTTCGGCTGGGTTGAGCTTTGCACCAGTCGCGAATTTAATTAATCCGATATACAAGGTCCAAAATCCTGGCCAAGGCATCCAAAAAATCGCCTCTTGCACGGATCTGAAGGCTAGGATCGCAAATGCGCAGACAGCGAACATGGGGCGCGGAATTTTTAATACAAAATCATTGGCTCTGCCCACTGCTATGCCTATGATGGCAGCCAGCGGCGCAGCCGAGGATAATAGTGCTGACTACTCGACCACTAATGTACAGGTTGAGGGCGTGGACGAAGCTGATTTGGTTAAGATTGACGGCAGCTATGCTTATCATCTTTCCAATAATCAGCTTTTGATTTCCAGGATTGCGCCGGCTAATCAGGCTAAGCTGGTTTCAACTACAAAATTAGAAGATGGTTTTTATGCGCAAGATTTGTACGTAGAAAAAGACAGGGTCATGGTGATTGGCAACAAATATGAAAATCAGGTTTACCCTATGCCCATGTTGCGCAATAATGCGATCGGCAAGGCACTCATGCCTCAATGGCGCAGCAACAACGTGACCGTAGCCCAAGTTTGGAATATTTCGGATAGGAGCAAACCAAAAATGCTCAGGACAGTTGAGTTTGATGGTTCGATCGCCAGCAGTAGGATGATCAGCGGCAATGTCTATCTGATAATGAACTCGTATTCGCCTTACGATCCGCTTTCTCTGCAGGCTAAAGAAGGGGATTTGGTTCCAGCCTTCAAAGACAGTAAGGCAGGCAAGACGTTTAAGGCCATGGGTGGCTGCGCTGATGTCTTGTATTATGACCCTCAGCCCTCGCGCGACTTTCTGGTCGTGGCTTCTTTGCCGATTTCAGGCCAAGGCACGATCAATCGCAAGCTTATCTTGGGTACAGGCCAGACAATCTACTCATCAACCGACAATTTATATGTTGCGCGCCAAGAATACGTCTCCAATCCAGTGCGCGACAGCTTGAATCCTGATTCTTGGAACACGCAAAAGACAGTTGTCTACAAATTCGCCATCAAGAACGGCCAAATAAATTATAAAGCCCAATCTTCTGTGCCTGGCACATTGCTTAATCAGTTTTCCATGGACGAATACAAAGGCAATTTGCGGTTGGCGACTACAAAAGGTCAGGTTTGGGATAGCCGCGTGCCCTCAACCAACAATGTATATGTCTTATCCTCTGACATGAAACTGACCGGCACATTGGAAGGTATGGCGCCGGGTGAGAAAATCTACTCAGTCCGCTTTATGGGCGACCGCGGCTATGTGGTTACATTCAAAAAAGTAGATCCCTTGTTCGTGCTCGATCTGTCAGATGCGTTCAAGCCGTCTATTTTGGGCAAACTCAAAATACCTGGCTATTCAGACTATCTGCATCCCATGGATGCTACGCATATCATTGGCGTGGGCAAGAACGCATCTGATGCGCCTGAGCAATCCTTTGCCTGGTATCAAGGCATTAAGATGGCTGTGTTTGATGTGAGTGATGTGGCCAATCCCAAAGAAATGTACAAGGTTGATATCG
>JBAYJJ010000018.1:0-25421 GCA_041665165.1 Patescibacteria group bacterium | reverse complement strand
TTTGTCTTCCTTGCTCACAACGTAAACTTCATGCGAAACGTTTTCAGCGGCCGTGCCTGCGCGTGCAATCTCAACGCGGACCGGCATCTTCATATAAGAGCTGGCCATTTTCACGATCTGGCTAGGCATGGTGGCTGAAAAAAGCATGGTCTGATGGTCTTTGGGCAAGGTCTGCAAAATGCGCCTGATCTGCGGTTCAAAGCCCATGTCCAACATGCGGTCTGCTTCATCCAAGACAAGCACGCATACGTCATTCAATCTCACGGTCCTGTGCTCCAAATGGTCGTTCAAGCGGCCAGGAGTAGCAATAATCACGTGCGGTTTACGTTTCATTTCTTGGATCTGCTTAAACATGGATGCTCCGCCGATGAGTACGGTTGAACGCAGGCCAATAGTCCGGCCAAGCTCTTTAAATGTCTCATCAATCTGCAAAGCCAGCTCGCGTGTCGGGGCCAGCACCAAGCCAATCCCCTTTTCTTGTGACAAACGCTGGATCAAAGGAATGCCAAAAGCCAATGTTTTGCCAGTACCGGTCTGGGCAATGCCCATCAAATCCTTGCCTTCAATTGCAATAGGTATTGATTGCTGTTGGATGGGGGTTGGGACCTTATATTTGAGTTTATCCAAAATTCCCAAAAGCTTTGGCGCGATGCCAAGCCCGTAAAAACCCGGAGGTAACTGAGTAGTAAATGTATTCATTGCGCCAGCTTAGCAGAAAAATGGGTTATTGTCAAAGATGAGCGGTTGTGGAGAGCATTGACACAATCCCTTTTTTAGCGTACAACAAAGCCCTACTTTGACACGAGGTGAAGAGATGGCGAACACGATTGAAGAACGACTTGCGATTTCTCTCATAAGATACGACGAGTGCTTGCGTGGCGATTTCCTGTACGCAGACAACCTGGCCAAGGAGCTGTGTGACAGAAAGGGCCTCTGGACCCCATTTTGCCAGGGCGTGATCAAAAACCACGGGCGAATTACCCGCGAGCAAATCCGCACGAAAATCCTGGGGTTTTTGTGCAGTCAGGCGCAAAATGCCATGGACATTTGCCGACGCGGGCAAAATTGGCTGCACGACATCCACAGCGATGTGGAAGCGTGTCAGTACTTCCTGGTCATCTTCTGCGGACCAAAACCCAGGCATGCGCTCATCGGCGAGCTGGGCAAGGTCTCGTCGGATGATTTGGACATGGTTCTACCCTTGACCCACCAAATCTTGGGCATCAATGGCGACCAGGTTCGCGAGCTGGTTCTGAAGTTTGGCAGGGACTACGTGAAACACTGCCGCAAAGGACGTGTCTCAAAAGTCCGCGAGCTGGTTCTGCTTGGTGGGAATTTCGAGCTTGATATCCAAGAAATCGGTTCAAGTGCCGCAGAAGTTCGGCAATGGCTCTTTGCCGCGGATCTGCAGCGAGTGAACAATGCCTACAAGAGCTTGATGAAGAAGTCTCTTCACGAGCTCCTGGTGGACAAGTGCGCATCCGAACACCTCCAGATTGTGACTAATTGCCTGGACCCTGATCCTGCCATGTGGGCGACGAAAGATGCGCCTTGGTACATGCGCTCCAAACCCATCACGGCTGGCGACCTCAATCTTCAACCTGAAGACTTCGAATACATCCAGCGTGTTCAGCGCGCTTTCGAGGCTAGCGACTCAGTTTAGGGGACTCTCTCCCCTTTTTTTATATCTTGTCGTCAATGGCAAACACGTCGTACACACTGCCATTGGGATGAAGCAATTTAATGACCCACTGCGAATTATCTTCGTCCAACCCGATTTGGATTGAATCTTCAGCTCCAGGATTCCATCTGAAATAGTTTTTGAGCATTGGTTCCAAGGCCCCCAGTTCATCGTGCTTAATCAGGCCATTGCCGTGCGAACGCAAGAATGAAAGCGCGCCAGGCAGATATTTGTCATACTGCATCCTCCTCTCCTTTCCCTCAGCTGTTCGCTTTCGCTCTTCTTCTTCTCTGAAGACTTTCAATTTTTCTTGAGCTTGGGGAGACGCTTTAAGCTTCAACTTCTCTTTCCAGTCCTGAGCTGAATCATTTCTATAACGCGCATCAAGACTAAAAGATATCTCACCTAAGTCTTCGCTATAGTCCAACATTTCAAAATCAACTGCCACGGACTTTTCTAGTTTCCGATCATCAGACAAGTAAATGACATATTCGCCGCGGCCTTCCTCTAGCCCATCAGCCGGCAAACCTTTCTGCGCACACAAGTAGCCTATCAATTTCTTCAGGGCTTTATCCGCCGCCTCATCGCTCGCTTTGCAGTCTCCGTAACAATTCAGGCCTGCGATGTAGTGAACGAAATAATCGTCAAACAAAGCCTGAAGCTCTTTTGGCAATTCTTTTTTAGGCGCCGCTAATTCAAATGGGTTCACGCTCATAAAACAATAGCCCCATTATAACACGGGGCTGTTGCGATACAAAAGCAATAAAGTTGATCAATGCCTGATTTGCGTCTTGGTGAGCTTGGCAGCAATGCCATCTAAGTCCTGGGTTGAGTAGGAGTTGCCGGAAACATCAAAAGTCTTGAGCTGAGTCAGATTGCCTAGTTCGTTTGGCAGGCCTGTCAGACTATTATGAGAGACATTGAGCGTCTCTAATTTTTTGAGCTGTCCGAGTTCAGCCGGCAAACCTGTCAGTTGATTTTCGCTCAGATTAAGTGACTTGAGATTCTTGAGCTGTCCGATCTGGGATTGAGGCGCGCCAGTCAACTTATTGTTAGACAAATCAAGATATTCCAAGTTGCTCATGGAAAAAACGTATGCTGGAATCGAGGTCAGCCCCTTGCCGCTTAAATCAAGCGACGTTCCACTCGCAGGCTGTTCTGCTGCTTGGTTGGTAGTTGAGTTAGTTGGTGGATTATTGGTTGTATTGTTTGTCAGGTTTTGGTTAGTTGAACATCCGGCGCCAAGCAAGGCGATAGAGATGAGTAGTATGAGGGTCGTTTTCATATGATTTAACCGTATCACGAAGCCTAGATAAAAGATATTTATTGACGCTCTTGCCTTATTCGCGTATGGTAAAGATAGGCTTAATCCAACTAACTTATAGCACATATGTTGTGGACTATTGCAATCATCTTAATCGTGCTGTGGTTACTTGGCATGATTACGTCGTACACGCTCGGAGGCTTTATTCACATCTTGCTCGTTATAGCCATTATCGTGATTCTGGTAAGAGTGATTCGTGGCGAAAAGATTCTGTAAAAAGAATCTAAAAAAACGCACCGACAAGGTGCGTTTTTTATTTTACGCGAAATCCACATCATTCTACCTTCAACGTCCCCAAATCCAGTATCTCGTCAAAATGGATTTGGCTGACGAACTCTGCGGCGTGGCTGACCAGGATCATTGCGCCTTTGTAGTTTTCCAAGGCTTTGGCAATCACAGGGATGTGGCGGAAGTTGATGTGATTGGTGGGTTCATCAAGGATGAGCAAACCAGGCTTTTGCAATACGAAGCGCGCAAAGCACAGCAAGCCTTTTTGCCCTTCTGACAAGGACCCGACTTTGCTCTTAAGCAGATTGGATGTGATGAGGAATTGGGCAGCTACGGAACGCAAGTACTCGTTTGACGGCGCGTCCATGACCTCCAGCAAAGTATCATATGCTGTTTTATCAAAATCCAAGCCAGAAAAATCCTGGCGGTAATAACCGACACGTACGCCTTCGGCAATGACAGCGCCTTCATCTTTTTCCAAGGCTAGGGTGCGCAATAACGTACTCTTGCCGATACCATTCGGCCCAGACACGAGAATGCGGCGGCCTTTGCGCAGAACAAGATCAACTTCGGCAAAATGCGGGGCATGGTCTTTGATGACCTTAAGGGATTTGATAGTAACAAGCGGCTGGTCAAATTCCTGGGACGGAATCGTGAAATCATTGATGGTCTTGTCTTCCTGGCGCACATCCACCATCTCATCTTCAGCGACTTCTATCTGGTCGCGCAATTTGCTGGCCAGCCTGCGCATCTTGCCGCCTTTGTTGGCGAAAAAGTTTACCTTGTCTTTGCGGTCCTGAATATCCTTGAGCAAACGCGCATTTTTCATGCGTTCGCGTTCCAAGCGCGCTGAGATTTCCTCTACCACGTTCAGATAGTTGCCCACATATTGCTCAACTTTGTGGGTGTAGATGTCCAAGTGCAAAACACCTTCAGTGAATGCATTCAAAAAATCCGCATCATGGGAAATGACCAAGACTGTCTTGGGATACATCATCAAATATCCGGTAAGGTGTTCAATGCCAGCCTTGTCCAGATTATTGGTCGGTTCGTCCAGCAAAAGAATGTCAGGTTTTTGGATCAAGGCATATGCCAGCAAAAGGCGGGCTTGCTGGCCGCCCGAAAACTCGCTGATTTTTTTATCAAGCGGCGCAGTCAGATTTACTACTTCCAAGACATCTGAAATGCGACGATCCAGATCATAAATCTGTTCGGTAAATGCATGGCTAAAATATTCCTGGACAGTCTCTCGCATTCTGTCGCGCGGAATGACCTGGAGTGCCGTGGCAATGGTCGCGCCTTTAGTAATAAAGACTCCACCCTCAGTCGGCTTAAGCGCGCCAGTCAAAAGCTTGAAGATAGTGCTTTTGCCAGCTCCGTTTTGGCCCATGACCGTGACTTTGGCGTTTTCGCGCACTGAAAAACTGGCCTCTTCGAGGGTTAAATGGTCTTCGTCGTAGCCAAAAGTGACGTCGCTGAAGCGGATAATTACATTGCCGTGGTCCATGGGAAAAGGAGTACATTTAAGCATAAAATGGCTAAAATGGCAAGGAATTGGGGTGTGGCTAAGCCATTCTATTGACTTTTAAGCCAAAACCTGCTATTATATGGCCATGAAATTGCGTTTATTGTGAAGCGTCGTCGAAGTTCATAAATATAACTTAACTTAGCAATTTTCTTACTTCGTATAAACCTATGAATGGTGTTATCAAGAAGTTGACCGATCGTGGCTTTGGCTTCATCGGTGCAGAAGGCCAAGCCAAGGACTTGTTTTTTCACAGCAGGTCATTGGTCGACGTCACTTTTGACGAGCTCCGCGAGGGTGACAATGTCACTTTCGAAGTCGAGCAAGGCGAAAAGGGCCCGGCCGCTGTCAACGTAAAGCGCGTCCAATAAACGTCTTACATTGCAACAATAAAAGACCTCCGCAAGGGGGTCTTTTTGTATCAGCACTCATTATAAGTCGTATCGTTACGGCGTTCCACGGCAATGATCGTATTCTCTGCATTTGGAATTTTGCGGAAGATGACGCGAAACAGCCCTTTTCGAACGCGATAGACATCGTCTCGTCCTTGAAGTTTCTTGACATCAAGCCCGCTCAAATTGTTTGACCTGATTCTCTGTATAACTTCCAGAAGCTGAGTCTGCTGCTTTAATGAAAGAAGTTTGAGCGTTTTTCGAATCCTGTCCACCATATCAGAGATCTTTCAGAATCTTGATCAACTCGCTGGCCGGAATGCCGCCTTTGCGGTATTTCGTGAAATCGATCACCGTCTCCCACCCCTCTTCATCAACAGGCCCAATCGCAAAAATCGGCCTGGAGCGTTTCATGACGATAAACGATTGCCCGCTTGCGATCCGCTTCTCATACACACCCAAATTTTCCCGCAAATCCTTCAAACCGATTATATTGTTCATAAATTCAGGTTAAATCTAAGATTACCTTTAGATTAACATATGAACTGTCTTTCGTCAAAGTTGATGAAATTGTTATTTTTTCTCCCACTCCACTATCTCCCCGGCTTTGATTTCGGTCGGGTGCGCTTTGCGCAACGCGGCTATTTGGGAACGATTGAGTAACGGGAAGTGCTTGGACTCGGCGAGATGGATGGCAATGTCCCAATTATCATCTTCATTCGTGATCCAGCCCATTTTATCAAAGCGCGAAAGCTTGATGGGCAAGGAATAGCTACGCAAGGTCTTGCGTCCGTTGTCGTCCGTATATTCATGAAAATACGAGAGGGCTAATTCGCGCAAAGTCCGATACACTGGTTCGCGATAGCGCAGGACAGCGTGATTGGTTTTTGAAACCGCGCCCCAACAGCCTTGGCGCTTGAACAAGGTGACTACATGGTCAAAATCGTGCGCACAGCTCGCCAGATGCAAGACCAGGGGCGGCTCGTTATTAAGGCGAAAAGCTACAGCAGCCAGCATGGCAGCCTCAATGCAATGCGCCCGATTTTCGCGGATCACTCGGCGCGGGGACAGGCATGTATCTCCTCCGGGCTCAAAGTTGATGGGAATGTGATCCAAATAATCCTGGATTTTTCCAGGCGAGTTCAAGCTACGCAACAAGCGCTCTTCGTCTTTAGTTAGGCCGTACATGGCAGTATTGTATGCCTATTGCACGCAATATAAAAAATCTGCCAGACTTTGCCTAGCAGATTTTTTAAAGTTCAACTAATTCACATCTGCAAACTATCACTTAGCAGCTTGACTGAAGACTGGACAGTTGCTGGATTAAAGTCGGACAAGCCTGAGATATCAGCTCCGAACTTATAGTTCGCATAAAAGGAATCGCTGATGTCGTCAATGTTCTTGTTCCAGGCGGAGCCATAGATGGAAACCGCCGCGGCTTCGGTCTTAATCCAGCGCAAAACCCCACCCTTGTCGACCGCATAGACCTTGGGATCAGTCGTGAACTTAACCATCTTCACGCCGGGTTTGTAGGTAGCGTTCGCCCCAATCGGGATGGTGGCGAGCTGAGAAGAGCTGATCAATTGAACCTGGGAGAAGTCGGGATACCACGAGAAATAGACTTTGCTGTTCGGGAATGCGTGGCGTTTACCGTCGGTGCCGACGTAATATACAGCTTTGCAAACATTATTTTGATCAAGCGAAGCTGAATTCGTGAGACACGGAAGCTTCACAAGCGCATTGATAGAGATGCCGATTGTCTTGAGATTGGCTAGGTTATTTTGTTGCTGGGTGAGGACCGAGGAAGTGGAGCTTCCGAGATTGCTTCCGCCACTGCTGTTGCTGCTGCCGCCGCCGCTACTACCATCGCCAGACGATACCGTACTCGTTGACGCTGGAGCTGGAGTAGGCGCAGGAGTGGGGGTTGGAGACGAAACAGCACCAGAAGGAATTGTGACTGAATTCGCATCAAGAGTCACGGCTGTCTGGGCCAAAGCTCTTCCATTCAAAACAGCGCCCGTGTTTAACACAATCGCCGTTTGATCCAAAATATTCCCGTTGAAGACGGCTGTCGTTCCAAGCGTTGTTTGGCCGGCGACCTGCCAAAAGATGTTAGCCGCCTTTGCGCCGCCGCTCAAGATAACGTGCGCCGCTGAACTCACTATCAAATTTTGCGCGACCTGGAAAATCCAAACATCATTGGCGCCGCCCGAGAGGGTAACATCCGTTGGGATTGTCACATTAGTACCCCATTTATAAAGCCCGGGAGCAAGTGTCATCCCGCCAATATTACCGGCACCTAGCTCAGTCGCTGTAGGCAAAGTCCGCCCCGCGGCATCAGTGTATGCGGTTTGCATGTCGCTTATCGCCGTGGTCATTGTAGCCGGCACAGGAGCCGTATAGTCGGAGGCATATACTTTTCCGGTCACAAGAGCTGACGTCGAAAATGTATTCGAGACATCCATGGTTAATCCGAATCCAGTTATGGCACTGGCGGCAATCGGACTCACTCCGATATCTCCAGTAATCGAGGTGACTCCGGTGGTTGAGATTCCTGACTTTGTCAAAATCACGAAGTTACCCGCTGTTCCAAGATCTACTGCTGCAGGACCGGCCGCGAGTGCGGCCATCGGCCCAGTGAGGGCGAACACAAAGGAGAGAACTGCTATGCCAACTGAAACACTTTCAAGTGTTTTCATAGATGTTTTATTACAGCTGGCTGGCACGTAGAGTTAAAAATCGCACCACAGCAGTTAGTTAACTGTATGCACTATAGCATGCTTTTACCAAGAACGGGCGGTTCAGCCTGATTTTTCCATCTTAGTGAAAATACACGCTCACAGAAAACTAGCGGTGTAACTTTTTGAAAGCCTCCATATCGAAGTCATCATAATTGCAGGTAAGCTCTTCGCCTTCTGGTATATCTCTCGCAGCTACATCGAGTCCCTCCTCATCATTATCAGTATCTACGCAAATCGTGTTCGGATTTTCTGAGTGATTAAAAAAACGCGCATCATCACAACAGAGCGTGTATTTTTTAGTTTTTTTGTTTAGATATGTGTAATGGAGAACAGTATCCTTCTGGAGCTCAGTCAATAGAGCTAGGGAATCCTTGTCGAAAATCATATCGAATTGAGGGGTGAATCTCCAGACGACGGTTCCTTTTGGGATGAACGCTCTTGCAATGATTCCAAGTCCTTGAATTTTACTTGGTCCGACTGAAGCTTTTATGAGCAGCATAAGATTTGATGGAATCTTAACAGATCATTTCTTTGCTGAAAAGGTTCTTGGATTCTCGCATTTAACAAAATATCCGCTTGTTGTTGCGGATATTTCTTGTAAACCGAGATTACTTCAGCTTTAACCCATGTTGACGCTTCAGTTCATCGCTGTCTTTTTGAGAGACTTCATTTTCGAACGCGCCTTTACCTTCCTGAATGAACGATAACAATCGAGAGGCGTCCTCTTCAGGAGAATGTACGTTATCATAAACGCATCCCGGCCATTCAGTAACCGCATCACGATCCCTTTGGTCTTTCTCTAAGTCAATCAATGAATGAGGGCCTCTTTGATGTAGCCTATACTGCCTTAGAGCGAAAGGAAGATTTAGGTGGTAAAGATAGACGGGTGGGTCCGCTCCTAATCTTTTTAAAAAATGAAGAACGTCGTCTTTTGATAGGAATCTTTCTCCAATTACTAGCGCAGTTACATCATCTAAAAGATATCTATCGATATCTTTAGAAATATCTATTCTTGCCTGGAGCTGGTCCTTCTCCTTTTCCTGCTCATTGCCCCATGTCCACTTGGGATTATATTTTTCGACATAGGTGTCCAAATCTAAAAGCACGGCTTTTTCTCCAAGTCCAGTTAGTTTGTAAACTAATAATTCTCCCAGAGTATTTTTTCCGGATGCTGGACCACCGTCGATCAATATGAGTTTCATGTTCAGTTTGAAATAAAACCTTTATAAAATTCCATCTTTCCGGCGCTTAAGAGTGTATACGAAAAAACATGTAAATCGGCTCGCCTTCGTCAGACTATAGCGTACCAGCCTTCGCAAAACCTATCTAGGTCAAGCGCATCCTTCAAGTTTTATCTCTTGATGGCTGCGCCAGCCGTAGCCTTGGCGAAGGCTGGCAGGGGCGGCAGGAATCGAACCCGCGTTAGAGGTTTTGGAGACCCCCGTACTACCATTATACGACGCCCCTAAAAATATCTGATGACCTAACCCGCCGTAGCTTTATGCGAAGGTGGGTACGACGCCCCTATTCGGCTTTTCCAGCGCCTGGATAATAACAAAAAAGGCTCAACTATTCAAGAAGGGGGTCTTTTCGATCGTCATCCCGCGTATTTACCTTATCCACAATTTGACCTGCTCTAAACACTAGAACAAAAACAGAACATGTGCTAAAATATTCTCAATAACGTCGATATCTAACCATATTGTCACATATGGAAACAACCCAAATCGCTTTATTTAAGGGCAAAAAAATCAGAAAAACACTTCTCGACAACGAATGGTGGTTTGTCGTTGAAGACGTTGTCTTGGCGCTCATTGATTCAAATGATCCGAAACAATACATACAGCGCATGAAACAAAGGGATCCTGAGCTCTTGCTAGGGTGGGTACAGTTTGTACATACCCTTGAGGTGCCTACTGAAGGGGGTAAACAAGGTATGAATTGCGCCAATACCGAGGGTATCTTCCGCATCATTCAATCCATCCCCTCACCCAAAGCCGAACCATTCAAGCGCTGGCTCGCCAAGGTCGGCTATGAGCGCGTGCAAGAAATTGAAAATCCAGAGCTGGCCTCAAAGCGGACGCGGATGCTTTACAAGCTAAAGGGCTACAGCGAGGATTGGATAGAGATGCGCATGCGCGGCATAGTCATTCGCGACGAACTTACAGACGAATGGCAAAAACGCGGTGCTGCCGAAGAAAAGGATTATGAGATTCTAACTGCCGAAATATCAAAGGCCACGTTTGGCGTCACTCCCAGCGAATACAAAGAACTGAAAGGACTGGAACGCCAGAACCTCCGCGATCACATGGATGATTTTGAGCTGATCTTCACCATGCTCGGGGAGCGGTCTACGACAGAAATCCATCGCGTAGAAGATTCAAAAGGAATCACAAAGCTCAAGAGCGATGCCAAGGCCGGCGGCGATATTGCCGGCGGCGCAAGAAAGAATCTGGAAAAGTTATTGGGACGGTCTGTCGTATCTAAAACAAACTACCTGCCCGCCGTAGTTTCAACGAAGGTGGGTCTTAAGAAGCCTCAAGACAAGAAGTTGCTGGATAAGTAGGATTGGTTGTCATTCTCCCCTTTTAAGGCTATGCTTCACGCATGCAAGTCAAATTCCTGAAAAGCCTGACCAAGCTGGAGGATCTGCCGCGGAGCGAAAAGCCCCAGGTGGCTTTTGTTGGGCGTTCAAACGTGGGCAAGTCTTCGCTGATCAACCATTTGTGCAATCAAAAAAACCTGGCGCGCGTGAGCGCTGAGCCGGGCCGGACGCGAACCATCAATCTTTTTGACGTTGACAACAAATTTTTCCTGGTTGATTTGCCGGGCTATGGCTATGCCAAGGCCTCCAAAGACAAACGCGAAGAGTTCTTGAACATGCTGAATGATTATCTTGGGCTGACTGAACAGTTGAAGCTGGTCTTTTTGATTATTGATGCGCGCATAGGCGCCACAGACTTGGACCGCGAAATGCTGAATTATCTGAAATCCAATGGCACGCCTTTTGTCCTGATCCTGAACAAGGCTGACAAACTGTCCAATTCCGAATCAGCGAATTTATTGCGTACACTGGAGGCTGGCTACCCTGGAGTTGAGCTTATTTTGCATTCAAATATCAGCGGAAAAGGCCGAAATGAAATCCTAAAAGCCATCCAAGACACCATGGACGAAAAAGCTTAAATTAGCTATTTCGTAACTTTATCTGCAAACACTACGAGTCGTTTTGAATATGCTTTAGCAGTCTTGTCCCAAGCACCGGCGCAAGTAACGAGATTCAAATGAGCTTTTCCATCATACGAATAGAATACATCTGTAGCGTTTGCCTCCCGGTCTAGTGTTCGGCTTGTGCGCACAACAAATGAGATACTCTCCCCTTTGTCGTTCTGAACAACAATTTTGTCGCCAGGCTTTAAGACTTTGAGGTATTCAAACGAGCCTTTGGCGCCATATAGCCAATTCACATGCCCGCTAATGACCGCACTGCCAGCTTCTCCTGGCTTAGGGCCCAGCTTATACCAAGCAGTGTCGCGCGGCAGTTTGGGTACGCCCATTGAGCCATCTGCGACCAGGCCCACTTGGTTAATCAGGGCATTGACCCGTATCTTCGGGATCAGGATGCGTACAGGCAAACCTGTAGCTGCTGTTTTTAGCTGAAAGCTTTTTCCATTGGTCGCAGCTTCGGCAGTCGGAACAGAATTTTCATAAAAACCAAGGATGAGCTGCAAAGAAACGAATTGGATCAGGACCAGCACGGCAATGACATAAACCACTGCGCCAAAAAAAGTACCGATGTGTTTAGGGGAAAAAAAGTCTCTACGCCAAAGAGCCGGACGAACTTTCGCCCGGCTCTTTCTATTTTTCATTTTGTTCTTCTTTTCTAGAATAGGCTCTTGCGTTTGGTTAAGACAAGCAGAATTGAGGCAGCCACGAAGATTCCTGCGGCGGCAACCATCCAACCCAGCATGCTGTTACCAGGCTCGAAGCCTGTGTTAGGCAGTTTTGGTGCAGCCGGAAGAAGAGCTGGTGAAAGGACAACATTGGCCATGGAAACATCTGTAACCGTCAACCCATTGGCGTGGCCAGTAGCAGTAGCCGTGTTTGTTGTAGTCGCTTTCAGATTTTGCTGGCACGCATACGTCCACGTTTCATTTGGTTCCATCAACGCATTGACGTTCGTGTCGCCGGAGACTAATGCCACTGTACCGCACTTGTCATCCGTGACAGTTACATTGTTTAGCGCCACTGTACCCGGATTCATTACTGCATAGGTGTATGCCACCAATCCGCCTTTAGCTGGCAGTACGATCGGATCAGCCTTTTTTATGATATGGATCAGCGGCGGAACGGGCGAACCTTCAACAACAACCGTGGCCAAAGCCGTATCAATGGCTGTTAAACCATTGGCATGGCCAGTGGCAATGGCCGTATTGGTCGTAGTCAGTGAGATATTCGCACTGCAGGTATACTTCCAAGTTTCGGTTGACTGAAGTTTGGAATCCCCATTCGTATCGCCGGATACATACTTCAGACTGCTGCACTTATTATCCGTGACCGTCACATTAGTCAAGGCAACTGTGCCCGGATTAGTAACCGTATAACCGTAGGCAACAGCACCTCCACCAGAGGGCAAAACCAGGGGGCTGGGTGTTTTTACGATATGGATCAAAGGCGGTATGACTGGCACGCCGACGAAGACCTCTGCAATCGCAGTATCAACAGTTGCCATACCATTGGCATTGCCGCGCGCTGTGGCAAAATTGACTGTAGTTTCATTAAGCGTCGTAGTACAGCTATAATACCAGACTTCAGTGGTTTCAAACTGTGAATTTTTATTCAAGTCCCCCGAAATAAACTTCATGTTAGGGCACTTATCATCAACCAGCGTCACCTCTGTCATGGTCAATATTCCAAGATTCCTTACCGTATAATTATAAGTCACCGAGCCAGGTCCATTTGGCAAAGATAAAGGAGTTGGTACTTTCTTAACATTGATTAGCGGCGGGGTGTTGGATGCGCCTGGGGGTATTACCGCGGCCGTGCATGACGGTCCAGAAATGGTATTGCCCAGCAATGAAACTAAACCCGTCCCTGCCAGGGCTCTGCCATTTAAGGTTGCGCCCGTACCGAAGGTGATGCTCGTAGCCGCAAGAATGCTTCCGACAAATGCACTGTCAACAGCAAGGCTCGCGCTGCTCACGACTCGCCACCACACGTTGCAAGGCAAACCGCCGCCCGTAAAAATAACCTGGGACGTTGCACCAGTGATAACAAGGTCGCTCGCTGATCTAAAAATCCAGACATCAGTGGCGCTTCCATTGAGCGTGAGCGTACCATTGGTCAAGTGAAACGAATTTGCACAATAGACACCTGGCACAAGGATATCCCCAGCCAACTCATGAGTAACCCCTCCGTAGTCAACGCCGCCGTCAGCGCCGCAGGCTGGTACGGCTAGAGTACCAAAGGCAGTATCCTTATTATTCATAGCAGTAAGCGCCGTACCACCCGTATCATATAGAGTTCCTCCGAGGGTTACGGAAGGCCAACCTGTGACATTGGGAGGAAGCGCGGCACCCGGGCTTATGCCGACATCGCCGCTTATGGTCGTATTGCCGGAATTGGTTACAGACGAACCAGCCAAGATCGAATAAGTTGCGGCAGTCCCAAGATCTGGGTTCGTTGCCGCATGTGCGGCTGGCACTAATATGAGAGCGAACAGCAGAGCTGGAACATATCTCAGCTTAAAGAACAATTTTGCGATCATACATTTTTTTCTTCTTCATTTATCCCTAATGTCAATTAATGGGGATATAATGTAAAAATAGTTATGCCTACATATTAGCATAAACCTGGACTTAACGCTCGATTAGTCAAGAAAAATTATCCACAACCAAAATTCTTCCACCCTTTTCGTTTGGCCATTGACAAAATGACCAAATTGTGATATAAATGGTTACCATAACGGCTTTTGGAACCAAGGAGATAGCCATGAAAAGCGCAGTAATCTTTTACGCAACCCTTCTGCTCCTGGCCCTGTATGCAATCATTCGCCTAGGGCTGGACATCAATCAGGTCGTGAACCGCCCTGGCGACCTGACGCAAATTCCATTCTTCGTGCCTTTGGCACTTGGGTTCATCGTGACCATCTGTGTCGTAACCAAGCGATACCTGGATCGCGAAGATGCTGATCCGGCCAATGTTCGGCGCATCAACATCTGCTAGCTAGCCCGCCTCATTGCCTCTGTTCCCTTTCTCGGGAACGGAGGCTCGTTTTTTTTTTGCGAGAAAACAAAAAAGAGGCGTAGTTGCCTCTAGGAGTCCTTTTCCTCTGCCTGAGGAACTACTTCGAGTTTTGCCTGCAGGAGCACGTCATCGATCTTCCCTAAATCGCCTTCAGGCGAAAAAGCCATGTCCAGTGCTCGCCCAAGAGGTTCTGCATGCTCGGGCCCGAACACGCTTGGCTTGGTGAACACCAGACAATCGCGTACCAAGGTCAGCATGTGGAACCTGCGGCGCAAATCCCCTTGCATCATACGGTCCACGCGCCTGATCGTGTCGCTCAAGATCTGCTTCATCTTCCGAACTCGACTGGCACAGCCGCGCTTGCGGTCTGACCTGAGTTTTTCTACATGCATCTTGAGCTCTTGATGAGCAGCTTCCAGAATTTCTTCCAAGAGCTTTTTCATGACACCTCCTCAGGTGGTCCGCGCCGAAGAAGCTGTTTTGGGGACTGGTCCGCGCTTTAAGACGTATGCCTCTATTCCCCTGCGGTTGACGAACCCATATTCTTCCAGGAGACGGCAGACCTCGCGCAAATCAATCGTCTGCAATTTTGGATTGCTTAGTATTTGTATGGCTTCTTCGATGCCTTTTGCAAAGTGCGGGTTCAGATTCTCAAAGCCCACAGTTGCAAGCATGTCGCGCAACAGCATGAGCCCCAAGAACAGCGCTAGTCGGCCCTGCCTATCAAACGTTTCCAGTTCTTGCGTGAGAAAGTTCTGGATTGCTTCGTAAGCCGTGCGCTTAGCCTGAAGCTCGCTCGTCTTCAGCTCCTTGGCCTTGTTCGCGAGAGTGGAAAGTACGTTCCTTATCTTGAGCTTGATGACCTTGCTCATCTCTCACCTCCGGCCCAAAGTATGGTATAAATATGGCATGAAGTCAATACGCGCGCACATGCAGGACTGGATCCAGGTAAAAGACCCCCTGGACACGCTTTTTTGGATTACTATTCTGCTCAAAGCCCTGAATTCGCTGGGTGAGGTAGTTGTAGGCGTATCATTATTCTTTTTGAAGATTTCCACGCTCCAAGCCTGGGTTTCGGCCCTGGTCCAGCCCGAACTGGTTGAAGATTCCCAGGATCTACTTGCCAATTACCTGAGCCATGTCTCGCAATCTTTTTCTTTAGGCGGAAAAAACTTCTTGATGATTTATCTGTTTATGCACGGCCTATTGAAGCTCGTACTCATCTTCGCCATCTTGCGCAAAAAACTTTGGGCTTATCCAGCCATGATTGTTCTGCTTGGAGTTTTCTCTTTATATAGTTTGTACAAATTCAGCCACGTCGGAGGCTTGTATCTTTTGATTTTTGCCGTGTTTGATGTGCTTGTGTGCATTTTAACTTACAGTGAATACCAAAGACTGCGCAAAGTGTGGTAAAATACAGTCAGGTATGCATGAGGGGCATCATTTTGAAAAGACGCGCACTAAGTGCGCTTATGTTGTTTCGGTCAACATGGGCTATGGCCACGAACGTGCGGCCTATGGTTTGAAAGAATTGGCCCATGGCGGAATCATCACGGCCAATGATTATCCGGGCATTCCAGAAAAAGAAAAAGATTTGTGGATCAAGAGCCGCAAAGGTTACGAAGCCATTTCCAGGCTCAAACCCATACCGCTGATCGGCCCCTTGGCTTTCAGCATCATGGATCGAATCCAGCGCATCCCCTCTTTTTATCCGCGCCGCGACCTTTCCGCATCCACTTACCAGGTTGCGCAGACGTATTACTCCATTGAACACTTGGGTTTGTGCCGCCATTTGATAGAAAAGTTGGCCAAAGACCCATTGCCTTTAATCAGCACGTTCTTTATCCCGGCTTTTGCGGCCGAGACATTCGATTACCCAGGCGACATCTACATTGTAATCTGCGACGCAGATATTTCGCGCGCTTGGGTGCCGCGTGACCCCAAAAAGAGCAGAATCAGATATTTCGCGCCCAATGGCCGTGTGGTAGAAAGGCTTAAGCTTTATGGAGTCAAAGAGGAAAATATTTTCTTGACCGGATTCCCTTTGCCCAAAGAAGCAATCGGCGACTTGGCCGGCAATATCATCCGCAAAGATTTGGTTTCGCGCATCGTGAATCTTGATCCAAACGGGATTTTCATCAATAAATACCAGCGCGTGGTGCAAAACGAACTAGGTAATTTCAAAAACAAGTCAGACCATCCCCTGACCCTGACCTTTTCCGTGGGCGGGGCTGGTGCGCAAAAACAGATCGCTTTGCAGGTTCTGACCAGCTTGAAGCGGACATTAATGCGCGACGGGTTAAGGCTCAGGTTAGTGGCTGGCACCAAACACGAAGTCGCTGTTGAGTTCCACTCATGGGTCAAGGATCTTAAGATGACGTCTTTGCTGGATAAGAAAATTTTTATTGATTTCCACCATGACCGAGCGACTTATTTCAAAGATTTCACACGAACCTTGCGCAAGACTGATATTCTGTGGACCAAGCCCTCTGAGCTTTCCTTTTATTGCGGCATGGGTTTGCCAGTCTTGATGGCTCCGACCATTGGTTCGCAGGAAGATTTCAACAAGACCTGGCTCATGTACATGGGTGCCGGCATTAACCAAGGCGACCCCCAATATACTAACGAATGGCTGTTTGACTGGATCAACAGCGGAGGCTTTGCACGCGCGGCTTGGAATGGATATGTTGAGGCTCCCCAGCATGGAGCATACAGGATAGAGGGCATTATCACGGGCACCAGGATGGATGTAGAGACTTTGCCCATGATTGTCTGACGCGCTCCCCCTCGTCATTTTGTTATTTTAGTATTTGGTCAGCGAAAAACTGAGGCGACAATTCACTGCCCGTTGCATCTAAAACGAGCTTTTTCCAATTTATCTTCTTGCCAGGAATAAAAATCTTTTCGATGAAATACTGACCGACTTCTGTTTTTCCTACAAAACTATAATCGCCATAAGCTCGAGTATTGAGGACTTGAGTGTCGATTTGATGTTTGATCTGCGAGGCAAAAAGCGAGCCTAGGACGTAGTTGTGATAATAAGCCGGGTAAAGCGCAATGTGGACTTTGGCTGCCCAATCAGCGCCGCTCCAGCCTTGAGGCTTATTCAACAGCTGGTATTTAGAGACCAGATCCCACCAGAGTTTTTCCAAGTCCTGATTTGGATTTTCATACATGCTTTTCTCAAAACGATAGACGACCTGGGCCCAGCGCGTAAAAATCAATTCATTGAATTTCAGATACTTTTCGCTTTGCGCAGCAATGTTCTTAGCATCTTCGGGCTCAGCTCCAGCTGCTTCGATGAGCCAAGCTGGGCTGTGTGTCATGCGCCCGAACAGCATGGCCACTGCTTCGGTCATGAAAATATGGTTAGCCCCGCGCAATGTCCAAGGCAAACTCTTGTCGATATATTTGTCGTAAGCCGCATGGCCAAACTCGTGTAGCATTGTCGCCATCCAGTATTCATTGTCTTTTACGCTGGCCATGACACGGATGTCGCCTTTCTTGTCCACGTCCATGCAATACGCGTGCTGGTATTTGCCCGGCCTTTCAAGCAAGTCGCTTTTTTGGATCAAATCGTCTATGGGCAGGCCTATGCCTTGGTAGTAATCGCGCGTGATTTTGATGACGTCTTTGCCTGTAAAAAAGCGATCCAAATCCAAATCATGAATGCGCGGCACAGCCTGAAAAAAGCGATCATGAAAATGCCACGGCATGAGTTCGGCTTCGGCGATGCCATATTGCTTAGCTAAAGCCTGGTCCATTTCCTGTTTGGCGCGAGCAAATACGTCGCGCGTCAGTTCATCCAGCTCATCAAACACCGTTTCGATCTCTTGCGGATCTTGTTCGTTCAATTCCAAACTCATTTCGTGAAAGTTCTTAAAACCCAGCTTTTGCGCTGCTTGATTGCGCAAATTGACGAACTTAAGCACATCCACGGCCACCATGTGCCCGATTTGTTTGCTCGCTTTCCAGGTCGACTCCAGTTTTTGGCTGTCTGTTGATTTACGCAAAACTTCATTGATTTGGTTGTCGCTTATTTCCTCGCCATCGACTTTTGCGCGATAAGTACTGAACTTGGTTTCAATCTCTTTTTCCAATTGAATAATCTTTTCCAAGTCAGCCACATCCATCTGGTTCCCAAGATAAGCGTTATACAGAATAACCAGCTCACGCTTCAGGATCGGGTCGCTGATATCCGCAGCCTTTTCCTTGAACTCCTTGAGCTTGGCGAAATCATCCTTGTCAGCATAGATCTTATTCAAAGCCAGCGAGATCACGGCTGCTTTTTCGAAATCCTCTTGTTTGCCGGAGGCATTGGCTTGAAAATAGACCAAAGCATGGTCTTTGCTCAAATCCACTACCTTGGATTCGTGGCTGGCAATAAAATCCTGAAGAGACTGTTCAGTCAATGTCATATGCAGCACAGATTACATCGGGTTTGCTTGAAAAGCAAACAAAAAAACCGCGTAAGGCGGCATAGGAGAATTCAGTCGTCGTCTGCGCAAGGGCAGACGTAGTTTGCTCTGCGTTCCATTTCGTAGAACTGGCTGTACCTATTAACATTGTACTGGCGCGCGCGGATCCAGCGCAAGAGCTTGGCAAATCCGTGCTCAAGAGTCTGTGGAGCTTTAGCCTCGAGCGAAGGGTAAGGGAATGTGCTCACGAAGAAACCTACTTTCCAATCTCCGGGCACTCCGACTACCCATGGTTTTGCCCGCACATCGTGTTCTGCCAGCTCGCGCACCAGGTCTTCGTAGCTGACAGTATCCGGAACCAGCTCAATGCACGGGGAAGTGACTTCCCAATTGTTCCGGGTATGTGGCTCGGACCGATTATGGAGTCGTAAGTCATCCAGTCCGCAGACTGAACAGCGACGATTTTCCCAATACGGCGCTGCCGAATAGTCCGTGGTGTCAACCCATTGGTGCTGACGAACCATTTGTTTGGCCAAGCTTGGGAAAGTATCACAGCCGATAGACATGATGAAACCTCCTGGAAATGAGCTGGCGTGAGGTTAACACAGACTAAAAAATGGGTAAAGAGGCTTACCTTGTCGCGTCTGCAGATTCTTTTATTCAGGCTTGGTAGACGAGACCACACTGGGCGGCGGCACTCCGCGTATCACTGAAACATTATCGCTCATGTCCTGGGTGCCGGTTGCTGAGTAATTTTCAAATCCAAACAAGCGCGACCAGGCTTGGCCGCTGCAACCCCCGCCCAATAACATTGCGGCGGCTGAGAGCATGATGATGATTCTGCGCATATTGAAATATTAACACCAAAAAGCGAAAAGGTTTTTATTTGTGCTGAATTTTGGCTTGCATTTCAGGAGTCAGTTGCTTGACTAATTCTGCATTGTACGAGCCAGTCGGTAACAGAGGTATCTGTTCCTTAAATATTTGCAGAGCTGCGATTCCATACGATCGCGAAATGGCTGCGAATGATCCGTCTTTGACGGCAGGATCAACGTCCGTGGCGAAAATCGAAATCGTTTCGTCGCTGTTCCGCACGATCTGAATAGTCCGGAATTGCTGGGGGAACTCTCTTAACGACGACGTTTCAACCTCCCAAAAACCCAGCTCAGGCCGCTTGGGATCCGGCGATTTCATGGGAGTAATCGTATTGACATGCCGATGCCCTGCAACCCATAAGATAAGATTCGGATAAGTATGGAGTTTGGCGATCAGCTTAGCTTCGAATGCCGGGTTCCAGGCCATTTTGGATGGGACTTTTTCAACGCCAATAGGCTCGTGCGCCGCAACGATCATCAGCAGGCCAGCAGCTTGTCCCTTATCAAGTTCGCTAACGAGCCAGTCGTATCGCTTAGCATCCAATTCACCATGGCCATACCCGAACGATCCGCGTCCAAAACCTTGAGCAATCGGGTCATTGGAATCTTCATCGCTTTGGCTGTCATCGAGCACGATCACCTTAATGGGAACGCCAGCCTTTGGTTCAAAACTATAGTTCGCAAATCCCGCCGCTACATCGGCACGATCGAATCCATGACCTCTTGGACTGGAAACCGTATCGAAAAATTCATTCATCCACTCATTTCTGGAAAGCGGGCGACGATTGGGATCAGCCGGTACAGTCGGCGGTGTCTTGAAATTCTTAGCCAACCCGACTCCGACAACATCTCCATATAGCGTCGAGCCATCCATTGCGCCAGTGTATAAACCGCGGCTTTCAATGCCTAACGCATCAATGAACGGATTGCCTAAATTAAGTATCTGATTACCGACCAAGGTCTTCCGGATATAATCATTTGCCGGCAAAAAACCCATCCAAAAATGGTCGTGATTACCCATAGCCTGGTACCAAGGAATAGACTTATCAAGCCCGGCCGCTTGATATTGATCCTGATAATCATTCAGCGGCCCAGGAACAGGATCGTTCTTGATGCCGGAGTCAGGATTGATGAGTTTTCCATCAAGTACATCGATGTACCATCTCAGCTCGTTATATTGAGTGCTGTTGCAGGTGTCGCCTAAAGAAATGCCAAAATCAAATGGATTTTGTTTGTTAAGGGCATTGATCGTTTGTACAGCCGCGTCCAAAACCTGAGTCGTATAGAGCATGATACCTGAATAGCCAGAGATTATGCCGCCTTTATAACCAAAGATAATCGCCTGAGCTGGAGATTCTTTGTCGCTGATGTGTATATCGGTAATGGTAAAAAAATTCAAAAGTTTTTCCACGCTTGTTACTGATTTCCCGGTATAGGCAGCTGGCATCAGGTCCAGTCTTTTTTGATAAGCCTGACCCGGACCAAACTTCCAATTGCCATAACCATACTTCAGATATTTGGAGATCCCAGTCGGCAGAAGCTTGGGCGAAGTTGAAGGCACGGGAATGGGAACGATCGTTCGCTCAAGCGTTGTCACGACTTTTGAATCAATCAAATAGCTGGGATGGCTGACTAACTGGTTAAAACCATCTTTGAGATGGCCAGCGTAAAGGATTACAAAGAATCCCAGTGCAATTACTATCGCCAATATCACAGCTGGAAAAAACCAAATTTTATGTTTTTTGTTCATGATAATTATGGTGTCATCATTATACCATACAAAAAATCCCCTTTTGATGTTTGTATCTTGTTTCTTGGTGTTTCAAAAAATCCCCGCGAGGGGATTTTTTGTATGGTAGCGCGTACGGGAATCGAACCCGTATTACCAGATTGAGAATCTAGCGTCCTAACCATTAGACGAACGCGCCTTTATCTAGAAGTTAGAAGTTAGAATCTAGATTCTAACTTCTAACTTCCATATTCTATTTTCTTAGCCAGTCTTCACTCTGCCTAACCAACAGCTCAGACGCTCTGAGCGGATCAGCCATCAATTCTTTGGTAATCTTTTCCATGCGAACGCCTTGTGAACCCTTGATGAGCACGGTGTCATTAGGCTTGAGTATCTCTTGCTGGATGAACAGACCGGCTTGCGCGCTAGTATCGAATTGATGCACGCAATCTGCAGGCATACCCGCAGAAACAGCCTCTTTGGCCATGACACGCGCAAGTTTACCACAGCAAACCAATACGTCAATGTTTGACTCTGCAACCAAACGGCCGATGTTGCGATGCTCTGCCTCAGTCAGGGAACCAAGCTCCAGCATGTCCCCTAAAGCCGCGATGCGCTTGCCTCTGGCCGGGATTGGGAAACGTGCCAAATCGCCAATGGCCGAGCGCATGGCCTGAGGCTGGGCATTATAACTGTCGTCCAATAAGATCGTATTTTTGATGCCTGGAATTATGCGCGTCCTGCCTGGCACGCCCTGGTACACATCTTGCAGATACTGGACCGCTGGTTTGGAAAGATGGTCCATGGACACCATGAAAGCCAGGGTGGCGGCAATAGCATAAGCATGCGGCTCGCCATATACGCCCTTGAGATACAAAGAATAGGCATGGTTCCTCAAAACTTCCAAGTTTATTTCCAAGCCAGCATCAGCTGGATGAGCTGGATCGTATTTGATGTCTGCCGAAATGATCCTGACTACGGCTTCGGGACTTTTGCCAAAACCCACGACTTCGCATTCAGCCAGGTTGCGCGAAGACCAAGTCCAATCCTCATCTGTATTCAAAATCGCTTCCCCTGTTCCAGGCAAAGCCTTGAGGATCAATCTCTCTTCTTCCACGGCCTTTTCCTCTGATCCGAAATATTCAGTATGCTCTGCACCTAGGCTGCTGATGATGGCTATGGTCGGCGGCGCCATTTTTATCAGATACTTCATGTCCCCAGGGTGGTCTGCGCCCATCTCCAGAACCAAATACCTCATCTCAAGGCGTTTGACGCCAAAGGCATAGCTGGCAGCCACTGCCATGACAGCTATCCACTTAAAAGGATTTTTGCCTGGCATTTCCAGATCAAAAATAGAGAGGGGCACGCCAAGCTCATTATTATAGTTCTTTTTTGAGCAACGGAACTCCTCGGGCGAGAGCCTGCCGGACAAGGCCTGGGTCAAGGCATACCGGATGGAGGTCTTGCCCACAGACCCGGCAATAGCCACAACCAGAGGCTTGTCCCTTTTTATGGTTCGGTGCGCGCACCATCCCAAATAGCGTTCTAGGAGTCGTTGCATATGACTAAAAAAACTTATTACAAATACGGCAATCTGTCGAGTCCCCTTATCTTTCAGGTTTGACCTTCAAGTACTGGAGCAGATATTTGGCCATGTCCCCAAAAACAGGCGCTGCACAGGATTCGGCCCAGGCTGCTTTTTTAGGGTAGTCAAATTTGACCAGCATGACAAACTTGGGGTTATTGGCCGGAGCATAACCAATGAACGAAGCAATGACTTTTTCGGCTTCATAGCCCTTGCCCCCGGCTTTCGCAACCTGAGCCGTGCCGGTTTTACCTGCCACCCAATAACCAGGCACCATGGCAAGTTTTGAGTGGCCATTCTCTACAACGGAAATCAGCATGCCTGAAACAAGCCTGGCCGCTCGTGCACTGACTGGTTGGCCCAAAACAATTGGTTGAGTGATCTCGACTTTGCCGTCCGGATGGTCAACTTCGGCCACAATATACGGCTTCATCATCTTTCCTTGATTAGCTAAAGTCGCATACGCAGAAATGAGCTGAATAGGCGTGGTAGTGATACCCTGGCCAAAAGATGCTGTCGCAGCAAAAACATCACCCTTCTTATCCAGGGATGAAATGTCGCCTGCTCCTTCGGGTTTGAGGCCAGCATCAGTCTTTTTGCCAAAACCGAATTTTTGGACATAATCGCGGAAAGAAGTTTTACCCAAAAGCCTTTGAACAAAAATTGTACCCGTATTCAAAGACTCTTCCAAAACATTGGTCATGGTTTTGACTCCATGGGCTTTATGATCTGAATTCTGGATCTTGAAGTCATCTATTTCCTCAAACCCCTTGTCCGTGTAGGTCGTGTTTGGATTTACCTTCTGCATATCCAGACCAGCGGCCATGGTCACGGCCTTGAACACAGAGCCTGGCTCAAAAGTCCTGAAAACCGCGGGATTATTGAAGACTCCGACATCTGTGACAGACTTGAGATCGCTTGGCTCAAAGTCAGGATAAGAACACATGGCCAAAATCGCGCCCGTGCTCGGATCCATTATTATGATCGTGCCGCTCTCAGCTTCATATTGGATCGTGGCATTTTTTATTTTTTCGCAGGCTTGGTATTGGATGGCACGATCCAAAGTCAAAACAACATCTGAACCATTTATTGCTTCTTTGAGGGATGTGTTGGCAAAGACAAGGCGGCGGCCTTGGGCATCCTTTTCTGCATCCAACCTACCTGGCTTGCCAGCTAAAATTTCCTGATAACTGGACTCTATGCCATAGCGGCCGACTAAATTGCCTTGATCATCTGGCGTAACCACGCCTACGACTTGGCCGCCCATATTCTTTTCTGGATACAAACGCGCGTCCTGGCGGTTAAAATCAACATTTTCAAAAGCACTGTCTTTTAGGCGTTGCAGGATTTCAGGGCTCACATCCTTAGCCAAGACTTGGTATTTGCTCGTGGATTTGGAAAGCTTGGTCAGCAAATCCACCTCTGGAATGCCCAGTATGGGCGAAAGATTGCGTGCTGTGGTTGTGGCCTCTTTCATGCCATAAGGCACAGCATAGACTGTCCAAGCCTCGCGATTGGCTGCCAAAGGGTAGAGTTTATTGTCTGTATCGTCGCGGATCAAGATGCGGCCGCGCACAGGCGTGATCTTGGACTGGACCTCGTGCTGGTCTGTGGCCAGGACAGAGTACATCTGGTGGTCCATAATCTGGAGCTTGCCCAGCCTGAGAGCGATAATGAAACCAATTATAAGCATGGCTACGACAATAGCCGCAAACCGCAGATCAAGATTGCGCGTTTCTCCGCGCACTAGCCTGGAGGCCGTGTTCACAATGAAAAATTATAACACGCCATCCAAACGAGTGATAATTGCCGCCTTATTTGTCATTTCGAGGGACCATTTCCTTAGTCATTGCGAACGAGCAGTGAAGCAATCTCATACCGAAATACAGATGCACTTCAGTTGATTGGTAAGAGATTGCCACGCCGTTGGCTCGCAATGACAAGGTGGGTTCAGCGTTAAGGGTTAAGGGTTAAGGGGAGTGATAGTACTTCCGTCCTTTCAGCTTGTCTGGCATGTATTCCTGGTCAACCGGGCCTTTGAAGTTGGGGTTGCCTGCCCGCAACGCCTCGCTCTGCAAGGCTTGCGTGGCGGGCGGGTATTTGTAGCCTTTGCCATATTCTAGTTCTTTCATGAGCTTGGTGGGCGCATTGCGCAAATGCAAAGGCACGCCTAAGTCTGATGTTTCGCGCGCATCAGCCGCGGCCGCGCCATAAGCAGTATAAAGCGAGTTGGACTTCTTAGCCTTGGCCAAATAGACAACAGCCTCGGCCAAGTGGACATTACATTCAGGCATGCCTATCAATTGGACTGCTTGCATGACAGCGACAGCAACGACCAGAGCCTGCGGATCAGCCATACCCACATCCTCGGCCGCAAAGCGGACTAGTCGGCGCGCTACGTAAATCGGATCTTCACCGCCTTCAAGCATGCGCGCCAGCCAATACAAACCAGCATCAGCATCACTGCCGCGCAAAGACTTGTGGAGCGCGCTGATGATATTGTAATGCTCTTCGCCGCCATTATCGTAAAACAGCTTGGTTCTCTGCAGGATGCTTTTGACTGCATCAAGCGTGATGATTTTCTCGCCTCGTTTCTCAGGCATTGCATAAAAACTCATTTCCAAAAGATTAAGGGCCATGCGCGCATCGCCATTCGCGATTTTGACCATGGTCTCAAAAG
>JBAYJJ010000017.1:0-26163 GCA_041665165.1 Patescibacteria group bacterium | reverse complement strand
TGGCCAGCAGAGACAACTGTCACTCCGGAGAAATCAGCATACCAGGTGAAGAAGACTTTGGAGTTGGGGAAAGCATGGCGCTTGCCGTCTGCTCCGATGTAATAGACTGCTGAATCTTCTTGAGTGTTTACATTGCCATCATCTGGGAGTTTAACCAAAGCATGAATGTTAACTCCTTGAGATGCGAGGTTGGCCAGATTCTTCGGCCTGTCAGCATCAGAGGCTGAGGACTGATAGGTGGTTACAGTTGATGGTATGCCACCGCCTCCACCGCCACCGCCTGTGCTGCTGCCGCTGCCAGGAGCAGAACCTGTAAGGGTCATTGTCACTGTATCTGATCCCGTGTCGCTTGTGTCATAAACATTAGAATAGTACATGCTGCCAATGCCTCCTGCGCCAATTTCAAACTGGCCGTTGTCATGGACAATGGAGCCTGAGGCGACTAAGGGGAAGAAAGTGGTATTCCTGAAGATACCCGTGGCTACACCTGTTTCAACCAAGGTCATGAGCTCTGTGTCTGCGCCTGATGCAGCATCGTTCGTAACTCTGGCGGTAATTGTATCAGCGACCAAGCCATTTAAGTTAGCGTCTGCATCAGCAATTGTCACGAAGACTAAGCCTGGGTTGGTGTTGGTCGTGATGTGAGCGCCTGTACTGTCTGTGAGCAAAGATGAGGTTAAGGCATGCACGATTTTGCCGCCGGCAGCAATTGTTACCAAGCCATTGTTAGTATAGGTTGCACCTGATGCAGCATAACGATATGTGCCAACTGCAAGCTTGCCGCCTGCATAGACTGTGAGAGTGCCAGTAGAAGTAACGTTGCCACCCAAGGTAGCAGTGCCCGTGTTATTTATCTTGAGGTTGTAGAAAGTGTCTTCTTCGTTAATGGTTTGGTTGACTCCATAGAAGCGAACCGTGCCGGTGACAGGGGTGAGAGTACCGGTGTCTGTCCAGTTGCCGCCTACATTCATCATTTCGCTGTTTAGCTTGATGGTGCCTGAATTAACCACGGCTCCAGTGGAAGTTGAGGCGCCGCCTGTACTCAAAGTCCCGGTGTTGCCAAGGGAAGTCATGGTGATTGGACCTGTGGCTGTTCCGAGGCTGCCAGCATTTGTTACACCAGCAAAGGCGAGGGCGCCTGAAGTGGATGTCACAGTTGTGCCAGAGCCGATGGTGGAAGCGCCAGTCACGGTTAAAGTTTTATTTGTAGTCGAAAGAGTACCACTGCCAGAAGCGGCAGAAGTGGTCAGGGTGCCGGCGACTGTGGCATTAGAGGTAAGCGTGGCTGTTTCTGCTGTTTTAGTCATTTCAAGATTCTTGAAGGCCTCGCCTTTTATGGATTGAGCAGCCGTACTGCTTATCTTGAAGGTTCCTGACTGTGCATTAAACGTGCCGGTGTCCGCAAAATCAGCTCGAACTTCTAATATGCCATTTGGACCGCCACCATTAATAGTACCTGTTCCACCATTGGTCAGAGTGCCATTGGCCAGGGTCAATCCGCCGATCTGAAGAGTTCCGTTATTAGCCAAAGTTGATACGAACGTCTCATTGCCGATGCCTGAGCCAATCGTTCCATTGTTAGTCGCTGCTCCTGTGAAGTACAGGCTGCCTGAAGTCGAGGTCACAGTTGTACCGGCTCCGATGGTGGAAATACCAGTGACAGTCAAATTCTTGGCTGCAGATGAAAGCGTCCCACTCCCGGAAGTCGTGAGGGTTCCAGCGACTGTGGCTGCCACATCCGTAATCGTGGCGACTGTTGCCCCTGACTTGATAACTTCAAGATTGTTGAAGGCCAAACCTCGGATAGACTGGGTGGCCGGTCCATATATCCTGACCGTACCTGTTCCAGCATTAAACGTACCGGGGGCTGGGCTGACAAAATCAGCCACGAGCTCAAGTCGACCTGTGTCGCCATTGATGGTACCTCCTGAATTGTCCAGCGTGCCGGTGGATGTGGCCACGCCTGAACCGATATTCAAGGTTCCGCTATTGGCGAGGGTCGACCCGAACATCTTGTTGCCATCAACCGAACCGATACTGCCGGAATTAGTCACGGCGCCGGTAAAAGTGAGAGTGCCTGATGTTGAAGTGGCCGTTCCTAAGATCGTTGAAGCGCCTGCAACTGACAAGTTTCTTATACCTGCATTTAGCGTGCTCGATCCCCCCACCTTTAAAGTTCCATTAACTGTACAGTTCGCGCTCAAGGTCGCATCACCTCCGACGGTCTGAATATTAAGATTGTTATAGATGTAAGAACAATTCACAGCCTGTGCTCCATTTGTTCTGGCGTATTTGACAGTACCACTCTGAGCGTTAAAAGTTGCACCATTTGGCCAGATAGACATAAGAGTCCCTCCATTTCCCGCAAGAACAATGGTTCCGGAATTTCCATTGATAGTTCCATCGCCAGGAAACGTTATCGTTGTAGTGGCAGTTCCTGACCCGATATTCAAGACTCCCGCGTCATTAGCGAATGACAACGAGGGAAAAAGCATGTTTCCCCTCGAGCTTCCGATGAATCCTGCATTAGCAATACCTGCAAGACTTAGCGTTCCCGTGGTCGAAGTGACCGTTGATCCAAGAATCGAGACGCCGTGCAGTGCCGTCAAAGCTCTGCTACCCGCGTTAAGTGTGCCAGCACCATCCAAGTTCAAGACACCATCGAGCGTCACATCAGCATCTACTATGGTAGCAGTACCAGCAGATTTCCTGACCTCTAAATTATAGAATGTGACTCCGCGGATGGATTGATCAGCAGTTCCATAGAACCAAGTGGTACCCGCTTGCCCATTGAATGTTCCAGCTCCTGAGTAGTCAGCCAGTAATGCCAATTTACCGTATTCTTGATTAATGGTACCCGTATTGGTCAGTGAGCCAGTAGAAGTCGCCGTACCCGCTCCTACATCAAAGGTCCCGCTATTATTGAACGTAGAAGAAAATAAGACTGTTCCAGTGAGTGAGCTTAGGCTGCCTGCATTTGTTACGGGGCCAGTAAAAGTAAATACGCCCATGTTTGTGCTTGTGACAGTTGAACCAGAACCGATTGTGGTCGCACCTACGATAGTCAAGTCAGAAGTATCGAATGTAGCACCACCACCAGTAATAATAAGCGTTCCATTGATTGTATTGCTCAGACCCACAACCGTAACAGTACCTGCGCTTTTATCAATTTTAAGATTGTTGAAAGTATATCCCGCAATATTCTGATCAGAAGTATCAAAAAACTTCACAGTACCAGACCCAGCATCAAATGAACCGCCAGCCTTTACTGTAAAGCTTCCGGCAATTGCCAAGAAACCGCTGTTGCCAGCAATTGCTCCTCTTTCGCCAAAATCTCCTGTACTTGTCGTATGACCAGACCCGACACTAAACGTACTTCCCGTATTCATGAGCAAAGCTGCGTAGAGCTGGTTGCCGCTTGAGCTTCCAATATTGCCCGTATTGTCAACGTCGCCTGTAAAAGTCAAAGTACCGGTCGTGGAAGTGACCGTGCTTCCGGTTCCAATCGTACCCGTGCCACTTACATCTAAATTATATGACGCTAAATTAAATGTAGATGCCCCACCGTCTTGTCCGCTACCAAGATTTCCGCTGACGATAATGTGGCCTAGTGCAGTCAAAGTACCAGCCGTTTTATTATTGTCGAGATTATTGAAAGTTTCAGCACTTACCGTTTGCGTTGCCGTACTGACAAACTCAACAGTGCTGGTTCCGGCCGTAAAAGTTCCAGTCCTAGTCCAATTACCATAGACGCTTAATAAGCTCCCCCAAGGCTTGAGTATGCCGGTGATAGTAACCGAACCAGCTGCGGCTGGTGAGTCAGCTTTAATATTAACTGTCTGCCCCAATGGAATTACGACCGGGCTTGTGCTAGTCGGAACGCCGCCACAACCCCAGTTCGCAATCACGTGCCAGCTGTTCGATGCCTCAGTACTTGTGAATGTACACGTTCCGGCATGTGCTGTTGGCGCTTGCCAAGTTAGAAAAACAAAAGTCGCACACAGTCCAAGAACAATGCTCAAAAGAGGACGCACTGCTTGGCTACGTAACGACTGGACTGGACTGGACATATATAAAGATAATGAACGTGTTAACGTCTTAATAATGTTAAATATAAGGCAAGTATAACGCCAATTCGTAATTTTCGCTTGTTTTGTGTGTGTATAAAAATAAAAACCCAATTTTTGGGCAAATTTAAAGGGCCATGTTACCGTCCTCAAAGCGTAGAGTTTTGTGACGTCATGGCCCCGGGCCAAGACGCGGATCGAAGACATCGTTTGAGAATCCACCTTCGCACAAAGCTATGGCGGACATTTAAAAAATCAAGACGATGCCGGAGATACTTGCGTAATCCCTGGCCTAACAGCAACTACTGGTTCGTCCCAACCCTGGCTTTTCCTTCCAAAGATCTGCATAAGACCTTTTTTAGTGGAGGATGCCTGTGTGTGAGAGTTTTCACTCTCTATTTTTGGTTGTGTTTTTTGATTTCTTTTTTCCGATTAAAAATCGGAATTGGGGTCGAGACAATCCATGCGATGGACCACCATGTGAACAGGACATGGGAATCCATCTTTTTGTAGTAGTTTTGAAAGTACGCTGAGGTAAACCGACATGCCTGTCGCCGTCTGGGTGAATATCACCCTGACTTTTCGCTCTGAAGCCGCGAGAATCCAAAAAAAACACTGAGCGCCTATGATCGTAAGCGCAAACAAGGTACGCAAAGGTGCATTACTAACTAGAAGGTACGATGTAAACATATTATACCGCTAAATAGGCATTTATTCAAACCTAGAGGATTGCCCTATAAACACTGGATAAAAACCCGTGCTCAGCTAAAAAACCCTGATATTACAGCCATTTTATTTTTAACCCCTACTGTGGAAAACCTGTTTACAAACCTGTATAACAAAAATTTATTTGTGAGCTCTGCTCTGTAACAACTAATCTTTGAGGTTGCATGAAACAAAAACCCAGCCAGGAACACATATTTTTGATGGCAGGTTGATCAAAAACCGCTAGAACCTTACCAGTACACTTGGCTCCGTCGAGCTGCCAGCTGCGAGCTGCCAGCTGCGATTGTTGACCGGTAAAATCAAATTTAAAGCTATTATTAACAAAAAGATGCGTATTTGAAGCAACAGCATCTGTTGGCGGACGCAGAGCCTTGAACATTGTATTGTCTGGTAGATTGTAATTTGCTGAATCAAAAACATTTTTCGCCTCTAATAAAGCAATTTTTGCGTCCTTCGAGAGTTCAGTCGCGCCTGTAAACTCATATTCAGATGAAGTTCCGTCTGAATTCCAAGATAATATGCCGTCGCTAGGTAAATCTAATACGATTCCTTGGCTAATAAAAGCATTTTTCACAAACAAAGACGTCTGTGGCTTGATGGGTGCAAAGCCGCCTGTACCAGAGTCTTCGCGCAAAAGGCTAAACTGATCATCTGCTGCCATCTTTGTCTGCCACACGCTTGAATCCACAAAACCTGACAAAACTTCGGGCAAATCCTTGAACTCAGCGCCTGGGCCAGACAATAAATTCTTGAGATTAATGGTCAATGACACTTTTTTCTGCACAAAAGGCAAACCAAACAATGAAGCGGGACTTTTATATACTAACGGCCTAGAAGTTAGAAGTTGGAAGTTGGAAGTTGGAAGTCTCAGAGACCAGTGACCTGTCTTCAGAAAACTCAAATCAAACAGGCTTGGCGTCTTTACAGCAAATGGCTCGGGAGCTTTGCCTGATTCAGCTGTAAAACCAACTACCGTGGGGAAAATTTTGTTCTGATTCACAGCTTCCAGCCAAGTATCAGGTGCTGAGGAAGGGAGTTGCGTTCCAGATGGCAGGATAGCAATCAAGGTTGCATTTTCTGGAACAGGTATTTTGGTGAAAAACCAAAACAGTACCCCAATAAGGACGATCAGGACGCCCAGGACGATTAGGACGATCGAAAAAAGACCGCTCCATACATGTTTGTGGCCAGATTGGCCGTACGAAAGTATGGGCGATCCTTTTAATGCATTGTCCTGAATCAGGATGTCACTCACAATTTAATGGCAAATGGGTCGCTACCTTTATCTGGACTTGGGTTGTACGGGCGTCTTGGTGCACTTGAAGAACGATCAAACCCGCCCCTGCCTCCACCGCCGCCATGTCCGCGATCACCGCCCCTGCCTCCACCGCCTCTCATTGGCGGGCGCGGGCTGCGTGCATCTGAACCATTGTCTACATAGCCTGGGACTGCTCGTTTAACAGAGAGGTTAATGCGGCCCATGCTATCAATCTCATAGCATTTGACTGTGACAATGTCGCCGATGTTGACCACGTCAGTCACTTTGTCCACGCGGTTGGGCGCGAGCTCGCTGATGTGGACCATTCCGTCTTTGCCAGGCAAAATTTCTACGAAAGCGCCAAAATCCATGATGCGTGTGACCGGGCCAGTGAAAATTTCGCCGACAGCCACTTCGCGTGTGAGGTTCACAATCCAATCTTTGGCCTTTTGCATGCCTTCTGGGTTGGTAGATGTGATGAACACACTACCATCATCTTCAATATCAATTTCAACACCAGTCTTCTCAATGATCTCATTGATCATTTTGCCGCCCGGGCCAATGACATCGCGAATCTTCTCTGGATTGATGTGGATGGTCTCAATGCGCGGCGCAAACTTGGACAAATCAGCGCGCGTAACCGGGATGCAAGCTTCTATCACATCCAAAACCTGCATGCGGGCTTTGAGGGCGCGTGTAAAAGTCTCTTTCACGATTTCCATTGGGATGCCGTGCGTTTTCGTATCCATTTGGACTGCCGTGATTCCAGCGCGCGTTCCAGCGACCTTAAAATCCATGCCGCCAGTACCATCTTCCAAGTCCTGGAGATCAGTGATGATCTGCCATTTGTTATTAGCTTCATCTGATGCGACGCCCATGGCAATGCCAGCGACTGGGGCAACAATCGGTACGCCTGCATCCATCAAAGCCAAGGTTGAAGCAGTGGCTGAACCCATGGATGAAGATCCGTTGGATCCTAAAACCTCTGACACGATGCGGATGGTGTAAGGGAACTTTTCGCGATCAGGCATGATTGGGATTAAGGCGCGTTCTGCCAAAGCTCCGTGCCCGATTTCGCGGCGGCCCGGGCCGCGATTGCCCTTGGTTTCGCCGACTGCATAACTTGGGAAATTATAGTGGTGGAAAAAGCGGCGGATAGTCTGGAACTCCATGGTATCAACTGTTTGGGCCATGCCAGGCGCAGCCAAAGTCACGAGCGAAAGCACTTGCGTGTTGCCGCGCATGAACAAGCCTGAGCCATGCGTGCGCGGCAAAAGACCGACCTGGGCAGTCAATTGGCGGATATCATCCAAGCCGCGGCCGTCTGCGCGCTTGCCCTGCTCCAAAATCATTTTCGTGACCTCAGCTTCAACGAACTCATCCACGACTTCCAAAGCAATCTTGCGCTTGTCTTTGCCTAATTGCTGTTCAGTCAAATATTTGTCCAATGCTTCCTTGATTTTAGCTACTGCTTTTTTGCGGTCATCCTTGGATTTGAGCGGGGTAGCGAAAATCTCCCCGACCTTGGTGGCCAAAAACTTATTTGCTGTCTCGTGCAAAGTCTTTCTTTCTTCAGCCGCAACTTTTTCCTCATCATTCTTCGGAGTGAATGGATCAGCCTTAGCTTGGCCATGGTTTTTCACGACCTGATTGATCAAATCAATCACAGGCTGGAAGTTGGACTGAGCCAATTCAACTGCTTTGACTGCCATATCCTCTGTAATCTGCGAAGCACCGGCCTCAAGCATGATGGTTTTGTTGTTCAAGCCAGCGACAATAAAATCCATGCCGCCTTCTTCTGTCTCCTTATACGTAGGATTGAAGATGAGCTGGCCATCTTTCTGCCCAATGCGTGCAGCTGCGATCGGGCCGGCCCAAGGGATATTGGAAATGGCCAAAGCGCAGGATGAACCGATCAAGCCCAAAATGTCAGCGTCATTCTCGCCGTCGTGGCTGAGCACAGTGGTGATGACAGCGATTTCGTTGCGCATGCGGTCGTCAAACAACGGGCGCAAGGCGCGGTCAATCAAACGGCCAGACAAGACAGCTTCGTCGGTCGGCCTGCCTTCGCGCTTGATGAAGCGCGAGCCCTTGATGCGGCCAGCAGCGTAAAAGCGTTCCTCATAATCAACCTGCAAGGGGAAGAAATCCAAACCTTCGCGGATGTTGCCCATGGTGGCAGCGCACAAAACAACAGTATCGCCGTAGCGTACTGTGCACGAACCATTGGCCTGTTTGGCCAATAAATCTACGCCAATAGTAAGGGTCCTTCCGCCCCATTCAATGGCATACTCTTTCTGTGATTGCATATTGCGTGTGTGGTGTCGGGGGTATTTGGGGTGAATGTGTAAATGGTTAGACGCATGATTATGCGTCTCTACACGAACACCACGGATACCAACGCGACCACGTGTGACGCTTGTCTTGAAACTAAATCCGCTCGGCGGATCCCTGTCTCAAGGCAAGCTATCGAATTAGTTGTTAAAGTGCCATTATAATCGCATAAAATGGTGGGTTTGTCAAAACCCTCTATCCGTCCCTCAAACCCTCTATCCGACCTTCGGTCACCTTTCCCCCACATCTGCAGGGGAAAGGCTGGTTAACCAGAGGCTGCTAGCTGGTTCCCCTCCTTGACTAAGGAGTGGGCTACCTGCCCGCAACGCCTCGCAAAGCTCAGCTTGCGTGGCGGGCGGGGGGGTGGTCGATACTAAGTAGCCAGGTCGTGTGGCGTTGACAATGACCTAATTTCGTGGTACATGAAACTGGTCGCGCTATAAGGAGCACGGCTCCGCCAGGGTGCTTTCGCATCCGTTTACGCTAATGCGTTTACATTTAGGGCGGAATGAAAGGCAGGTTGGTCATGTCGCTCAGGAATCTCAAGCTCGTGCAGACAATAGCCAAAGAGATATTGGACAGAGAGGGTTTCAAGCTCCTTCATAATACAAACTCTGAAGCCAGTGACTTTTCAGAGTACTTGCTCTTTGATAATGAGGGTGTGATTGATGAACCCACTGGTGGACAGTATTCCCTTAGCAATGTGGTGCTTTCTATTGCCCAAAAAAAGGCTAGGCACCTAAAACCCGAGACTCTCGGCAAAATCATTTCGACATGCGTTGGATCTTCAGATAATCAGACACGTACGAGTTGGTGTGATATTTTTGGAACTATCACCCTTCTCGACGACTCAGACACTGGCATCTCGATCTTGAGAAACTTTGCAGCTGCGACAATTTCGGCAGTTGTTTACGACGAGCTCCTGAAAAACATGGAGGAAAAATCACTTACCGAGGAAGAGCTTGACGCTTACCCACGGAGTGACCGCTGATTCTAACCGCATTCCTAAGTGCGGTATTTTTAATACAAAAAGCCCTCCAAATGCGGAGGGTGAGACTTTAGTCAATCACGGTCATAACCATGTACGACTCGGGTTCATTGTAGTACTCGGATTGGGCCATGTGGTAGAGCTCAGGCAACTCGATGCTTGCCAGGGTCTTTTCCACTTCAGAGCGAGTGCCCCAAAGCACCCGAACCCGCACTCCCCCAGGCTTGCATCCCTGTCCAATCGTCGAACGAGGTTGGTACGCAAGAGTGACCGTGGTTGTGAAGTCGCGCCCGGAATTTCCTGAACTCTGGGAAAGGTGCTTGATAATCACGTTGTGTTGGCACACGAATGCTCTGAGCTGCCTTTCTAATTCAGAAAACTTTTCGTTCGGGCTGCCAGTAATTGAGGCGGTTGAAAACATCTTGAACATTGCGCTCTCCTTGTGGTTGGACTAAAAACTAGCGCTTTTTAATAAATATGTCAAGCATTGTGCGACCCATTCGCTTCAGATACAATAATACCTGTCATCTCGACCTCCCTCTTTGTCATCTCGACCGAAGTGGAGAGATCTCAGAAACAGAAGCTACTTGGTAACGTTAGTTTCGGAGATTTCTCGATTTCGTCTAACTCCACTCGAAATGACAAAATAAATATGAAACTTTCATCCCATCTCCGCAACTTCCTGGTCTATCTCGAGATTGAAAAAGGCAGGTCAAACAGGACCATCAGCAACTACGAGTTTTATCTGCAGAGGTTTATTGATTGGGCCAAGGACCCTGACCCAAAAGACATAGATGATGGCGTAATCCTGCAATACAGGCTGTATTTGAACCGTTTGGAAGATCCACAGCGCGGACAGCTCAAGAAGAATACGCAGAATTACCATTTGATTGCCCTTAGGTCGTTCTTGAAATACCTCGCGCGCAAGGATATCAAAACCATGGCCCCGGAAAAGATTGAGCTAGCCAAACAAAGCTCGCGCGAACCAGTGTTCTTGGAATCGCGCGACATGGAAACTTTGCTGGAAGCACCAATGAAGTCTGAGCAATCCCCTATTTTACAAGCGCGCGACCGAGCCATCCTGGAATTGTTCTTCTCGACTGGCATGCGCGTGTCTGAGCTCGCAAACTTGAAAAAAGACCAGATAAACCTGGCGCGCGACGAATTTTCTGTGCGCGGCAAAGGCGACAAAGTACGCGTAGTCTTTCTCTCGCACCAAGCGCGGCACTGGCTGAAGAATTATTTGGACATGCGCAAGGATGAATCACGGTATATGTTTATTCGGCATGATCGAGCTGCGGGTTCCCCCTCTATCCGTTCCTCTTCTAATCATACTGCGGAACACCCATTCGACTCCGCTCCGCTACGCTCAGGGCAGGCTCTTTCCCCCACTACTGCATGGGAAAGGAGTAAAGAAGTTGGTCCGTTAACGCCGCGATCAATTGAGCGTCTGGTGCATCGGTATGCCATGCAGGCTGGAATAACTAAAAACGTTTCGCCTCATAGCCTGCGCCACTCGTTCGCCACAGACCTTTTGATGAATGGCGCTGATATCCGCAGCGTGCAATCCATGCTCGGCCACTCATCCATCACGACCACGCAGATTTACACGCACATCACCAACCAACAGCTCCGCGACGTGCACAAAGCATTCCATGGCAAGCAGATGGATGAGACAGAGGACAGCGAATAGCTGTTATGGATGATAAGCGGGATGACTCTATAGTTGACCCGCTTCTTCCTTTTTGAGTTTATAAGCCTTCATTTGCGGGTTCTTATCAATACCATTTTTAATCTCCTCAAATTCTGCGCTCTTATCCCAACCGCTACTTAAATGATTGCTGTGGTTGGACATAAATACTCCATCCGGGTGCAAAACCCTCTGAATTTCTTGATTGACGGCTTGAAGATACTCCTTATTCGGTATCAAATAGCTGTCTATGCCCGATGCGAGTATGCTGACTGACCGATCCGGCAAACGCCGCAAAAAATCCAGCATATCTTCACTGGCCGCAACGCCCGGTATCTCATGAACCTGAAATCCTGAAGGCCAAGCCCGCATTTTACTGCGAAAGAAATCATCTATTTGCTCAGAAGTTATTCTGATCTGTCCGTTTTTGTTAAAAAACTTATCTACGCCGACATAGGCCTTTGCTTTTGCTAAAGCTGCCAAATAATATCCGAAACAACCGGGACCACAGCCAATATCCACGACAACCTGGCCTTTAAAAAGCTTAAACAGGTGTTCCGTACCCCCTCTTCTTTCAAATACTTGCATCAATTCTGCTTCAGTCACTTCTAGTTGTTGTTGGCGCTGTTCTTTAGCATACCCAGCCCATGCCTCATCGTCAAAAGGATACAAAGTCTGCATCTCATCGAGTATATGGTTAAAAAACTCCTGCTCACAAGCTACGCCCGTAGATTCGCTGCCCACGTCCGGCCGCGGGACTGCGCTCTTAGGCTTGATTCCGGGAATCAAATCTTCCAAAGCCAAAGGTCGTTCAAAAGGATTGTTATTACCCTCTGCTTTTTCTGCAGGATTGGCTAGAGCATTTAGATTCTCTGATCTGAACATAAAAAACAATACAGATAATATACATCACGCGGCACCGTCTAACAAAAAACGCGCGGTTTTGCCGTGCGTTGAGCCTACTCGCTGGCCAAGGAGTAGAAAAAAAACGCCCGAGATGGGCGCGAGAGGCAAAGGGAGGTTGATTGATTATACGGCGGCTTTGGCGCACCTGGTGCAAACATCAAGTTCGCAGGATGTGCCGCAGACATCCACCAGTACGCGCTTGGACCGGGCGGCATTGTCGCACAGTTCGCACGACTTGGTTGGGTCAAGAATCACCTGCTTCATGATTGGGGCATATGCCCCGGGTCGCAGGCTTGGCATGGCTGATGCACTTTCATGAAAACTCATTTTTCTGCCTTCCCTTCTCTGGAGAGTGAGAACGAAAAACCGCCTCAGACGAGGCGATTTTGCGTGGCTGAACAGCAAAGCTACCTCATCCGATACGGACAGGTGAGCTAAAGAAGAAATTCGTGCTACACAGCATGTTTAAAACATTACAGTTTTGATTTAGCGGCGTCAAGAGGCTTTCTCTGTAACGATTTTGAGCCTTTCAAGCAAGATTAGTCTGACCTTTTCTTTTTGTTCAGGACTCAGCTTGTTATAGGTCGATAAAAAATACTTAGTATCTTCTGGCGGATAGACTCCATACATGGCCCGCATTGAAGAAGCAGGCGTGTTGGCTTTAAGATTGCGGATAGTCATGGCACCAAAAAGAATTGGATTGAACCTGCGTACGGCTTCGTTGTCGTCTTTAACCGCTTCTCTCTTCCTTATTTCGTCCGAATCTTGTTTGACCAGCTCTTCTATCTTTTTGTATTGATGCTCAACATCTTCGGGTTTGACTGAGGTATCGTTCAGCATGTCTTTCAAGCCAGAGGAAAGCGCGTCTTCCTGAAGTTTGGACAGGGCACGGATAAAACGACGATAAGCATGCATCTGCTCCAGTATTTGCACTTGCTGGTTAATATTTGTTCCAGCCTCCCAAATCTTATATCCGGGTTCGGACCAGGCGAAAAAATACCTGATCATTTTATAGTTCTGCTCTGCTGCCTGGGGCGTAGCTTCATGCCTTCTTAGTTTTTTGATAAAAATGGGTTTCCACGTTTCCCAAGAGTCTCCTTCTCCGGGCTCAAAGACCACTTCCATGAGTTCGGCGAAATACTCAGTCATTTTGGCATATGCCGCATCCTTCTCCTGCCCGGGTTTTGCTTTTATGGATTCCGGATACTCGAACTTCGGGCGTTCAGGATCAGACGAGGCCATCCAGGCCATATACATCATGCTCAAAGATTGTTTGGTGCTTATCTTTGCATTCGAGCTCCAGGATGCACCATGCGACAGCTCATGCGTAAAGGAGTCGAACATTTTTTTGGTGTAATCGCTCGCCTTATCACTGCGCTTCAGGGACTCGGAGGTAAATTCAATGGTTATCGGCTCACCAGTCCATGACCTTTGGCAGTGCCCAAATTCAGGCTTGCCCTCCAGCCCAGGATGCTGAATTGGGCTAAAGTGTGGATTAATCGAAATATTGGAAACATTAGACAGCCATGAGCGTGGATATAAACTGAGAAAATTCCGCATTTCTTTTTCTTCAAAATCCATCTCCTCGAAATTTTTCAATTTCACGGTTCGACCTCCTCGAGCGCGCTCAACGTATGCTTCATGCATGCCGATCTCTGCAGCGAGCAGATCCTCGCCCATCACGGCCTTTAGTTGTCCGATCATGGCTGAATAATTAGGCAGCTCTGGCGCATCAGGCCTTTCCTGTTTATCAATCGCAGTCAGCGCGCCTTCTCCAAACTTAACCGTGACAGTACAAGCCTCTACTGAAGGCGAGGCAACCATCAAAAGCCCGGCGATTATCCTGGCGCGTGCCGGAGAAATCACCTTTTCCATGAAACCTTTTTCAGTTTGCGTTTCAAAAGGATTTTTAAAGCCCATTTCCATAAAACATATTATAAAGCAAGACAAGTATAACTCCTAACTGTATAATAACCGCAGTTTAAACAACGAATATTTTATATGCACGTTTACGTTACGCGCCGCATCCATGAAGCTGGACTAATCCTGCTCAAAAAAGCCGGGTTCAAGGTTACAGTCTATGATAAGGATCGGATTATTGATCGTAAGACTCTGCTCGCGCAGGCCAAAGGCAAAGACGCAATCCTTTCCTTACTTACTGACAAGATGAATGCCGAAGTATTTGCCGCAGCTGGCCCGCAACTCAAAATCGTGGCCAACTATTCGGTCGGGTTTGATAACATAGACCTCAAAGCAGCGGCCGCGGCGCATGTGATTGCGACTAATACGCCGAGCGACAAGGTCAATGAATCCGTGGCTGAGTTTACTTTCGCGCTCATGCTCGCTCTGGCGCGGCGCATTCCTGAGGCTGACCATTTTGCCAAACGCGGAAAGTATCACGGTTTCTCCCCCACTCTGCTCAATGGCACAGACGTTTATGGCAAGACCTTGGGCCTGATTGGCGCTGGGCGCATCGGCGGCATGGTGGCGCGCCGCGCTTTCCATGGCTTTGGCATGAAGTTGATTTACAGCGACATGCGGCCGAACTCAATTTTGGAAAAGGAAGTGAGGGCAAAAAAAGTCAGCATGCAGACTTTGCTCAAAAAAGCTGATTTTGTTTCTTTGCATGTGCCGCTTTTGCCGTCTACTCGACATTTGATCTCCACCAAAGAATTCGCACTCATGAAAAAAACCGCGTTTTTGGTCAACACAGCACGCGGCCCAGTGGTGGATGAGAAAGCCTTGCTCAAAGCCTTGGCAAACAAGAAAATCGCTGGCGCGGCCTTGGATGTATTTGAGAACGAACCAGCCATTGATTGCGATTTAAGCGACAACCTGGAACTCAAAGCTTTTGAGAACGTAATCCTGACCCCGCATATTGCCAGCGCCACAGAGGAGGCGCGCCGCGAAATGTCTGAAATCGCAGCCAAAAACATAATCGCTGTTTTGCGCAACAAAAAACCGCTTTCGCCTGTGGGGGCTTGAAAAACAATCAAAACACAGGTACACTCGCCCAGACGTTTAAGCGCCCTTAGCTCATCTGGATAGAGCGACAGCCTTCTAAGCTGTAGGTAGATGGTTCGAGCCCATCAGGGCGCACCACACAAAAATCCCCTTCTGGGGGATTTTTGAAACACCAAACATCAAGATACAAACACCAGGAAATTATGGTAAACTGTCTGGGTATGAAACCCCATGCTTGGTTTTTTGCTTTAGCCTTGGCTGCAATGCCCCTTAGCGCACAGGCCGCACCTACATATGACATCCAGATTCCGGCTGGCGGAATCACTGTTGATCACACGAACATATTTGTTGGACAGACAGCGAAAATCTATGTGAACGTGGACAATATCGGCACGAACGATGTTGAGGGTACAGCGGTTTTTAAAGAGGATGGAGTTATCATCGGGCAAAAAGCCATTTCAGCTAAAGCCACTGGCCGAGTAGAAGAAATCTGGCAGGCTTGGAAACCGACGACTGTAGGCAACCACATCATAGAGGTCGCAATCTCGCCTGACACGCCGGACGCAACCCCTGAGAACAATTCTGGGCAGATTACGATCTTCGTAGACAAAGATACTGATCATGACAACATTGGCGATTCAGTGGACCCTGATATTGATGGCGATGGCGTTGCCAATGGCCAAGACCAATTTCCATTGGATCCTACCCGTTCCAAAGACACGGACGGAGATGGCATAGATGATTCCATTGATTCAGATATTGATAATGATGGTTTGTATAACTGGGATGAAACAAAAATCGGTACTGATCCGACCAAGTATGACACGGACGGCGACCATGTCGGCGACAAAGAAGATGCTTTCCCTTTGGATCCAAAACGCTGGGACCCAGAACCCGCACCCGCATCCAATACCAGCGGTGGCAACAGTTCGGGCGGCCAAACTCCAAGCGACAATTCAACAAACTCCGGTTCTTCTGGCTCAGGCGGATCATCAAGCTCAGAAGCACAGGGGTCAGGGTCTTCTGGTTCTTCCCAAGCTGATTCAGAAACCAACCCATCTGACACGGGAGCATCCAATGGATCATCTGGCGGCCAGGATGCATCAACCAGCAATTCACAAAGTGCTGACGGCCAAGTTCTTGGCATAATGATTTCCGGATCAACGAGTACGGATGCCTTATTGTCTGCGACCTCAACCACTGAAATAGTTCTCGCGACGTCCACTCCTGCGGACAATGCAACAGTGGCGACAGAGCAAGAACATCTTGGGCAATACAATCTTATAAATGAAGAGGGTGTAAAATCTTTTAACTTAAGTCTTGCACTGTGGGGCGTTGCCATAATTTTCGGCGGCCTGGCAGGCTTATTTATCTGGCTGGCAAAAAGACGGAAAGAAGAGGAAGAAGAGAATGATAAAGATAAAAAGATGAAAAGATAAAAAGGAAATTAAAAAAAGCACCCTTGGGTGCTGAGGAGAACGGGCCGTGTTGGCTCGTTTTCTTTTACTTGGCATTTACAATGCCCTTGAGCATGGTGGGTTGGCCGCAGTGCCCGCAGAAGAACAAGTGATCCGCGCATACATACTCTGCATGATCCGGACCCGGGCAAAAGCGTACCGCTTCTGCGAAGTCCGTGATCATTTCAAGCTCTTGGAGCTCTGTATTCACTCCACAGTCCATGCAAAACGCGGAGTTGCAGGCGCCATGTTCGGGGCAAAAACGGACTTTGCCAAAAGGTAGCTCTATCAGGGGTGCTCGCTTTGCTTTAAGCCTTACTTCCTCGGCAACAAAGATCTTATTGACATATTCGTAGGCCAAAGGATTCTCAACGCAATAGTATCCCCTCACCTTCCTGGCAAGGGGCGCCGGATAAACCAGCTCCCAAAAAAACGTAAGAGGAAAAGCGATATCTTGGCTTTTATCAGGTTTGTCTGGCCGTTGGGTGTTCATTGTGCGTCCTCCTTTCGCTCGACCTAAATCTAAGCCCAAAACCCCAAAAAAGTCAACACCCCTTCCTGACTTTATTCTTTATTTTGTCCCTCAAAGCCAGCACTAACTCAAACGCACTTTGCAGCTTCATGGGCGCATTGCTCTTTTTAACTGCTGCGCTATCGCTCGAAAAAACTTCTTTTAAAACAGCTCTAAGTGCGCTGGGTAGTTTTGTGGTTCCTCTATAATACGTAAGATGCCCGCGCCCAGTCTCATTAATCAATGTCGCACCCAATTGATCTGCTAGCCATTCAGCCTCGGCGAAAGGCACTAACGGATCATTGTCCGCATGAATACAAACCCAATCTCGCGACTTGGACTTGATTGTCGTCAAATCAAAATCCATTTCATAACCATTAATAAATTCTTCCATGTGCGGAATCTTGCGTGCAAAACCGCTGACCAAAATGACTTGCGCAAACTTCTTGCCTTTGTGGTCGTTCAAGGCATACAAAATAGTGGGCGTACCCAAAGAATGTCCAATCAATATGGTCTGGCTTGGGTCCAAGTTCTTCAAAATCTGTTTCAAGGCAGGCACCCATTGGTCTTTTCTTGGTTTGGCGGGTGTAGGCATTTTCTGCGCAATCACATTAAACCCCTTTTTCTCCAATTCGCGCTTTAGCCAAAAAAACCAGTGATGCCTGGGCCCGGAAAGCCAACCATGGACTAAGACTACGTTCATACACCTACAATACAACTGACAACTTACAACTGACAAGAGCACTCAGGTCACTCTTGTAACTTGAGACTTGAAACTTGACCTCTGTCGAGGCTCTGCTAAAGTAGCTAAATATGTATATATTACTCGCTATCGTCATTCTTTTAATCCTTTCTTCCATCAAGCAGGTGGAGCAATACCAACGCGGTGTTAAGCAACGCTTTGGCAAATTCGTAAAAATGGTAGACCCGGGCTGGAGAATCATTTGGCCGGTCATTGAGTCCATGCACAAAGTGGACATTCGCGTTAAAGCTGTGGAAGTCCCTTATCAGGAGACAATCACTAAAGACAATATCTCTTGCAAGATCAATGCCGTAATCTACTACAAGGTCGCTGATGCGGCCAAGGCATTTCTTGAGGTTGAGAACTTCTTGTTCGCGGTTTCCCAACTAGCGCAGACAACCATGCGCAATGTGTGCGGCGAGCTGTCATTGGACGAGTTGCTCTCAAATCGCGAGGAAGCAGCCAATAGAATCAAAAACGTAATCATAGCTCATGCCTCAGCTTGGGGCGTAGAAGTCGGCAGCGTTGAACTCAAAGACATCTCATTGCCAGAGGATATGGTGCGCACTATTGCCAAGCAGGCAGAGGCAGAACGTGAGAAGCGCGCGGTCATCATCAACTCAGAGGGCGAACTTAAGGCTGCACAAAATTTGGCCGACGCAGCCAGAATCTTAGAAAGCTCTGATGGTGCCATGCATTTACGCACACTGCATTCAATCAATGATATTTCGTCTGACCAATCCAATACTGTTGTTTTCGCAATCCCACTCGAAATCATGCGAGCCTTCCAAAAATTCGGCGGACAAATACCACCGGTAATCAAGCAATAATCCCATCAAATAAAAGTAGAGACGTTGCAGTGCAACGTCTCTACTTTTTTATACGCTCTGTATTGACAAAACCATAAAAGCATGGCATAACATTTGTGTTCAAAGGCCTTTTCCCAAGGAGTAAGAATCAATGGTCAGAGAAGAAAACGTGATACAGATGCGGGTGAGCATGATGGACATTCTTGCGCGCCGAGACCGCGAACAGGCCCGCTTGATGAAAAATCTTTTTCATCACTCCCAGATCTTCCGCGACTGCGTTCTCAACCCCATGCGGGACAATCTGGAGATGAACACTGATACATTCATGGCTGGCGGCGTCTATCTCCAGAACCTCCAGGAAGCTATCGAGCGCCTGGCCGAGGCTAACGTGAAGCTCCCTGAACTTCCCCCCGACGATTTTGTGGAGACCCTTGAGCAAGCCCTCGACAGGCCCGGCTACTGACCCCTCTCCTCTTCTCGCGCCCCCTGGGCGTTTTTTGTTTTAACAAAAATGCGCTATTCTATGGCTATGAAACTCTCAGTGCGGATCATCCCCAATGCAAAAAAGACAGAGGTAGTTGGCTATGAAGGCCAGACTTTGAAAGTGCGACTGTCAGCGCCGCCGATTGAGGGCAAAGCCAACCTTGAGCTCATCCGCTTCATGGCCGAGCTTTGCGATTGCGCGCCCAGCGAAATAGAAATACTTAAAGGGCATTCCAGCAAACAAAAGATTTTGGATATACCAAACCCACCAGCAATTTAAACATCAAACACTCACCTTCGCTAAAAGCTACGGTGAGCGCCGCCAAGAGACAAGATCCAAACAAACATCAACTCTCAAACTCAAAAACACCAATTCCGTTTGTAACTTGGATTTTTGGTGCTTGTTTGGTGTTTGGTTTTTGTATCTTGGTTTTTTTTATAGCACTGGATCATGCCCGCCATGGCTCCAGGGGTTGCATCTGAGAATGCGATAGATGGCCATGGGCATACCGCGGATTACCCCATATTTTGTGATGGCTTGATAGCCGTACTCGCTGCAGGTCGGATGATATTTGCAGACAGGATGAGTGAAGAGCGGCGCGACAAAGCCATGGTCTGGCGACAAAGTTTTTTGGTATATCAAAATCATACCTCGCACGATTCGGCGCGGAATCCAGATCAGATTGATCAGCAAGCCCTTGGGCTGTCCGTCCATACTAAGAACTCTATCCATATCTTTGATTATTGACAAATCCTCAGGTTTAGCTTATTTTATCCGCGTCCCAAACAATGGAGGTTGAGATGCACAGAAGTCATGATTGTCATTTCTGCAGGATCGTAGCTGAGACGCGCGCCGGGAGAAACCCATTTGCCCTGGCCGAAACCCAGACCACGCTCATCATGCTCGACAGGAACCAGTTTGTGACTGCACGCATCCTGGTAATCGGGAAGGCGCACAACCCTTCTGAGAGAGATAAAGAAATGGAGCGTAGGTTTGAGGATGAGTGCGAACTCGTAAAGCAAGCTCTCAAACTCTGCCATCCTCATCTCGCTCAAATCCAAGTGCAGGAAGCGGTCGCCATGCATCTCAGGTGCATGCTCCACCCGATGGAAAAAGCCAGCGACCCCAGCATCAACGATGGAGGGTTCCATACCAGGACCCTGACCCGGCCAGAGCTGGAGGACCTCAAGGTCCGCATCCAAAAACCCTTGCTGGTGCTCATCCACAAATACGGCCGGGCTCGGTCAGACTATCATCTGTCTCTCACTCAGAACTCGCCTTCTGAGTTCCCTCCTCTTGGTCCCTGATTCCCATTCCTCTTCCCCTTGATAAGGGGCTTTTTTATACCCGTTGACTCACAACTAAAAACTGACAACTGACAAGAGTTATCAAGTCACCTGGTGCTATTAAGACTATTTACTAAGCCTTGAAGCATTCTTGAATTTTCAATAACCTTCTCAAACAATTCACGATAATCTGTTTCTGAAAAATATCCGAGCTGATGTCCCAAAATAAGCATTGACCTAACTTCACCGCATGATCCTTTAGCAATTAACAAGTAATTGATGAACGAATTTTTAGAGCCTCTTTCAAAGCCTTCTGCAATATTATTCATCACAGAAACGGCGGCCCTTTGTATCTGGTCTTTGTATCCGTAATCTTTGCAAGGTCTTAAGCGAATATAAATCTTTAGTGCCACTTCATCAGCTTGTTGCCAAACTTTCATCTTTTCGAAACTCTCAAACAATACTCCCATATTACTATTTCACTCTTGTAAGTTGTCAGTTGTTAGTTTTCTTTGGTTTTATAAAGCGTGCTCCCACCTGTAATTTCCCCTTCCCGAGTTCCTTGCGGGCCCGCGGTGAGATTTGGACCGGTTTTTTCAGTGTCTCAGGAATCTTTTCCAGCATGCGTGCGATATCTTCTTTAATTTTTTCGTAATCAACATCTTTGGCCTCGGGCTTGAGGATGAAAAGCATGTGCATGCCCTTGGGTGCAGTTTGCGATACTTCGCGGAAAGCATTCCTGAACCTGCGCTTGGCCAAATTGCGATCCACTGAGCGCTTGAAAACTTTTGTTGAAATGATGAATGCGACCTTAAGCTCGTTGTCTTTGATGGGCCTAAACCTAAGAGTCGCATATGGCCCAAAAACTGTCCTGCCTTTGGTGGCCATGGATGCGAAATCTTTTGTCTTTTTCATGCGCTGTTGTTTGGGAAGCATAACTCGTCATGTAACATATAACACACATCATGTAACAATTGGATGTCTTGTGATACATGATACATGTTACATGAAAAAAAACGAATTCCCGCTTGTGGCGGGAACGTTTTATCTGGCTTTTTTGACTGCAATACGCTTGCGTCCGCGCGCCCGGCGCCTAGAAAGCACGGCACGTCCGTTCTTGGTGGCCATCCGGCTCCTGAACCCGTGTACCTTTGCGTACTTGAGCTTTTTGGGCTGATAAGTTCGTTTCGTTGACATAATGGGCTTAGGATATACGCTTTTTGGAATTTTGGCAAGACCTTGCCTTCAGAGAGCAAGGGATGCAGAGAGCAAGAGATCAAACGTCCGAAACACTGCATCTCTGCATCGTTGTATCTCTGTATCTCTAAAACAAAAAAGGCCTGATCAGATCAGGCCTTGGTCAACGAGATATGAGGCAAGCTTGGCTGTCGCATCAAGCTCTTTTCGCTCTGGATCAAAGGAGTATGCCTTCATATTGCCTGCCCAGGCCAGGTTTTGAGGCAAATCAATGACCAAGCATTCCCGGGCGCTCAAGCCAAGCGCTCCTGGGGCAAAGGTTGCATGGCTATGCTCCTGCTTCCTGGCAATCACCCCATCGAAGTCAGTTTCATAGCAGAGGCTGACCAGATGGTCGATCGTGATCTGGTCTGCGTCGGCCAGAGCCACGATTTTCATCAGCGGATGCTTCCCCTTGATTGCGGCCAGGAAGGGCATTATTTCGCCCCTTGGTGCATACGCATCCACGTGCGCTTGCCAGAAATCCTTGTCAGACAGCTTCGGGATGTGGGGCAGTCTCTCAATTGCCTCTTTGTAATCAGAGGCTGTGATCTTGCCGCGCTCTAGGTCATTCAAGAGCCGACTGCCTGCTGAGCCGAGCAAGGACTTGCTCAGTTCGCAGACATCAATCAAAGCAGGCGGACTATGGCGGGCGAAGTTCATCACCCTTTTGTTTGCATCAAATGTGCAGACTACATGGCAGAGATTGATCAGGATAGCTCTTATCACAGTGCGCCTCCTTGTGTGCGATATTGCCTTCACCCTGGCACAAAAATAAGAAAAAGTCAAGGCAGTGCACCCTCCTTCGTCTAACTACGGCGGGTTATTTGCCAAAGGCAAATAAAAAAGGCCCGGAACAGGTCCGGGTTAAAGAAGCTACAGGATAATGGCGCCGTCGGGCACGAAGTAAGCTCGGATGACACCTTTAGCCGTCTCCATCTCAATGTCCGCGAGAATGTAGTGGCATGTTTCGCTCTCAATGAAGAAACGCAAGTTCCACTTACCCCGCGTGTACTGGGTGAACAGGGTCTCAGCGAACCTGTCAATAATGCTTTCATAAAGACCCCGCGGAAGCTTGATGGCATCCACCAGCTCACCAGCTTCCTTCTCGGCATTGACCTGTTCTGGATGATCCGAGTAGATGGCATAGGGCAGTTTGAAGTGCTATATAGCCCTTCTCCAGTGGCAAAGAGCCGTCTTAGACATCTTGACCGACGAGTTCCCGTCCATGTCCGCATTCAACTCCAGGCTCTTCATCACCATCTCGCGCACGGTCCTCGGCTTGTACGTGGCCACGACCCCGCGCCAGTCAACCCAGGCGAATTGCTGAAGAATGATGCGCAGCTCCGAACCGCACTTGGTGTTGCGCAATCGCAAGGTATAGCAATTGTCCCGACACATGCGGCTGAGCACTTCGAATGATTGGCCTTTTTTCAGGAAGGCCTCATCATCTGCAACGTCCTGAAGGCCTGGGCATTCAAGGTCTTCCAAGACCTCAAATACTGCACCCTCAGGAAGTGTGGGAAAATGCCAGGCAGACAAGCTACCTGTGCCTATATTGAAGACCACTGGGACATAGCCGCCGAACTGCGAACAGATCCACTGAATGACCTCATTATCCCGTTTGCCACCATTCTCGCGATGATAATTGATCGCTTTTCTCAAGGTACACCTCCTTTTGGTAGGCTTTTATTAACATAAACCGGTTTTTTGGTCAATACTAAAACCCCCTCTTTTTCGAAAGAGGGGGATCAGGGGGTGTTATGTGAGTTATCTCACCTCAAACACCACGCTCACGTTCTTGATTACGTCATTTGTACCAACCTCGATCTGCGGGGCTGCCACAGCTTCGGACTTCATGGCCATATCGCGTGCGCCAAAGGCAATCGGCGGATAGCTCGCATTGCTGGATTCTGAGAAAGACACGACCCTGACGACTGTCATGCCAAGCTGGCTGGCCAAAGCCTCAGCCTTGGTCTTGGCATCTTCAATGGCCTTGCCGCGTGCCTGAGCCTCAAGGGCTGAAGGGTCATCGATCACAAACTGCATGTCGCCCATTTGGTTGGCGCCGAGCTCACCAGCCTTGGCCAAGACCGTGCCAGCCTTATCTACTTCCCTGACTTTGATTTCAACCTGCTGAGTAATGGTGTAGCCAAGCAAAGTCTGCTTGCCATTGGCCCAATCATACCTGGGGCTGACTGAATATTGCTGGGTCTGGATATCGTCTGCTTTGACTCCCAAGTCTTTGACTGCCGCAATGATGGCATTCATCTTTTTTGAGTTTTGGTCCTGGATATCTTTGACTGATGCGCCGTCCGTGGTCACACCCAAAGTGATTTTTGCCACATCAGGCTTGGCCACCACCTTGCCCGTACCCTCAATTGAGATGGTATCGCGGCCGGTCTTGCCAATATAATTATATTGCTGAAAAGCATTCCTCGTTTGGGCAATCACAAGGATAATCAAAGCAACACCCAACAAACCACCGACAATGTAAATAAATGGTTTCATAGTATTCAAATTATATAGGATATCCCTACGAATTACGAATCTGTTGCGAATATACGAATGGTGTGTGGAGGCGACCATACACCTATTGACATTTGTCTAGAAAAATGCAACTCTACATCAAGCACATATTAGCCAGGAGGGTTGACTGATGGAGAGCCTCAAAGAGAAGATTCGCTTTTTGACACGTAAACAACCACACATTACATGGTTTGACCTGGGGGATCCAGTAGTGCCTAAGTGCACTATCCAGACATCGTTCCATGGTAGACGCCACGCCTTACTCAGAAACTGCACCAAGCTCGTCTTTCACCCCGCTGAACGTACAGGTGGCTGCCTATTTTTTCATCTCCATGACATGTGCTGGACATCTCGCATGGTCTGCGAAGAAGGTTCAGACCTCGCAGTCTATGACGACGCAGCCCTGGTTGAACCACCACACTTTCAACTTTGGTTGGATGCTGGCGCAGACATGAGGTACTTACTTGCTTTCGCGAACCTGAACAACAACCTCGAGCAACTTGACCAAGAAGCTCTGGGACAAGAAATCCAAAACGAGCATCGACGGTTGACTCAAGAGGCTTTCAAACTCCTGCTCAAACCTGAAAACACAGCTGTTATGAGTAAGCTCGATTACACTGCATTCCTCCGCACGCCCGATGGAAGCTCTCGCTTCGCAGGATTTGGTGAAACCTTCACCATGCCTGGCGGAGCCTGCTCTCCAAAGTGATTCTCAAACGCCACACGGCGTTTTTTTAATTTTATTAAGTCCCCTCCAGTCGATTGCAACAGTCTTTGCACAGGATATGAACTTTGGTTTATAATGTTTCTTGGCTAAATCTAAAGATTTTATTTTTCTATCCAAAACTTACACACTTTCTATACACATGTTTGACAGGTTATTGCGCGACTGTTGATATGACACTAATCCCGCTCTGCATCAAATAATATGCTAGTCGGGATCCCGCCATGGCGGGATAAATTCTATTACGATCCTTTCTATGAACACTAATGAAATTTGGCAAGCAACGCTTGGCGAGCTAGAACTCACGCTTTCCAAGGCCAATTTCACTACCTGGTTTAAAAACACGTTTATTTCCAATTTTGATAATGCAAAAATCATAATCGCTGTCCCAAACACTTTTACCAAGGCCTGGATGGAGAAGAAATACCATGAGGCCATTGTCCGCGCCCTGCGCAATGCAACGAACAACGGCGTACGCGAGGTTACTTATCGGGTAGAAGCCAAAAATACAAGCTTAATTCCAGGATATTCACCCAATGAAACCATGGAATCGAGCTATAATGTTCCTACTTTAGCTGATCAATCCGTTGGAACTCAGGAGGAAGGCAACGGAGAAACCGGTACATTTGGCCTAAACCCGCGTTATAAGTTCCAAAGCTTTGTAGTGGGTAAGACAAATGAGCTGGCCCATGCCTCGGCCCAAGCCGTAGCAGCCAACCCTGGCCTTACATACAACCCTTTGTTTATTTTCGGCGGCGCTGGACTGGGCAAGACTCACCTTTTGCAGGCAATCGGCCATCATGTGCTCGAAAAAAATCCCAAAGCCAAGATTTTGTACGTGACCTGCGAAAAGTTCACCAATGACTTCATCCAATCTGTACGCGGCGGCCGGGCCAAGGAGTTCAAAGACACTCATCGCAACCTGGACGTGCTCCTGATGGATGATATCCAATTCATTGCCGGCAAGGAAAGTACACAGGAAGAACTTTTTAATACTTTCAATACCTTGCATCAACTAAACAAACAGATTGTTTTCACATCCGATAGGTCGGTAAAAGACATCCAGGGATTGGAACCGCGCATGATCTCGCGCATGGAATGGGGCATGACTGCCGACGTCTCCAGCCCGGACTTTGAAACACGCGTGGCCATCCTTGAGGGCAAGTGCAATGAAAAAAAGTACAAGCTCAACATGGAAATCTTGCGCTATATTGCCGGAACCATCCAATCCAATGTGCGCGAACTTGAAGGAGCTTTGAACAAAGTGATTGCTTATCACCAGTTTAAGAACATAGAACCCACAATGGAGTCTGTCCAAAACTTGCTCCAAAGCTTTGTGCCTTCTGTTCCCAAGCGCACCATTACACCGCGCCGGCTCTTGGAAATAGTGACCATGTATTATGATATAAAAATGGAGGAAATACTGGGCAAAAGCCGCGAACAACGCTTTGC
>JBAYJJ010000016.1:0-27485 GCA_041665165.1 Patescibacteria group bacterium | reverse complement strand
TGTTGCTCATAAATAATAATCCTATTTTAGCATGTGTTAGGATTCCCTCCTAAGAACCCCCACGACCTTACCCTGTATCTCAACATTCGTTTCATAAAAAGGCTTCATGTATTTATTAGCCGGAACAAGCCTTATGCGGCTTTTCTCTCTATAAATTTTTTTTAGTGTAACCGCGTCTTTATCAGGCAAATATGCAACCGCTTTCTCACCGTCATCAACAGACGGTTGTTCGCGGACGATGACGACGTCCCCATCAGAAATCCCCTCTTCAATCATACTTGTTCCCATTACTTTTAGGGCGTAATGGTTGGCTCCTTTTGAAAGCATACTACGGGGAACTTCAATGGATTCGGGGTTCCTAATGGCCTCGATTGGCCCTCCGGCAGCAATCAAACCCATGAGTGGGACTTCTACCAAATCCCTTTCTTGGTCGTTAAACGACTGAATCGAGCGTTTTTTGCCCTTGTGCGTAACAAGCAACTTCTTCTCTTTTAAGTATGAGACATGTTGATGGACAGTTGGTATAGAAACCTCGAAATGGTTGGCTATTTCTGCGAGAGAGGGAGAGAATCCTTTGATTCTTTGAAACTTTGCAATAAATCCCAAAACCTCAGCTTGCCTTTTTGATGGTCTAGTTGTCCACAGGCTTGACTTCATTTCCATACCTAAATTATAATACCTAAAGATAACCTAAACAAGAGAAGTTATCCACATTAACAATCATTAAGTACAATCTTATGAACGAAGACCCTAACAAAAATGGACATGGAGAGGATCATGATAAATCCGTCACGATTATCGTAAATGCACGCGAAAAAGAATGGAATAAAAAGGAAATCTCATATCAAGAGGTTGTCGTACTTGCCTTTGGTGAATACATCGAGAATGAAAACACCGAATACACCGTCGCCTACTCAAAAGCTCACGGCAACGCAAATGGTACCCTGACAAAAGGTGAGAACGTTAAAGTTAAAGAAAGAATGGTATTCAATGTCAACAAAACCGACAAATCTTAGTGAAGACATACAGCGGCTTATTAACGACGGCTACTCCGTAGTTATTGAGAATAATTGTCTAGTTATTCGAGACGTCGCGTATCTTGATGAATTTGGAGCTGTCCACGAAGATGGCATTCTTGTTGATACCTACCCCCGAACTGATCACACATTCAGGTTTAGCGGAATACCCCACACCACAGAAGGCAAGGAACTTCACGTTGCTGGAAAAATTAACGTGTGGAATGGTTTTGACATGAAATCATATTTATCATTCAAAAAAAGTGACGGCAAGTCGCACGTAGACTATACGGACCATTTCGACAAGGCTACATACTACATTCACGTGATTGAGTCGCCTGCTAAAGGTGTAAAACCTGATGTAAGTGCTCGCAAGTACCGGCCGGTCGATACTTCAAAAAATGATGATACGCCGTTTCAGTATCAAGACCTAAACTCAAGTAGGGCTGGAATTAATCATTTAAATGCTAAACTCACGAGTCAAAAAATTGCAATCATCGGTCTCGGTGGAACAGGATCTTACGTACTCGATTTGGTATCTAAATCGCATGTAGCTGAGATTCATATTTACGATGACGATATATTTCACACACATAATGCCTTTCGTGCTCCAGGTGCTGCGAGCAAAGAAGTGCTTGATAATGCTATTGAAAAAGTCACCTATCTTCACGATATCTATTTAAACTTACACAAAGGGGTTAAGTCTCATAATTACCGCGTAACTTCCGAAGTTGTTGATACGGAGTTTGATACATATAACTTTATCTTCATCTGTATTGACGCAAACGACCACAAAAAAGAGTTGCTGTTAAAGTTAATCGAGAAAGGTATTCCGTTCATCGACTGTGGTATCGCCGTAGACGAAGTTGAAGGATCTCTCAATGGCACGGTTAGATTGACTACGTTTACGCCGGAAAAAAATGACCACATTGGTAGACGTGTTCATTGTGACAATTCGAAAGAGGACGAGTATACTTCAAATATACAGATTGCTGAACTCAATGCACTCAACGCAACATTGGCTGTAATAAAATGGAAAAGAATGCTCGGTTTTTATCATAATCACGAAAACGAACACCACTCTACTTATATGTTTAATTGTAATAGTTTATCTAATGATGAAAAAGCTTAAATACAAATTCGTAGAAATTATTCCGGACAACATTGATCCTGATACTTTGTATATATCCGTTGAATATAAAACAGCTATACATCTATGCCCATGCGGTTGTAGAAGTGAGGTTGCAACGCCCCTGTCTCCACACGATTGGGAGCTTACATTCGATGGAGACGGTGTGAGCTTGTACCCGTCAATCGGTAGTTGGGGGTTGCCTTGCCAATCGCACTATTGGATTACACACAACGAAGTTAAATGGGCTCCAAAATGGACTAAAAAACAGATTAAGACTGGTAGAATAGAAGATAGACAGAACAAAGAAAAGTATTACGGAAAGAAAAAGCGACGATCCATATTCGGGTTCTTCAAAAAATAGCCCACCATCCAAAAATCCCGTTAAGCGGGATTTTTGATTTCACCCTCAGTTTGCTGTTTGGGCAACATTAGCGACATTATCCGGCCGGTAATGACTTTAAGCTTGCGCGGCTCAACCGATAGCTGGAACTTGAACCCGCTGACTGAAAAACGGTCTGCATGCGCTTCTACGGGCTGGTCTGACACGATCTCGCCTTGTTTGAAAGTTATCTGCGTATGCTCAGGCTCTTTTTGCATGCGCCGCCAAAAACGCGCTCCGAAATCTTCTTTTTGCTGTGGGATCAAAACTGCTTCCAGCAAACCGTCCCTGGCATCTGATTGGAAATTATACCTGTCCATGGTGCCTAAGTTGCGGATCATGATGGAGCCGCCAGAGGCAAGCGAAAGTTTGTAGGAATTTTCCACGTTCAGCTGGGCGCGCGTATTTTCGAAAACCGCTTCAGTCAAAAAATAGCGATCATTGATCTTGCCCATGTCCAAAGTCTCTATCAGCCTGGCGCTCAAAGCCGAGCAAGCTTCCAGGCCAAGAGGGATGTTCAACAGCCTGGCCATGCCTGATGGCTCAGCCAAAGGCAGATAGCCTAAGACGACCGGCAAGTCCGGCAAAAACCACATCAATTTATTGACAGTATTGTCATTGCCGACCGCGACAATGGTTTTCGCGCCCTGGGCCACAAAACCCTCAACCAATTCTTTGGCTGAACGGAACAAAGTAAGACGACCTACGTGGCCGCTTAAGCCTAAGGATGCCAAACGTGTTTCCAAAGTCGCCAATGCATCCTGGAAGCGCGGATCTGCCAGAAAGTCATCGTATATATAGGCATACGATGCGTTCATACTTTTCAGTTACAAGCGACAAGTTACAAGTAACAAGAGCCTATTTTGTTGCTGGAGATGGAACCGGTTGAGATGTTTTTTCATCGGCTTTTGGCGTTGCGACCACGACTCCGGATTTTACCGAGCCTTGCAAGACTGCGCCGGATTCTACGGTGATTGATTCGCAAGTGATGTCGCCCTGGATCTTGGCCGTGGATTTGATCTCAAGCTTGTGTTTGATATTGATATTGCCTTCCAGCTTGCCCGCGATGATGGCGTCTGAGGCAGTGACCCCGGCTTTCAGGAAAGCTTCGTTGCCCAAAGTGAGCAAACCCTCGGTCTGGATGGTGCCATGGACCTCTCCCTCGATCTGCACATCACCCTGGCTCTTGAATTCGCCCTCAAGTTTTACGCCTTTGGCGATTATCGTGGCTGGCGTCTTCTTTGAAGCAGTAAAAGTGGGAGGCGTTGGCAAACTAACCTCGTGATTGTCGCTTGGCGACGAACCAAAAATTGGCATAGTGTGCACACCTTACGTCGCGGTAAAAACAGGGTCAATGCGAGTTATTAACAGGGGCGTTGACGCGACGCAAACACCAAGAAACAAGATACAAACACCAAACAAATACCAAATATCCAAATTACAAACGGAATTGGTGTTTTGGAGTTTGAGAGTTGGTGCTTGTTTGGATCTTGATGTTTGGTTTTTGGTGTTTAGTTGTTGGTGTTTACAAGTTACATCGCATCAGGAACTGGGATGCCGAGCGTGTACAAGGCGTTGGTCATGGCCTGTTTGGCCGCAGAAATCAATCTTAACCTGGCATCGCGCACTTTCGCATCTGCATCCAAGACTGGCACGTCGCGATAAAAAGCATTTACAGCCGACGAAGTATCCAGCAACCAGGCCGCAATGACAGATGGTTTGTAATCTTGTGCGGCTTTGAGATTCACTTCGGGCAATTTCGCGAGCTGTAAAGCAAGTTTCTTCTCGGTCAACTCTTCCAATAAACTTAGATCAGCCTTGGGCAACTTATCTTTGATGCCGGCTTTCTGCAGGATGGAGTTTAAGCGCGTCACGGAATATTGCACATACGGCCCAGTGTCGCCTTCAAAAGACAAAGCCTTTTTCAGATCAAAAATAATTATCTTTTCCGGATCCTGGCGCAAAATCGCGAAGTTGATGCCGCCCATGGCCACGCACCAGGCCGTGTGCTCGATCTTGCCGTCATTCCAATCCGTGTGGCGGTTGATTACTTCTTGTTTTGCGGTCTCGCGAACCTTGGCCAAAAAATCCTGCAAAGTCGGGGCATTGCCTTTGCGGCTGGAAATCGCGCCCTCAGGCAAAGTAATGAATTCATAACCGAGATGCTTGAGCGGCTTGGTGTAGCCCATGAGCTTGAGCACGGCAAAAAGCTGTTTGAAGTACAAAGATTGACGCACATCCACCACAATCAAACTCAATTCTTGTTTTGGGAATTCCGAAAACTTCAGCTCAGCCAAAGGCAGATCTTTTGAAGCATAAATCAATGAGCCGTCTGACTTGCGGATAATCATGACTCCGAGCTTTTGCTTTTGGATTTCCGGATCAGGATAAGCATCCAAATCCACGATGATGGCCCCGCGCGATTCAATGGCAATGCCCTTGGCCAGCAACTCATCCACGATCTTTTTGCTTTGATCGACCAGCTCGCTCTCCAGATACTGGCGCTTCATGCTCACGCCGAAGTCTTGTAAATACTGCGAAAGCTCGCCCAAGCTCCAGCGCCGCGTTTCTTGCCACAAAAAAGTCCAAGCCTTGTCATGATCCTCCAACTTTTTCTGGACTAAAGACACTTCAGTCTTCCAAGCTTCATTTTCTCCTAACAACTTGGTCGCTTCCGCATAGATAGTGCCCAGATATTTGCCCGTGCGTTCAGCTTGCGGAATTGCGGCAATCATTTCTTTGACCTGATCCAGCGTCAAGTTCTGCAAAACATGGTTGGACCAATCCCCAATCTCCTGAAAAGGATCTTCCTTCTTGTCCTTGGACTTAGATTTTGAACTTTTCGTTTTTGATTTTGGATTTATTGTCGTTGAGCCGTTGCGCACAAAAAGCCACAAACACTTGGCCACATGCGCGCCCATGTCATTGATATATGAAACCGGGATCGTTTTCCAGCCGGTGACATCCAACATCCTTTGGATGGAAAGCCCGTACAAGATATTGCGCAGATGTCCGACGTGGAACTCCTTATGCGAATTCAAGTTCGCATATTCAACCATGACTTCCTTTTTCTTGCCCGCATCCTGCGCACCGTACTTCTCCCCGAGCTTTTCCACTTCTTGCACGACTCTGTCAGCGAACAGAGATGATTTGAGCTCAAAGTTTACATACGGGCCTTCGGCTTTGACTGCAGCCAGGTTCTGGTCAGCCTTGCCCAATTCCGTGGCCAATTTTTTCGCGATTTCAGCCGGGTTCTTGCCTTTTTCTTTGGCCAGCTTAAAACAACCGAATGCTAAATCCCCCATTTCCGGCCTGGGTGGGATGACTATTTCTTCTGCTTTGACATTGCTCTCTACTTTTTCGCTGATCAAGCGCGCTATGTTGGATTTGATGGCTTCTAGCGTGTACATAAGATTTTCGCAAAGAACCGCTTTCCTTTTTGGATGACTGTGCCTTTGTCTGCGATTTCTATCTCAGCATCCGGGTCTTCGATCACTTCGTCATTGACCTTGACTGCACCCTGTTCTATTTGGCGGCGGGCCTCGCTCTTGGATGGAACCAGTTCAGCCAAGACCAAAAGGTCAGTCAATTTATGGTTGCGCGTCGCGACAGTAAACTCAGGCATGTCCTCGGGCGCCTCGTGATTTTTGAATAAGCGGTCAAAATGCGCCTCTGCCTTGTCTGCATCTTCTTTGGAGTACCACTCTTCCACGATCTCGTGCGCCAGCTTGCGCTTGTAGATCATGGGGTTGCCCTCGCGGCTGTCTTTGCGGTCCATAGCGACTTCGTAAATGCCTTTGTAGGTTTTCTCAGGCACGTTCGTGCACAATTCAAATCCGCTGATGATCATGCCGTCAGTCCAGCTCATGACTTTACCGAACATGTCCTCGGGCGTATCAGCCAAAGTGATCATATTACCTTCGCTCTTGCCCATTTTCTTGCCGGTCGTGTCAGCCAAAAGTTTGTTGGTCAAGACAAATTTTTCCTTTGCTTTGTGTCCGAGTATTCCTTCTTTCATCAAAGTCCTGCCTGCCAGCATGTTGAAAGTTTGATCATTGCCGCCGATTTCAATATCAACATCCATGGCCACGGAATCATAGCCTTGCATCAAAGGATACAAGAACTCATGCAGATAGACCGGGCGCGGCGAATGCAGATTATTCCCGTCCTCAGGCGTATATTCTTCGCCGCATTCTTTGCATTTCCAATCCTGGGTATCAAACGTAGAAATCAAAATCTGGCCGCCGTGATCATCAGAGCTAGTGCTGGACCCTTCGGATGCGCGGTAATTCTCATTGTTGCATTTGGGACAAATGGAGCGCCAAGACATGCGGCGCCTGAACATGTCGCGCTCACTCATCTGTTGGACAGTAAAGTGCGATGCGAGTTCAACCACGTCCGCAAAACTCATCTTGGCCAGCCACTCGCTGTTGAATTTCATTTCTACTGGATTACCAGTCTTTGACCCATCCATATCCAAAATCTTCTTGGCCTGCTCAGCGTAATTTTTGCAGTTTTCCAAAACCTGTTCGCGCGTGAGCTGTTTGCGCGTGGCCGCCTTGTCAGTCGGGTCGCCGATCATGGCCGTAAAATCGCCGATGAGCAGGATGACGCGATGCCCCATGTCTTGGAGCTCGCGCAGTTTCTTCATGGCAATGGCATGGCCCAAATGCAAAGAAGGCCCGGTCGGGTCAATGCCCAGATAAGCCGAGAGCTTTTTGCCGCTCTTCAAAGCACTGGCAAACTGGTCTTTGCTTGGGTACGCGTTTTCTACGGCGCGCGTAAGAAAATTCTCGATCAATTGATCGTCTGTTTTGACTTTGTCCATGCTCGAATATTAGCGAAATATCGGCTTTTAGACAATAGCTATTAGATGATAGCCCTATCCTTGCCTTTTCTCCAAAGCCTTCAGTTTCGCCTTTGCCTCGTCCAACTTATTTTTCATGTCATTGACGACTTTCTCCGGTGCTTTTGACGTGAAGTCCTTGTTTTTTAATTTCGCTTCTGTGGATTTGATGTAAGGCTTGAGCGCTTCAATTTCTTTCTGGATTTTCTCGTGCTCTTTTTCAACATCAATACCGCTGGCGAGATTTAAGCCGACCGTGACCTTTCCAGAAACAGCAGTTGGCCAATTCTTTTCAACAGCTTTCACAAACTCAATCTCTTCTAGACGTGCAAGCTGTTTGACTATAGCGATATTCTCTTCAATTAATTTCTTTGCGTCTTTGTCTGCGACCATTGCAACTTTGATGAATGCAGACGGCTCAACGCCTTGCTCTGCGCGCAAACGGCGGATGTCAGTGATTAATAAACGTATTGTTTCAAAGTTACGATAGTTCTTTTTGCTATGCGGAACAACCTCAGGCCATTTTGCAACAATCAGGTCATTGTTACCCATCAAGCTCCAGATATACTCAGTCACAAACGGCATGAACGGATGCCAGAGCTTAATCAACCTGGTGAGGATATGATTCAAAATTGCATCTTTATCCTTTTCAACCTTAGATATTTCCAAATACCAGTCCGCAAGATCGTTCCAGGTGAACTCACGCAACAAATCACCAGCCTGAGAGAATTGATATTCACCGATCAATTTAGTGACTTTTGTTTGCACATCAGACAATCTACCAAGAATCCACTTATCAGCCATTGTTTTGGGTACGAGCTGCGAGCTACGAGCTACGAGCTGCGTAGACGTGAGTATGTATCTCGAAATGTTCCACAACTTATTCGTGAAGTTCCTGTAATCTTTTATCTTTTCTTCAGACAACTTTTGATCCATGCCTGGTGATGTGCCCATGACAAGCGACAAGCGCACGGCATCAGTTCCGTATTTTGGAATCAAATCAAGCGGATCAAGCACATTGCCGATTGACTTGGACATTTTGCGGCCTTTTTCGTCGCGCACCAAACCGTGAAGATAAACATCCTTAAACGGTACTTCGCCGAGTACGTAGGTGCTCATCAAAATCATGCGCGCCACCCAGAAAAATAAAATGTCATAGCCGGTTTCAAGAACAGCTGTGGGATGGTAGGCGCGATTCTTCTTCCACTCCTTCTCATCTGGCCAGCCCAGCGTGGAAAAAGTCCACAGCCCGGAAGAGAACCAGGTGTCTAAAGTATCTGGGTCGCGCACCCAGTCCGCGCCAGGAGAATCTGGACCAACTTTCATGTCATCGTTCTTGTACCAGACAGGGATTTGATGGCCGAACCAAATCTGGCGGCTAATGCACCAGTCACGCAGATTATCTATCCAGTGGAAATAAATCTTTTCAAAATTTTCAGGCAAGATTTTTGTCTGTTTTGATTCAACTGCATAGCGCATCAATTCTTTGAGCGTTGTTTCGTCCCCTTTCTTCCATTTTCCGAGCGTATCATTGCGCAGCTTGAATTTTTTGTTCACGCGCAAGAACCACTGGCGCATGGGCAGTTGTTCGACTGGAGACTCGCCGCGCTGTGCAATCAACAAGCTTTGAGGAACTGATTCTTTCTTCTGCAAACAACCCTGTGCCTCAAGCGTCTTGATGATTTTCTTGCGCGCTTCGATTGTCGTTAGCCCTGAAAAATCTTTTCCTGCCTCAGCAGTCATTTTGCCGTCTTGGCCAATCACCTGGACCATTGGCAGGCCGTGACGTTCCGCGAGGTCAGCATCAATGAGTGAATGTGCGGGGGTGACACCAAGCGCACCTGTGCCGAACTTGGGATCGACCTCTGCGTCAGCAATGACCTTCAGCGTGATCTGCTTGCCGCAAAAAACAGCGGTCAAAGTCTTGCCCACGAATTTTTTGTAGCGTTTGTCATCCGGGTGCACTGCGACTCCAGTATCGCCGAATTTCGTTTCAGGACGAGTAGTTGAGATGGCGATCGGGAAATCCTTATCATATGTAAAAGTCACCAGCTCGGCCTGGGTATCTTTGTGCTCAACTTCGTCGTCTGATAACGTTGTCTGGAAAACCGGATCCCAGTTGACCACGCGGAAGCCGCGTTCAATCAATCCGTCCTCGAACATCATCTCAAAAACTTTGTTGACTGCCTTATTGCGATCTTCGTCCAAAGTATATTTTTCGCGCGACCAATCCATGCTGGAGCCCATGGCTTTGCATTGAGCGACTATTGTATCGCGTGATTTTTCCGCAAATTCGCGGACCTTTTCCAAAAACTTCTCACGCCCCAATTCGCGGCGCGGATCCTTGATTCCTTCTTTGATCAAAACCTGCTCGACTTTGACCTGGGTCGCCAACGCGGCATGATCAGTCCCAGGGATCCAATATGTTTTATCGCCGAGCATGCGATGGAACCGAATCAACAGATCCTCAATGGCCAGCATCTTGGCATGGCCCAAATGCAGCGTACCGGTACGGTTCGGCGGCGGGAGGACAATGCAATACGGTGCCGCATCTTTGTAGCGGGCATCAAGTTTGACCAGTTTGTCCGGGTCAAATGCGCCGGATTTTTCCCATTGCTTAAAAATATCCAGTTCCACGGCCGAAGCATCATAGGCTTTGGGCAATTCTTTTGGTGCCATAATGAGCCTAATATTACGGCAGAAATTGCAGGGAGGCAAGTTGGCGTATAGGACTAACTCACCCTGCCCTCCCTTACGACAAGGGAGGATTCTGGCCGTATCTTTATAAAATTGTAATCACTTAATCTTAGCTCCAATCGCGTCTCTAATCTTTGAAAGCACTTTTTCTAGCTCATTATCCACTTCTTGATTCCAAAATCTCAATTCACGAATGTCTTGTCCCCTTAAATATCCTGTTCTCTCCTTATCATAGTCAACCTGAGCATCTTCTGCATGATGGGCACCATCCAATTCAATCGATAGCCTAATGGCCGGACAATAAAAATCCAAAATATATGGCCCATGACTATATTGGCGAAAAAAATGCAGACCAAACATTTTTCTACCTCTTAGCTCTTGCCATAATATTTTTTCCACACCTGTCGAATTGCGTCGAAGAGCTTGGCGCCTGTCTTTCAAAAGGTGATGACTTGTGCCAGTTATGTACATATTAATACAATTTTAGCACAAAAAACTTGAGGGATTCTCCTCGAGGTCTATCCCTTGTCGTGATGAACGGTATCGCTAATCAATTAAAGTCCTTCCCTTGTCGTAAGGGAAGGACAGATTTGTCGTCCACGGCTAAAGGCAGCCTAGTGGGACGACAAATCAGGATGAGTTAGTCCTAAACGACAAAGGGCCCCGGAAAGTTCCGAGACCCTGAGTAGAGGGGCGCGTTGTGCGCCCCAAGGTTGAAGCTCCATTATGGAGGCTCCTTTTCTTCTTCAGCTTTTGGCTCCTCGGCGCGCGGCGGCTGGTCGGGCCGGTTGATCACCTTGGCTTCGGCTTTCGCTGCAACCTTGGCCAGCCTCTTGGCCTCCTTCTGTGCTCTGCGTTTTGGTTCGTTGGCCTCTCGCTCAAATCGATTCGACATGATGTCCTCCCCGATTGATTGCCTACCTGAGAATCTAACGTGTTAGATGCTCGGGCGGGCTCACGTGTTTAGTGCACGTGAGTGAAAAGTAGAAATTGAAGGTTCAGGCTGCGATCAGCTCTTCGAGCGGTAGCATGATCTCTTGGACATACATGTCGTCGTCGTTGTATTCCGCGGCGAAGATCATTGCTTCCTCGATCTCGAGAGCATGCTGCGAGATCATGCCCATGTCCGGAAGAGGCAGCTCGTCGCCGAGCCAGAGCTCAAACTCGAACGTCTGGGGATCGGTCGGCTGCAGATCACGGATCGTGTGGCGCGTGAACTTGTCGCGGCGCTTGCGTCCCGAGGGCTGGCCCCTCTTGTGCCCCTTGTGGACATAGTATCGGACGATCTCGCCAGCTTCGTCACGAACGATGTCGCAGATCGAGCGGCGGGTCTTCCCGGACAGAAGCTTGCCGTCTTCCTGCGCCATTTCGCGAGTCTGAAGTCGCTTGATCTCTTGTCCGTCGAGAAGCTGATCATGAGCCGCGACGAGGTCGTCGTGCTCATGATCCCACCACTCCTTGTCCACGAAAATGTCCTCGTCGGGCCGATTGAAGCGCGAAGGACTCACGTCCTTCCAAGTGGCAGGGCCAGTGTCCTGCTCAACCACGGTAATATCAGGCCGAACCCGCGCGGGCGGTTGCCTGTAGACCCTGGTCTTGCGAGGCATGGAGTTGCGAGACGCGGACTTGTGATACCCAATCTCATAGGCATTGATCGAACCATCTGCTCTGTGAATCTCCACAGTTGCCATCAGGCTATCTCCTCAATGGTAGGTACAGCGTTATCGTTAAATAACTGCTTAGGATAGCACAAAATAGGCCTTTTGTCAAGATATGCAACTAAGCTAAAAAATCAAAAATTGCCTAAATTGAGCAATAATTCACAGGTACGAAGTCCAAAAAAGCTGTATAATGAGCCTCATGACCAAGAGAGGGGCCCCTTGGGTTTTAGAAGTAGATGATGTTTTCAAGAACTTCAACAGTTCGCCTAAGGGTTTAAGTAAAAACGAAGCTGAAATAAGGCTAAAGAAAAACGGGCCAAATGACATTGAGGGTGAAAAAAATGTCCCGGCCTGGCGCATTTTGGCGCGTCAATTCAAGAGCCCTTTGGTGCTGATTCTGTTTCTCGCCAGCGGCATCTCGCTCGTGCTGGGCGAGAGGCTGGATACACTCTTGATCATCATCATGTTGCTCTTGAGCAGCTTGATGGCTTTTTTCCAAGAATACAGAAGCGAAAAATCTTTAAGGCTGTTACGCAAAAGACTCACTCGTTTTGCCTCAGTCGTGCGCAATGGCAAAGTCCAATCTATTGATGCGCGGCAACTGGTCGTCGGCGATGTGATTGAGCTTGAACCTGGGAATGTCATTTCGGCTGACTTGAGAATCATTGAATCAAACGGCTTGGAGATTGATGAGTCGATCATTACAGGCGAATCAGTGGCCGTGCCAAAAACAATAAATCCCATAAAACTTTCCAGGCCCACGCCCCAGGAGCAAGACAATATCGCTTTCATGGGCACGCATGTGGTGCAAGGTTCTGGCCGCGGTCTTGTTGTTTCCATCGGCGAAGAAACAGAAATGGGCAAGACAGCTTTGCTCTTGACGCAGAAAGTGGAAGAGACTGATTTCCAAAAAGGCGTGCGCAGTTTCGGCAACTTTCTGCTGAAGCTGACCATTGGCGTGATTATTTTCGTGACCATCATCATCGGCGTTATCCGCGGAGATTGGATTGAGGCGCTCTTGTTCTCTTTGGCTCTGGCTGTCGGCCTCTCGCCCGAGCTTTTGCCTATGATCATCACCCTGAACTTGTCGCGCGGCGCCTTGAACATGAGCCGCAAACAGGTTTTGGTGAAAAAGCTCATGTCCATAGAGGACCTGGGCAATGCCGATGTTTTTTGCACGGACAAGACAGGCACGCTCACAGTCGGCAAAATCCGCGTCCGGGATTCCATAGACTGTTTCGGCAATGCAGACCAATTGCCTTTGGCTTATGCGAGCAAGTGTTTGGCCCTGGATCTGAAAGGCCAAGCCACCAATCCGATTGACCAAGCTTTGTTCGAGGCTTGGACCAACAAGCTCGCAAGCCTGATCCCCAAAACTAAAATCGTGGATGACATTGCTTTTGATTTTGAGCGCAGGCGCATGAGCTGCATCATGAGTTCGCCCAAGGAAGACGGGCTTTTTATCGTAGTTAAGGGCGCGGTCAAAGAAATCCTGCAGGTATGCACGAAAATATCCAAAGACGGAAAAACCCAAGCCCTGAATTCTCAGGCTAGGATCAAGATCCAGAAGATGGCCGAGTCATACGAAAAGAACGGCTATCGGATGATTGCCGTAGCTCGTGCGCAGATAAATAAAAAACAAAAATATTCGGCCAAAGACGAAAAGGATTTGGAATTGATTGGCTTCGTGCTCTTGAGCGATGCGCCAAAACAAACAGCCCGCGCTGCCTTGGCCATGTTGAAGACCCTGAATGCCAGGATCATCATCCTGACCGGAGACAATGAATTCGTGACGCGCCACGTGGCCAGCCAGCTCGGATTCCATATAACGAATGTCGTTTGCGGTTCAAACATAGATCGGATGAGCGATGCCAAGCTCAAGAAAATCGTGGAGACGACCAATGTTTTCGCGGGCATTACGCCCGGGCAAAAACTCAGGATCATCCAAGCCCTCAAACATGGCGGCCATGTAGTCGGATTCATGGGAGACGGCATCAATGATGCTCCGGCTTTGCGTGCGGCTGATGTGGGCATCTCGTTCGATAGCGCCATAGACGTGGCCAAAGAAGCGTCTGATGTGATCTTGCTGAAAAAAAGTTTGGCTGTGCTGGCTGATGGCATAAGGGAAGGCCGGCGCACATTCGCCAACATCCAAAAATATCTGACCATCTCGGCCAGTTCCACTTTCAGCGATGTGATAATGCTGGCCATCGCCTCTTTCTTCATGCCGTTCGTGCCGCTCTTGCCTGCCCAGGTCTTGTTCATGAACATCTTGGCTGACATGCCGATGCTCGGCATTTCCAACCGCGAGCCAGAAGATGAGGATATTGCTACGCCGCACAAATGGGACATGAATCGTATTTCAAAATTCATGATCTATTTTGGCTGCATTGGCGCATTGGCTGATTTAGCGATTTTTCTTCTGATGATTTTTGTTTATCATGCGGCTGCTCCCCAATTCAGGTCTGCCTGGTTTATTGAGAATCTGGTAGCTGAAGTCTTTATTATCTTCATTTTGATTAATCGGCATGCTAATCGCTCGCGGCCGCTGAACTGGCCCTTGATTGCGATTTCCGCGCTTTCAATGATTATTTGTTTTGCTACCATTTTCACTCCTTTGCGCGACTGGCTGGAGTTCGGGGCCCTTGACCTAAAAACAACCAGCATAATCCTGCTCGTTTGCCTGGGCTTTGGCTTTGTTCTAAGCTTAAGCAAACGCATATTTTACAGCATTTTTACTAAACAGGCTTAAAGTTGTCAGGAGGGACGGACATCAAATATTGCCTTAACTGTAAAGAGAAACAAATAGTATGTCAGACCATTGACAAACTTTGATTTTGGCTGTATTCTAATTGATTCTCTCCTCAATTTCATATGGCAATCATAGGTGTTAACCAAGCCACAGAAGCTGTCAAAAGATCAAGACGGACTCTGATAGTGGCTCCAGAAAATCCGACCGCGGATCAGCTTTCGGCTGCGGCCGGAATTTTGGCCTACCTGGTCAATTCCGGGAAAATGGCTGATGCCATCATTCCCAACCTGAATCAGGACAAGGTGCCCCCTTTTATTGCCAACAAGGACCAGCTCATGTCCAAGCTCCCTGGCTTGCGCGACCTGAAGATCACGCTGGATGTAAGCCAAACGCCCATCCATGAGCTTTCCTATGATGTAAAAGACAGCAAGCTTGATATCTTGCTTACGCCCAAGGCTGGCGAATGGCTGCCGAAAGACATCAAATACCAATCTGGCGAAGACAGGTATGACTTGATAATCGCTATCGGCTATTCTGAACGCGCCAGCTTGGCTGCTTGCTTTGGCGCAAACCAAGACATGGCCTATCGCTTACCCACAATCAACATCGACAAGGATGCTAAAAATGAATTCTGGGCGCCGATCAACTTGGTTGATTTGACTGCAGGTTCAATCACTGAAGTTGCATTCGATTGGCTCATGGATTGGTCTCCTGCGAACATGGACAACAAAATCGCGACTGCCCTGCTTGCCGGCATGATGTGGAACACGCATTCTTTCCGCTCTTCAACCGTGATGCCGCAGACGCTTTCTAAAGCAGCCAAACTTTTGGAATTGGGCGCAGATCGCGAAGCTGTGGCCTTGGGCTTGTGGCGCACGCGCAAAATCAGCACGCTCAAGCTTTGGGGCCGCGCCTTGACCCGTTTGGAACAGAATAAAGAAAAAGGCATTATCTGGACCACGCTTTCCAAGCAGGACATTCTGGATTCGGGTACGAATGAAGCGCGTTTGGATGAACTGATGCAGGAGCTGATCACTTATTCGCCTGACTCAAAACTTTTTATCGTCTTTGTCGAGCACGACCAAAATACAAGCCGCGTGGCCTTGTTTGCCCAGCCGCCATATGAAGCCAATGCTCTTGGCCGCCAGTTCGGCTTGGATGGCACGCGTTTTAAAGCCAGCGGCGCCATCGCCAAATCGCTTTTGGAGACTAAGGAATTCGTGATCGAAAAACTCAGCAAGATGGTGTAATCCTCTGCCGCAACGCTTCGTACATCACCACAGCGGCCGCGACTGAGACATTCAAAGACTGCACAAACCCGCGCATGGGGATCGCAATGATCTCTTCTGCGTTTTGGATGGCGTATTGGGTTGCGCCGTCTTTTTCATTGCCCATCAAGATCGCGCACGGCGCTTTGAAATCCAAATCAAAATGGGCTTTGCCTTTTGGATCCAAAGCCGTGACGCAGATTTTCAGGCCGCGCGATTTAATATCCTTATAGCATTCCTCAAGGCTGTCCCACTTTTTCAAGGTCAGCCATTTTACGGCCGACGCCGCAGAAGTGGACTTGAGCTCGCTTAGCCTGACTTGCTTGTCTTTCGCATAAACCAAATGCACTGTCTGAATGCCGACTGCATCGCATGTGCGCAATATGGCGCCCACATTGTGCGGATCATCAACTTGTTCAACGATCAATTCCAAATCTTGCCAGCGCTGTCGCTTAATGAAATCTATCCTTTCTTCCCTGTCTTCGGGCATTGGATTAATGCGCTGCTGGTTATTGTGTGATCTGCCCATAAAAAAGAATGGAAGGTGAGATCTCGAACGGCATCCTCGCCAGAACCCGTTCGTAGAACTCGCCCCCCATTCCGTAAGGAAAATAATACAATATCCGCTAATTTTTGAAAAGGGACGCTATTTAGAGCCAATTTAGCTAGTTTTTCTGGCTGCTGGGGAAAACCGCTTCTGGCGTGACCTGAGACCCGGAATGCACCTGTGTCTCTAAATCGCTTATCCTTTCCTGCAAGCTATCTATCTTATTCACAATCGCTTCTGTTGATTGTTCTGTCCGCTTGTCATCCAGCTTTTGGTTTTGCGCATTGGCTGATGAATAAGCAACGGCACCGGTAATCACAATGGCCAAACCTGCGATGACAACTGCTGTCCAGACATGAGCCACTCCCCTGCCTGCATGCAGGATGTGATGATCGCGCATGTGCGAGGTCGGGCCTACGTGCCTTACCACGCATCTATCCTTGCACAACGAATGCCCGCAAGTCGAAAAAGATGCATTGCCTGTCGGCTCTGGGCTGTTTCCTGCCTTGCGTACGCGCCTGCCCGCAACGCTCTCGCTTGCGAGGCGGGCGGGAATCACGCGTTTTTTGGTTTTAAGCACTGTCATACGCTAAAGATTATAGCACACTATTCTTTTTCCATCAGTTCAGCATTGTTCACACCTAAGATAAAATACGGATGCTTGCTGTCTTTGCGTTCCATTACGATCCAAAACGGTTTGTTCAAGACCATGTCCTTGGGCGGAAACATGGGCTGCATAGCCGTAGCCAACCCGGCAATCACGGCCTCATTCTCCACGCGCGCGCCTTTCTGGTCAATATCAAATTTTATATTTTCAAACATGAGGCCGATGATATACTTCTCGAACCCGAGGTTGGCGAATTTCTCGCCGATCATTTCAGTATATTCGCGATGGGCGTCAAGATGCAGCATGGGCATCTCAAAAACATCTTCGCGTTCCATGGACGTGATATCAGCCGGATTGATGGCATTCACTTCCTTGACCACAGTTTGGGGGTCTGTCATGTCAAAACCCTTGGCAACCAGCATGCGATCGTTCGCGTCCTTTAGCCTCAAACTAATGATGAACTTTTCATCATTCCAATATTTCAATATCTGCACATTGCCTTTTTGGACGTTGGTCTGTGCGTAGAAGCTCTTTACTTTTTGCTTCTTGGATCTGACATTGAAATCAAGCTTGTCTACGGCAAACTCTTTGGGATATTCCACCTGTTTTAAGAAATACGCATAAGCCAGGAAATCGGTATTTCTAAGATTGATTTTCAAGTCGGAAAAACTTTTTTGCGGGAATTTTGCGCGCGATTCGCGGTTGACTTGGTCAACTATCTTTTGGCCAAAGCCGCTCTTTACATAATAGCTGGCTGAATCCAGATCTTTTTTCGTAAAAATTGCCTTGTTAAAAGCCGCAGTAGTCCGCAAAGCCGCGCTGTCCTTCGTGTCCAGCTTGACCGGCCCATGGATAATGTTGCTGACCATATCATTCCAGGCCAGGTTCATGGCCGCGCCATAAACATAATTGCCCTTTACCATGCTGCCCGTAAAATCTCCCTGGACTGCGGGCTCGGTTTTCTCCTCAATGGGAATGATTTTTGCCGTATCTTTCTTTATCAGCGAAACCACTCTGTCCTGGCATCCCACAGCCAAAAAAACCAACACCAGCAATAAGGGAAAGATTTTCTTGAACATAAGATTTCGATTATTCGTCTATTGAATCAAAGATAATGTTCACTACCCGGTTAGGCTTTTCCCGGCTGATGCCAAAAGTCATTTTACCCCAAGATTTATTAACCTTTAAATACATTGGCATGCTGCTCGGCGCCGTAGCTTCGGCCAGTTCCGGGATTGCTTTGGGATATTCTTTCATGATGTCTGATTCAAGAATATCCAGATTATCTTTGATATTCAAAATCAACAATCCGCCTTTGCCGCTCTCCTTTGGCATGCGTAGCTCTGCCGAATCCAGAATCATTCCGAATTTGGAGCCTTCGCCCGCAATGCCGTTTTTTTGTGCATACCATTCGTTTGATTGGCTTTCATCGGACGTCAAAGCGACTCCCAATGCTTTTGAGACTGCATCCGGTGTCATGGCCGAAAAGCCTTCCAGCTGGCGCACCAGATTATCCATTTGCGCTTTGGCCGTGGGCGTCTCTTTTACGACTTTGGCCACTTGATTGATCAATTTATCTATTTTATCGAACTTCGCTGTGCAGGTTTGCGGTGGATTATCGAACTCTTTCATGACTCCATTGAGATTGACCTGATATGACCAGGAAGCATCGTATACCTGCATGCCGCTGCAATCATCAGTCAGTACTTTTGAATCAATTAATTGCTTCGCGATCTTATCTGCTGTTGCCTTGCCCAAATCTTTTGTTGTCTCTGTTTTGCTGACATTGTCTCCGCCCCGGTCAAAAGTAGACACGCCAATCATCTTGCCCGACGAAAAAAGGAAGGTTTCCGAGGTGCAGGCCCCACCCTGGCCTTGGTCATTGCTACACATGCTGTAGCTGTTGATGGAGGCATACAATAACCCAGGGTCTGCCAGGCGCTGGTCCCTTGGGCTCATGATGCGCAAACGCACTGACCCGCCGAAAGGCCAGTCTTGATTTATTTCCTCTGTTTTGATGCTATAGCCGGCAACCTTAAAATCCTTGCCCGCATAGACCGTAACGCCAATGTCCTTGGACGTATCAGCCGGGTAATGGAACTTAAGGATAGCTATCCTGCCCTCTCGCTGGATTCCCATCTCATCAAAATATTTGCCCTGGTCAACGCTCGCACAGCCAAAGTGCAAACCCCAATATTGCGCTGACGTGCCCTGGCTTACAGTGATGATATGCGGGTCATTCACCGTAACCGGGGAAGGTTGGGTCATGATTGCCCAAAAGACCAAGCCTACAAACCCCAAAATAATTACGCCAACGAAAGTGACAATGATCAAAATTATCTTTTTTGTAATTGACATATTATCGTGTGTATTGTTGATATTATAGCATACATAGGTATTTCAAAAAAAATATCCAATTAAAAAAGCAGGAATATTTTCCTGCTCGAGATCAATCTCAGCCGCCGTCGAGGGGAATCGGGCCTGAGTCCGGGTCGCTGCCTCCACTTCCTCCGGCGCCAGTGCAACCAGCGTCAAGCGTGAGAGTGGTGTAGTCAAACGTTTTCAGCTCACCCTGAAACACGAAGTGGAAAGGGTTTTTCATGCCCCCGCTGTAGTACTCGCCCAGAGTGTGGTCGCCATTCGTGAAGTGCAAAACAAGACTCAGTTCGCTGTCAGGAATGTAGGCTTGCACGTCGACCAACATGTCAGAGCATTGCGCCGTTGTTGTAGCGACCCAACGTACATGCTCTAGTTTGATGCTGACTGGCCCCAATGTGTCCGTGAGATGCAGGTACGCGAGTGGCTGCGGATCTGCTTCGTAGTGGACAGGGCCCTGAGTGGTGAAGACATTCCAGTCCTGGGTTACCAGAAGCTGCAAGCAGGGCGTCTCGGTCAATGGAAACACTTGCATGCCCCCGGCATCCTGTGTGGCGGAAATTGCTCCGTACATCGTGCCCGAATCATTGTGCACTACGAGCACGAATGGAGTCGCTTTGTCATATATCAACTCGCCCAGCCTAGGAATGAGCGCATCTGGCGTTGGAGATGAGTATGTCAGCGACTTGGCGGCAAAGGCAATGTCAGTCGTGCAGGACAACACTGGCCCTGTATCCGTATCAGCATCTTCGCCTGAACCTGCTGTACCAGCTGCTCCATCCGAATCAGAATCCGGATCCGAATCTGAGCCAGTATCCTTGCCCGCGTCTTGTTTCGCACCTGCTTTGCCGGCTGTCCCGCCAGCGTGGCTACCCGCAGTTCCGCCCTCGCCATTCCAAATCTGGGATGGTGGCGCTTTGCTATCACTGCTCGAACAGGCAGTGTAAACGCCCAAGGCCAAGAGGCCCAAAATCCAAAGATTCCTCATTCGCCGCTCTGTATCAAAGGTTGTCATGGTGCACCTTCAAGCATCGGGTGGAATCGAGCGTCGAAGACCGACGTATCAACCAGAACCAAGGTTCTGGGGTTCCCGACTAATGCAAGAGTAGCACAAGATTACAAGAGTGCAAGAGGGTCAGAGATCAAGAGATCAAGTGTCCGAAATCTCCGCATTTTTAGCCTCTGAGTCTCTGTATCGTTGTATCTCTGTGTCTCTATTAAAAAAGCCCCGCAGAGGTAGTCCTCTTGGGGGCAGTTGCGACATTCGTCGCTATCCGTCAGATCATCGCCATCACAGCGAGTCCTGACAGCTAAAGGTCATGTTCCAAGTTGAAAGCGTCGGCGCCTTAAACTTGTCCGATGATGGCGCGAAGTGGACCAGTATGCGCAAGAAAGGAGCATTTATCGGTCGGTTGTACTTCTTGAGCGTGTAACCGATTGACACTGATCCAGCTTGCGTATCAGGCATGCTGGAGAGAGGAAGACCCAAGGCATGCGCGACTGCAGCGCCGACAGGAGTCAACCCGGTCCAATTTGTAGTGGTCATGAGTGACGCTGGGCCAGGCGGATCAGAGAACAATACTTGGTCGCTTGGCGCAGTATTGAGCTCTGCCAGCGTGCCTGCTGTCTGCACCTTGAAATCAAGGTGCGTATCCGTGGGCGTTATCGCGTTCCATGACCAAAGGGCCCAGACGGGCGACTTACTCGGGGCGCAGGCATTGGACGCATCATAGTCGCGCACGAACCAGGCCTCTGTGTAGACCTTGGCTGTACCGCAAACGCCTTGGACTCCGCCTCCGCCGCATGTGTTTGGTAAAGTGCATGTGCCGCAGTTGATTGTGGCGCCACACCCGTCGCCCGCTTGCCCGCAGTTGAGGCCTTGAGCCGCACATGTGATGGGAGTGCACGGCGTGGTCGTCTGATCGGGCTGAATGCAGGATGCAAGGTCAAAGAGCATGAACTCAAGCAGTTTCTCTTGAGGATTCATTGCCCCACCGCCGCACTCGCTCGGAAATGGGTACCCTGAGTCGTTTGAGTTCTCCACGTGCCAATCGCTGAATGCAACGCGGCCACATTGCTGAGCCGGTGCGACATTCAGAGGCGCGTTGAAAGTGAAGTGCTGAGTTAGGCCGTTGCCCAAATAGATCCAGCGCTGGGTCGGCGGTACAAGCGCCTCGAAGTCGTGGCGTAAGGTGTTGATAGTCATGCGTCCGTACTGTGGCGTCAGGCCGGCGTTCAGCAGCCATTGCGACAGGAGCGCGCCTTTGGCAAACCCCGTGTCGATGTAGGCGAGCTGGGGGTCAGGCGTCGGCGTCCCCTGGTTGATGGACCAATTGACCGCAGCACTGAACGGAGAGGAGTAGGTGGGAGTAGGATATCCACTGTAGTTCTTCGTGAGGAACCAGATATAGCTGTAATGCGTGGCGAAAACGCGTCCACCCGCATTCACGTAGTTGGCAATATTGGTCTCAAGAGCCACTTGCGAGTTGTAGATGTATTGAGCAGCCTGACATGGGAACAAAATCATGTCGTACTTCTTCATGGTCGCCAGGTTACCCAAGAGATTGACATCCCACGGCGTGTAGCTGTTGCTGATGGTCGTGATGTAGGTGCCGTAGCAGCCGCTCCCGGCGTAGAAATTGACACGCCCAGTGCCGCTCGGGTTGGTGAACTCGCTGTCGGAGATGCCGATCTTGCGATACACGCATTCCATGGCGTCCACGCACCCTGTCACGAAGGCCATCTTGGGGATGTCCCCTTCAGCCTTATTTTTAGGCAGGCGTGTCAGACTCGCGGCCACCGTCGTAGTCTGGCAAGCTGGTACGCTCGGAAGAGAGACTTGACGCCGCCAGCGTCCAATCTGGATGACCAATGGAATGGGGTTCCCAGGGCCGATATTCGTAGCCGGTACGTTTTGCAGTGTGAAAGCGCCAGTCACGTCAGTCGTGGTACTTACGAGCGGCGAACCAGATGTCGTGCCGCATTGCTCGCAGGCCACGCCAGGCGTGAACGCTGCAACAGTGCCATTGGGCACATACACCACGGCATTGGGCAGAGGATCCACGCCGTTGGGTGCATAGACCTTGCCGGTCAATGTCGTCTTCACAGCGGGGTTAGAGCAGACTGTCTGTTGTAGGCACAGGTTCGTGCAGTTCGCAGATATTCCGCAGACGCTGGGCATACCGCCGCCGCCGCAGGTAGCCGGCGAAACGCAGGTACCGCAGTTAAGCAAGGTACCGCACTTGTCGCTGACCGGGCCGCAGTTCTTGCCCTGATTAGCACACGATACTGCGACGCACGTCGAGCCACCTTCGCCGGCCAACGTAAGGCCAGCATCAGAAACGGCGATGCCAGCATCGCTTTCCAAACCAACCGGCGTATCTGGAAAATAGTTGCAAAATGGGTCGCACGGGTTGTTCTGGCAGTCCGTAGGCTGACCAAGGTCCATTGGCTGAAGGCCGGGCGAATCGGGCACGATAGTGACAGATGTCTCAATCACGCAATCGCCCCACTTGCCTTGGAAGCAAGCAGCGTGGCCTTGGCCGCAGACTACCGGCAGATCCGGATCGCCTTGCGCGGCGCCGCACAAAATCTTTTCCCCGGTATCAGTGCACGGACAGCCTGGACGAGGCTGCGTGGCGCATGTGTCCGGGTCAACTCCGCCAGCATCTGGCTTTCCGTAATTATCTAACGAGCTAGAACCATTGGATTTGGGCTTTGTTGAGCAGCCCGCTACCACCACTGCAAGCAACACCATAAGCAACCGAAACAGCAGCTTGTACTTCATGACCCACCTCCTTCATGTGAATCTTTAGTTTTCAGAGAGCTTGCCCTTATAAAACTGGGCCTTACCTTTAGTAGAACCGAAAAACCGCATTTTGTCAAAGATTAATGCTAAAACAAAACACCCAGCGTTTTGCCGGGCGTTTCATGTGGTGGACGTTGCAGGAATCGAACCTGCGACCTTTCGAATGTGAATCGAACGCTCTAACCAGCTGAGCTAAACGTCCTTTACCTGTCCGCCGAAGCTTCAGCGAAGGAGGATGAATAGGCACTATCCTACTTTTTAAATACCTAACTGTCAACCCAAATAACGCCTCACTAGCTGTTCCTATCTGAAGATTGCCGCGTCGCTCCGCTTCCCTCGCAATGACAATTATTAATTGTTAATTTGAGCCTTTGGCGATCGTTTAGGCGTATAAACATCCAGATATTTTTCAATAATCAGTCCCTGCCGCCATTGCTCGGCCGTAACTTCTTTCATGCCATCCACATCCAATCTCTCTGGTGTGTTGCACAGCATGGCCAGCGCGTTCGCGAACCTGACATAGTTGATGACATTCAAAGTATTGGCGCGCATTCTCACATCCACCTGCTCGCCGTGTTTGATGAGCAAAGCGGCTTTTTTGATCAAATCAAACTTCAGTTCTGGCGGCGACAAGGAATCCATCAAGAAACACTGCCATCTGCCTTCTTCGTCTGTAAAAAAGACAACATTGCCTCCACCAGCCATATCAATTATCTCATCTGTATCAGCCGAGTAGCGCATGGCCCTACGGATATAATCCGTGACCATGGATTTAAAGTCCGCATCCTCTTCAAGCTTTTGCGCGATCTTTTTAAGCGACGGGTAGATGTATGAAATTATCTGTTTTCTTTTTTCATAATCTGTCGGTCCGAGGACTTCTGACCCTGATAACAGCCTATGCCCTTCCCCATAAAACTCAGGCAAAATCGTCCGATTCAACTCTGCGTAACTTGAGTAGATATCTACTTTCGCTTTCGGCAAACTGATCTTGCGTTGAATGGAACACAACACTGGCATCACGGCTGGCACAGACAAATTTTTCGGCACCTCAATCTGCCTATCTTTGAGCAACGTGACGACAACTTCCTCGTCCAAGGGCACATTTTTTACGGCTACCATCTCGAGCGGCACTGTGCCTGGCAAAAAATACTTTTGCAGCCTTACAAGACGCTCGTGATGCTTAGCCGCTTTTTCCTTAAGTGCAGCAACTGCTTCGTCAACAGCATCCGTACCTTTGGGCTGGGCGTACAGGACTGGCAGACTCTCGATGAAATCAACTTTAAAAACATAATTGGGGAACCTGACGTCTTCAAACACCACATGCTCTCCGCCTTTGCCGATGAGGTGCAGGATGTGTGGCAAAACGTGGCATTCATCCGATGCCTTCATGACCAAAGAAAAACCAAAACCAGACAACGCATCTTTCAGGTTCTTGGCTGGCGGACGCCCACCTGCAACGCCTGCGCTAGCATGGCGGGCAGGCAAAGAAGCAGCCTCTTTGACTGCATGTGGCAAACTCTGCGTCTGGACGTCCATGCCAGTATTATAGCAAATATGTCGCTGCTCAGTTGTGCGTATTGACAAAACATTCTTTTTATGCAAAATTGATCCTGCCAAAAGGAGGATAGACATGGCAAGCAAAGAGCAGTTGTACACCTGGGTCGCAAAAAACTCAGACCCTGCAGCCAGAGGAATCTGTCAGGAACATTATCAGGTCATGGATCCCATCTTTCGATTCGTGAAAGATAAAGCACTGATTTTTAGCCCGCGGAGAATCGCGCAGCAGCACCTCAAGGCCTGCAAACTGTTCCGCGACGCCATCTTCATTACGGTCTGCCTGGAGGGGCCTCAGGCCAAAAAAGAAGCCACAAGGTTCGACAAGGTGGTACGTGGCGGAGAAAAAATCAAGCCTTGGAATAATGACTCAGAGCGCCTCGCGAGCGTCTTGGGAAAAAGAACCTACGACCTAGTTGCAGACGAGCTCGCCAAACATCTTTGGCTTGAGCTCAACAACTCCTTTGTTGACTGGCTGGGTGAAAGCCTCCAAAATTCTCCCTGGGAAACCAGATGCGGCTTGATCGGCGAAAGCCTGCTCGCCACCCTGTGGGATGCGGTTGCCACGCACCTGCGTGCGCTTTGCGCTAACGATGAAGATGTCGCAGCCCGCACGGCCAAGGCGATCGTCGCGTTCAATCTTGCTCCTTTCGTTGCCATCAAGAAACTCAACAGGTGCTATGTCTTGGGTTTCTGTAAAGACTCAGCCGACTAATCCTCGGCTTTTTTGTTTAAAAAAATCCCCCGCAATACGCAGAGGATTTCACTTTTTATCTTTTGATCTTTTTATCTTTACAACACTGCTTCCTTGGCAGCCTTGGCCACGCGGAATTTGACTACTGTCTTGGCAGCAATCTTGATGGTTGCGCCAGTGGCTGGGTTGCGGCCCATGCGAGCAGCACGCTTTACCTTGACCAACTTGCCCAAACCAGGAAGTACAAACTCACCGTTCTTCTTAACCTGTACGTAAGCCAACCCTACGATAGCATCAATCATGGTACCGACATCCTTCTTTGAAACGCCCGTCTTCTTGGAAAGTTCTGCCAAGATCTGGGACTTTGTTAACCTTGCCATAGGACAAAAGTCTTAAATAAATAATGAATTATCTTGAGTTTTTGCTCAATGCAAGCAATTATAATTCAACTGCGAAACTGACGCAAGCGTTTTACCCAATAAAATCAAGGGTCAGAGGCTCTGCCCTGTGCATAACCCCAATAAAATCAACATTTTCAAAAATAAAAAATACATCCAAATGGATGCTTGAGGCTACTTGTAAACGCCGGATTTTTGCATGCGCTGGTCGAGCGAGTAGCTCTTCATTATGATGCAGTCAGCCAATTCCTCGGCGCTCTGTGCCTGGGCGCGCGCAATCAAGATGCAAAGCTTGAACTCCTCCTCGTTCGTACAGGCGCCGTCTGCCTGTCCGTAGGTGCGGGCCTGCGGTGCAGGAGAACTTGCCGGCATGTTTTGAGGCGCTGCTGCACAACCCAAAATTCCTAGAAAGAACGCACAAATCAGGATTCTGAACATGGCAACCTCCTTGTAGGCACTCACTTCTTGCCCTGTTCATCCGCGATTTGAGGTTGACAGGACGACCTTCTTCTCGAGGCTCCTCACGATATTGGATACGTCAATTGCAATAAGCCAGAGAAAGATCTCACCCGTAAAAGCCATGAGCATGAGTATGATCGACGACTCAAAAGTCATCAAAGGGTGACCGACCAGCGACGCCAGGAATACAAGAACAGGCGTCAGACCCGTCAAGAGAAGAGCTGTCAAGTGAACGGACTCCAGAATCCCAACGAGTTTCATGATCTTTTTCCTTTTTCGAAACACGGCTCGCCCAGCCGCCGGGGTACAACTTGATGCTGTTTTATTACTCCAATCTTGCCTTATTGTCAAACATCATCATTAGTTAAAAACCATACACCAAAAAAGACTCCAACGAGTCTTTTTTGTCTGGTCGGGCTAGTGGGACTCGAACCCACGGCCTCTTGCACCCCATGCAAGCGCGATGCCAACTTCGCCATAGCCCGAAGTGGGATAGTTATCTCATAAAAACAAAATGACGACAAGAGCCATGGCAAGCTTGACGAAATAGCAATTTCATGGTAAACAAAACTGCAATCAACGCAAAAATCTAAAGGAGAAAAACATGATCGGCAAATGGTTTCTGGAATACCAATGCCAAACAAGTCCACAATTCAGCCCTGACGCGGGGTGGGAGCCAAATCAGCTTTCTCTGAATGCGACATCAAAAGATGAGGCCATAAGGGAGGCTCAAGAAAAATGGCAAAACATCCTGAAAGAACATGAGAAAAAAAGGCAAGAAGAGGTGTTTGTCCATTTTTCTACCTACTGGCTGCGCCCAACAGGCTCCTTCATCGTTTACCGCATCTCTCTGACTTAAAGGCATCTCTCGCATCTGTTAAGGTGCGTTTTTTATATCCAAAACCGCCCTTTTGGGGCGGTTCAGATTTTGAACTTCAGAATAGTGACCATCTGGAGGAAATACGCCGAAATGAAGATGTCACTATCTGCCATAGGCAAATCGATACATCATCGACCTCGGGATGACCCCCATAGCCTTACGGCGTCGGGGGTAATTTCTCCCTAGAAAGGAGGTGATCCATCCACAGCTTCCGCTACGGATGCCTTGTTACGACTTCGTCCCTATCGCTGACCCTGCCTTCGTCCCCTCAACGGGGCCTTCGGGCATTGCCAACTCTCTTGACGTGACGGGCGGTGAGTACAAGACCCGAGAACGTATTCACGGCCGCATTGCTGATCGGCCGTTACTAGCGAATCCGGCTTCATGGGGGCGAATTTCAGCCCCCAATCC
>JBAYJJ010000015.1:0-27500 GCA_041665165.1 Patescibacteria group bacterium | reverse complement strand
TCATGTTGTAAATCCCGCTGTCGTCGCGGCAGGCACTGTAGCAGTCCTGCACGTCCGTGAGGCGCAGGGCATAGAGTACATCTTGCACGCTCGGAATTTCGCGCATCATTGAATGGATGCTGTAGCAAAAGCGAATACTTGCTTTTACGAGTTGCCCTTTCATCGTTGTGTAAACCATTGCCATGAGACTTCTCCTTGTGAGAGGTGCAAAACCATTTCTAGCCAATGACGCATTTAAGCGCAAATCAGCCGCTTTGTCAAGACTTGTTCCACATTCTTGGCTAAAATAACTCTTGTCAGTTGTGAGTTGCCAGTTTATAGTGTCGTTATTATGAGCAAAAGATACGTAAAAATCGAAGTTGACCGCGATTTGTGCATTGGTGCAGCGCCGTGCGTGACTGTTGCCCCGAAAGTGTTTCAGCTGGACGAAGAGAATAAGGCGATTGTAGTCGACCCTCTTGGCGCATCTGATGACGATCTTTTGCTTGCAGCCCAATCCTGCCCGGTTCAGGCAATCTATTTGTACGACAGGGATGGGAAGAAGGTCTATCCAGAAGTCTAATCTACCACCCCTTTGTTTCCCCTCCTTCGAAAGGCGGGGAATTGAGTAGCTTAAGTCTCGCCCTGTGGCAGGGGGAGAATCAAAGAGGGGGTAAATAAAAAAGCCCGTGATTGAGTCTCACGGGCGAGAGCGGCTTGCCGCTATTTTCTTTTTTTCCAATCATCCAGCTGGTCATGGACCATGGAATCGCGATCGGCCCACAATGGGTCGTCCGGATCTGCATCCTTGGTCGTGGCCCGTTGTTTGGCTTGCTCAACAGCCCGCTGGTTTTCTTCTTCGAGCAAAGCCTTCACGCCTATTGCCCGAGTGACAGGAAACGGCCCTTTTTGAATCGGGGCACGATAGAGAGGGGCCGAGGATGACGGAGGAGGCGGAACCGAGTCCAGCTGGTCGATTGGCTTTGCCTGTTGTTGCGGGACCGAGCCAGGTCGATTGATTATCTGCGCTCGTTTTTTTAGGTCTGCCAAACTGAACGCGCTGAATTGCGGTTTGGTGGTCCGAAGGTCCTCTGTTGGTTGAGTGGATGAGATCTTGGGTTGACCAATATTGGCAGGATGTACCAAAGGCAAGCGCGGCGCCGGGCGAATCGACGCCAACTCGTCGTCATCAACCTCTGCGAAATCATCTTCTTCTCTTGGCAGAGGCGGTGGCCTCTGTTTTTGAGAAGTTGGAGGCGCGTTGATCGGCTGTTGCTTTTTCCAACCATCTTGCGCGCGCGGATTTTGAGTTGAGCTCGGCACGCCAGACTCCGGTGGGATCAGGGTGTGGCTGGGTTTTGTCGTAGCCTCGCTTGGGTTTTCGTCAAAGGTTTTGTCGACATCGACATTGCTTTGCGCACGCGCGACCAAAGGCCTGAACACGCTCTCAATCATCCCATCGAGCTCTGCATTCAAGACCTCGGGTGTTAAGGCAGCTTGCCCAACCCTGACCGCTGTCGAACTCGGGAAGTTCTGCTCGATCCAGCGTGAGTACTCAGTTAGTTGTTTGCGCAACAGCTCCACCTCGTCGACTAGGCCCTGCGCAGTCTTTGAACTTTGGTCCTTTTCGCGCTTCAGTCTCTTTTTGAAGTCGCTGACCTCGTTCCGCAAGACTCTTTCGCGAGCCAGGGCAGAGTCAAGCTCGTCTTTGTGCTTTTTTGAGTCGCGATTAAGGCGGGCTTCATCAGCCTGGGCTTCTATGTTTTTCTGAAGAGCATCGTCGAGGTCCTCTTTGGACTGTTCGAGCATGGCCTCAAGAGCTTGTCTCTTGGCAATTTCAGTTGTAGCACGTAGCCCATTGTGGGCGTTGATGCGGTGCAGACGCGAGTTGCGCCCGGCATTAGCCCTAAACATCTGTCCCAAGATCTCGTAAAGCTTGCGCTGATCTTCGGGTGCCATTCTCTGAGTAAGCCTTTGCAGCTTTTCGATTGGGAGAACGGCGACCACGGTCCTGCACTTGGCACGCAGCCGTACTTTGACGTCCGGATCACGGCTGATCTCGAACAGAGCGAGCTCGTTGATGGCTTCACCAGGCTCGATATTGCCGGCTTCACAATAGCCGACACCTTTATCCGTGACAACTTCGACTTCCTCGGCAATGTAGCCTTCGAGTACAATCATGGCCTCGCGCAAAGAAGGATCGATTTGGATGATTCGGCCTTCAGGGAAGATCCTCTGGCAAATCCCGGAGGTGGTTTGAACCTGCCCCGGAGTTGCTGTGCTAGGTTTATCCGATGCCATTAGGCACCTCCATTGTGAGTTGGGAAAGGACGGACCAGTACTGAACGGTCCATCTAACCTCAGATTTCAGTTCTCGTCAAGCCTATTTAAGCCCAAGAACAAGGATATGTCGAGTAATAAATTGGTTGGGGCGGGCGTAAGAAAGGCTTGAAACACCCCATTCTTCCGCTGGTTTTATGACTTCAAAGCCCAGCTCTTGGAGAGTTCTTGTAATGTCGACTTTAGTGGCCAAGCTGGCAGTTTTGAATTCAGGCACAATGATGACTGCTTTGCCCTGCGGCTTCAGTATCTTTTTCAGTTCTTTAAGCGAGTCTGCCCAAAGCGCTTGGATCTGCTCTGTATTTTTTTTGATTTGCGCGGGCGATTCATGGCCGTGCAAAGCCGGGCCAAGCCAGCCTTCGGTTACGATCGCATCAACTGACTCTGGCTTGATGGTCTCAGAAATTTTTCTGGCATCAGCCGTGAATACTTCCATGTTTGAAATGGCTTTTGCATTTAAAATATTTTTTTCTTCAAGCCACGCCAGATTTTTTTTCGTATCTTCGATCTGCTTTTCGCTGATGTCGCTGCCTATGATCTTATTCGCCTCAACAGTCAAACCAGCTTCCATCAGGATCGTGCCCGAGCCGCAGAATGGATCAATGATTACGGCCTTATCCTTTGCTTGCGAAAGATTCACCATCATGCGCGCCAGCTTGGGCGGAAGCATGCCGTTCGCATCATCGCGGCATGGTCGGCCATAGTCGCGCAAGCTCCAGGCATCAGCATCCTGCACGTTCGAAGTGAAGCCGATGAGCACGCGGTCCTTGATCACGAAAACGCAAACGTCTGCATTTGGTTTTTCCGTAAGCTTGCATTTGGCGACAGCGGCCGGAGAAAGTTCTTGGCTGTTTTCGCCCGTGACCCAGCGCGAAGGGAAGCCCAAGCTCTTGAGGACTTTTTTTATTTTCAATGGAAAGTTTTCCAGTTTTTGGTTCTGCTTAGTACCGAATACTGTCCAGCCGAATTGGATTTTTTTGTTCTGGTCTGATTGTGCTGAAATCAATTTCGTTACCTGCTCAATGTCTAAAGCATTCAAAGTCGTGTCTAAAACAATTTGGCCAAGCTTAACTGTGCCGCCCAAACGCTCCATCATGGCACTTGAGTCCCAAGCCTCGGATTCAAATACGACTGCTTTTGACCCAGCAAAGCGCAGATTCTTCAAATTTGGCTCAACAGACAATAATTCGGCCAAGCTGAGTTCGGGCTGTATTCCGAAGATAGTAAAATATTGGTTCATGAACCTGATTTTAGCAGTAATCTCAGCTCTAGAACAGTTGACATTGGGCTATTAATATGGTGGGCTAATGCTATCGCACAGGGTAATCTTGTGTGGCACTTCGACACACTAGACTCTAGAAAGGAGTTTCCCATGTCGCGCAAACCCAACGGACCGGTGACGTCGTCATTCTCATGGCCGCGCTGGTTCAAAGCGGCCGCAACGATCTCCACGTTTTTGGTGCTGATCATGCTGCCGCGGGCGGCATGGGCACAGCGGGTCAAGAGCGACCCCAATCCTGACAAGCCTTGCGTGACCAAGCTGGCGCAGACTGACACCATGTATCGGGTGGCATTCCATCCATACTGCGATCTGCGCGAACTGGTACGGACCTTTCCGGTCCTCAACGAAGCTGGCAAGCCCTTGCCCATGCAAGAACAGCTCCGCAATATCTTTGAAGCGAACAAGGATCGCGAAGTAGATGGCACAAAGGTTCGCCACACTGTGATGCGTGGTTGCGTCATGGCTGGTGCGCCTTCGCCCAATGCCGACCAAGAAGAGTTGCAGTACTGCCCCAATGGCCTGGTGAATTACTTTGCCGCGCCAGCGAACGACAGCATTGCCATCATCGAAGTTCCACGTTCCAAGCTGCTCACCTACACGGAAAAGCTGGAGAAGTTGAGCGCGACTGCCTGCAAAGTACTTGAGACTGCTCCGAATCCGGACATTCTCGTACGCGGCGTGCTCGCGAATTGTCACAAGCTGGGAATCCAGACGCTCGCGCAAGTTGCGCCGGTTGTCGCGGATGAACAGCCTCAGTCTACGCCTCCGCAGACCCAGTCTTCGGCAACACAGACGGCTGCTTCTGCCAGCGCATCTACGTCAGCTCCTGCGGCTAGTGCTTCTTCCGCACCCAAAGCTGATGTCAAATCTGATGCGAAAGACGTGCAACTATCCAAGGATGATACGTGGCTCAATATCATGGCTGTAAGCCTGATTCTTCTGAGCATCGGCATCATCGTCCTGGGCTGGCTGTTCTGGCGCGAGCGCGACAGGAACATGGCTCCAATCAAGGCTGGCTTCGAGAAGAAGGTTGTTGAGATCCAGGCCGCGTCCGAGAAGGCGCGGAAAGAGTTCGAGGCCGCGTATGACCACACGAACGTGGCTCTGACCACGAAGTGCGCGGGCCTTCAGGCTGGCTTGGACAAGTGTGCCAGGGAGAACGAAAGGCTCACGGCCAAGCTCAATGAGCAGAGGTCACAGCCTACTCAGCCGCCGAGCGGCCAGTTGGCCAAGGACAACGAGAAGCTGGCCAACAAGCTTGTTGCGGCAAATGCTGAGGTTGCTAATCTCAACGCCAAGGTCACTGATCTCGAAGCCAAGCTCGCGCAAGCCAGCACGATCGTGCCGACAGGGGATGTAACTGCGGTTGAAGAGCGCATCCAGAACCTTGAGTTCGATGTCTGCGCCAAGGCCGGAGAAATCGAGACCTTGGGGAGCAGGATCGATCAGCTCAAGAAGAGCCTGGACACTGTCACTGGCGAACGCAATCAAGCTCAAGGGAAGCTCGAAGACTTGGAAAAGGAAATCGGGCAAGTCATTCAAAGCCGAACCGCATCCAATGCCAGAGCTGAACAAGCCAAGGCCAATCAGACCTCGGTTGAAGATCGACTCACTGCAGTACAGATTGAGCTCGATGAGCTGAAGCGCAAACCCGCGACTACCACGCCTGGCCTTGATGGCGCTGAAGTCATTGCGGCCAACCTGCGAGCTACTCAGGCCGAGGAAAAGTGCAAGGCCTTGGTCGCAGAGAAGGAAGAGAAGGATGCGAAGATCGCTGAGCTTGAGGCAAGGATCGCGCAGAACGGGGCAATGCCCCAGTTCGCGGTCGTCTCAGTTCAAGGCTATGAGAATACCATTCGCCGCCTGGGGGAGGAGATTAAAACCCAGGTGAATGAACTCGCCGAGGTAAACACAGCGGTCGCTGATCTCAAAGCTCAACTCGAACAGTCCCAGTCCGATGTGAAGGCAAAGGATTTGAGTCTGGCTGAGAAAAAGTGCGAGCTCAAGAAGACTGAGGAAGATTTGGCGCTGGTCGGTGAAGCCAATGCTTCGCTTGTCAGCGAGCTGAGGACCCTTAGGGAACGACTCGCTGAGCAACAAGCTATTTCCACAGTGAAACTTGCCCAGGATCCTCCAACTGGAGATCCTATTTCCACAGTGAAACTTGCCGAAGCATCTGACAGTACCCAAGATGGAAAATCCACGCCTGAGGGTTCTGACCCTCAAGCGAAACGTGCTGCACATGAATCTGATGTTCCTGGTCTTGCTCGGATGGTCGAACAATCTCTGGGTCCTTTCGCGGACCAAAGCCCTGACATCCAAGACAGCAAGGGGCTACTGAGTCCTGCAAAAGAAAACGCTCTTAGGGATTATGTGGCAAGCGATCGGCCGCAAAGCAGAGATCCTTTCCCAACCTTGAGCGAGGCATTGCCAGTGGACGAGCAACTGACCCATCCCCGCATGGCAGTACTGCCGCCCCTCTCCAAGGATGTGACTGACACGATTCCGCCGCGGCCGAGCAGTCCGCCGCCCGTGGACTTTGACACCATGCCTGACGAGATCCTGAATGGAATATTCAGGAGTTCGCTCATGCAAGTGGGATTGCGCCGCTTGAACGGGATGAGGTGTTTCACCTTCGAAGTCACGGGTCGTGATGATATCTACCGTATTCATGAGGCAATCAACGCGCCTCTCATCTGGTCTATCAACGATCAGAAAATGCAACATGAGTTTGGTTCGCCCAGGCTCTTGATCGACTGCCAAGGCCTTGAGTGCAAGAAACCTCAAAGCCCCATGACCAAGACAGCAGCCATGCCTGGCATCGGCGGCTGAACCTAGTCAAAATCTCAGACCCCAACCTCGGGGTCTTTTTTGTTTGGTGTTCTCTAGCTGTACCCTTGACTAAAATCGCTAATTTACTTAATGTATAGGCCTAATAAATTAAGGCTAGCTGGCCAATGCCCCGTCGCTAAAGCTAAGGGGCATCTCCTAAATAAGGAGACATGCTACCAAATTATGAGAACATACGAACTTCTCTATATAATTTCGGCCACCCTCACGGATGAGGAAGTCGGAAAAATTGAAAGCGAGATTCAATCTCTGCTCCAGAAGTACGGCGCCATACCAAAGGAAAGCCGTAAGTTGGGAAAATTCAAGTTGACGTATTTAATAAAGAAAGTGCGCCACGGCCATTACGTGCTGGTGAACTTTGAAGCTGATCCTTTGGCAATCGCCAAGATCAACGAGGCTTTGAGGATCCACGAGAGCGTGACCAGGCATTTGATCTTGCTGGCCGAGGAAGCAGGCGGATCTGAATTCAATCTGGTACAATTCCAAGAAGTGGTCGTCGAGGGTTCTTCCAAGGACGATCGCGCCAAGCGCAAGCGCGCGCTGGAAAAAGGAAAATTATCTGATGATGCCAAGGCTGCTGCCGAGCTTGAGAAAAAGGATGAAGAGCCTGTTAAGCCAGAGGCAGTTGTGAAGAGTGAACCCGAGTTGATTAGCCTGAGCACAGACGAATTGGATCGCAAGATTGACGCCGCGCTCAAGGAAGACACTAACTAATTAATTCAAAATGCAAAATTCAAAATCCAAAGTTTCAGAGGCCTCACGGCATTCAGATAAATCGCGAAAGCGACACCTGAATTTTGAATTATGAATTTTTAATTTATAATTAAATTAAGGTATGTCAATGAGCCTGAACCGCGCCCAGATTATCGGGAACCTCACCCGGGATCCGGAGCTGCGCAATACGACCAATGGCCAAAGCGTAACCAACTTTACTGTTGCAACTTCTTCCCAGTGGAATGACCAGAACGGACAAAAGCAGGAGCGGAGCGAATTCCATCCTGTTGTCGCCTGGGGCAAGCTGGCAGAGATTTGCTCACAGTATTTAGCTAAAGGCCGCAAGGTCTATGTGGAAGGCAGGTTGCAGACGCGCGAATGGGAAACCCAGGATGGCCAAAAGCGCCAGCGCACAGAGATTGTGGCCGAGAACATGATTATTCTTGACCGCCCGCCAGCCGGTGGGAGCAACCCTGCGCCTAAAACTCCAACCCCCGCCTCTTCCTCAGATACGCTTCCCCCAGTAGACCAAGGCATGGGAGAACAGGAGATCAGGATTGAAGACATACCCTTTTAAACTATTATGCAAAAAAGTGAACGCGCTTGCTCGTTTTGCCACGCAAACGTCCAAGCCATCAATTACAAGGATACAAACACTTTGCGCCGCTATCTTTCCTCATTCGGTAAGATTGTGCCGCGCAAAAGGAGCGGAGTGTGCATGTGGCACCAGCGCAAGTTAGCCACGGCTATCAAACGCGGACGTTTCATGGCACTCTTGCCCTATATTGTTAGGTAAAACAAAATTAGGAATTAGGAATTAGCGATTAGGAATTCACGCATTCCAGTATCGGACAAATTGCTAATTACTAACTGCTAATTGCTAATTGAAATATGACAGACGAACAGAAGCATATCCGGCCGACGACTGATGAATATTTTTTGGAGATTGCACGCACAGTCGGCAAGCGCGGCACTTGCGACCGTGGACGCATCGGCGTGGTGCTCGTCAAAGACAAGCGCATCCTTGCGACCGGTTATGTGGGTTCGCCAATCGGCATGCCGCATTGCGATGATGCGGGTCACCAAATGAATAAAATTATTCATGAAGACGGGAGCGTGACCCAACATTGCATCCGCACGTCCCATGGCGAGATAAACGCCATCTGCAATGCGGCCCGCTATGGAGTCGCGATTGACGGTGCCACGATTTATGGAAAATTCGAGCCTTGCTACGCTTGCGCCAAAGCCATTGTGAATTGCGGGATCAAACGTGTGGTCTGCGAAAGGCAATATCATGCGGCCAGCGAATCCAGGGATCTGTTCAAACTGGCAGGAGTTGAGCTCGTGGTCGTCACTCCGGAAGTTGAGCAATACGCCAACCAGTAAAACGAAAAAAGTAGAGGCGTTGCATTGCAACGCCTCTACTTTTTTAATTAAAAAAGGATCCTTGCGGATCTAGTTGCTAGAGCTTGAGAGTTGTTCCAGCCCGTGGAAGGCTTGAACTAGTTCAATGTAGTCGCTTGGACTCATGTCCAACAGCTCCATGGCTGTTTGTATGAGTGTGGGCCAGTCGTCCAAATACAGATTCGTGGCGTATCTCTGAATTTCATCCCAAGTTGTCCTTGGGGCATGCGTCGGGGCAAGAATAGCCATGGTCAGACAGATTCTGAAGGTCATAGCCGGCGTGTAGTCCTGGTGCAGAGTCATGAGCGGCTCCACGGAGGCGCAGATGTTGGGATACTTGCCCAAGATGCCGACCACTTCACACAAGAGCTCTTTCACTTGGAGCGAAGTCATGAGGGGCCTGTCTGTTAGGTCGTCGAGGCATCCGCTTTGCGCGGACATGTTTGGGCGAAGGTAACCCATGGTGTAATCCTTTCTGTAATTGGGGGAGCGAAGCTCGAGCCAAGCTCGAACGATTGCATACCTTGGCAGAAATCCGGGTTTTTGTCAAGATGTGCCCATGGACATAGAAAAGCTTAAAGAGCGCTCTAAAATCATACACCTTATACGCCAATGGTTCGATAACCAGGGCTTTTTAGAGATGCATACCCCGCGTTTGGTGGGTTTGCCTGGCCAAGAGCCCTATTTGGAGCCCTTTTGGACCGATGTTACTCAACCCCCTCTTGACAAAGAGGGACCAAGGGAGATTCCCTTCGCGTTGATCACTTCCCCCGAGTATTCCATGAAAAAGCTGCTTGGTGCTGGCATGGATAAGATTTATGACCTTGGCCCATGTTTTAGGAACAATGAGCCCTGGGACGGCTCGCATGACCCGGAGTTTTTGATGCTTGAGTGGTACAGGCGCGACGCAGGCGTCAACGAGCTGATGGATGATACTGAGAGCATGATTCGCTATGTCGTCGGTCAGACAACAGACAACAGACAACAGACAATAGAGCGTGATGGACAATTGGAACAGTTATCGTCTGCCGTCTGCCGTCTGCCGTCTTCAAGCTTCCGTCGACTCACAGTCGAGCAGGCTTGGCGCGAATACGCTGGCGTTGAGCTCGCTCCGTTGTTGGGCAATCGAGAGGCTATCGCGAAAGTCGCCACGGAAAAATTCAATCAGCCGATAACTCCGGATGATGATTGGGATGATATTTATTTTAAGATATTTCTTTCGCAAATCGAACCAAAACTAACTCAATCACGTGGTACGATGTACGATGTACGATGTACGTTGGACGGCGTGTTCTTATATCGCTATCCTGTGAGTCAGGCATCCTTGGCGCGCAAGTCAGCTAATGACCCGCGCTGGGCAGAGCGCGTTGAGTTTTATATGGGAAATCCCGTGTCGGAGCACGGGACAAGCTTTGAACTCGCTAATGGTTTTGCCGAACTCTGCGATCCAGAGGAACAGCGCCAGCGCTTCGTGGAAGAACAGAATCTAAGAAAGTCTAAAGGAAAAAAAACTTGGCCTATTGATGAAGACTTTATCAAAGCTTTGCCTGGCATGGGCAATGCAGCTGGAATCGCTTTTGGCGTGGAGCGTCTCGTGATGTTGCTGACCAACTCAAAATCAATCAATGAAATTCTGCCGTTTTCGGCAGGGGAGAGATTTGGGAAATAAAATAGCCGCCTTGAGAATCTTGGCGGCGGGATGGTGCACGTCAGTTGGAACTGGAGAAGGAACACACGGCCTCTTTTTCAGCAACGCGGTGCCACAGGGCGCCGGACTTTTCGCCTGGCGTAGATTTCCAGTTCGCAGAGCACTGGAGCGTGTCCTCAATGGCAGTGATGTCCACGGACTTGGAGTCAACCGCGCCACCGTTGGAAGTGACCTTGGGAGCCACGATACCGCACTCGGTTGCGGCCTTGTTCTTGCAAGCGCATTCGCCGGTCACATTGTAACACTCGTAGAAGATTCCTTTGATGCAGGTTGTCTCGCCGACGAAGCAGGCCACGGGCTTATTGCCATTGTCGCTGGCTGCTGCCCGGGTAGATCCGGACGGCATGCGTGTGACAAAGTTCTCAGGGCCGCAGGCCATCAGTGCAAGAGAGAAGCAGACAGTAAAGATTGTTGATACGTTCATGGTACGTCCTCCTAGGTTGGCAAAAACTTAGGCCTATTTGAGAATAATGTCAAGCCTGGGCTCGCCTTTTTATCCAAGGAGATATCTGCAGGATTACCGGTGAAAACTCTGTTGCTGTCACGAATAAAACCGTATAGAACAGATCGCTGGATAGGCTATTGCGGAAAAAAGGGATGGCATTTACATAACAATCCCAAAATCCGAGCACTGTCTTGGGATATAAAGACCCAAAACACCAGACTGATAAGTTTGTAATCAAGAAAAATGCGACTGAGCCGACAAGAGCCAAGCTGACAACGGAAAATATTTTTTTGTTTGATGTTGATCCCAGATAGGCCATGAGCATCCAGCCAAGATATACGGATACCATTATGCCGATACTGTAAAAACCAATAATAAAATCACTTAATATCAAAGTAAGCATCAGCACGAGGAAGGAATACTTCTTTGGGAGATACAATCCGCTCCAAAAAGCTAAACCGCCAATGGGAACGAAGTTGGGGGAGTGAGGCAAAAGGCGCATCAGCACGCCGAAGATAATGAGAATGGGTGCGATGAGTAAGGCGTTGCTTGTCGTTTTAGAATTCAAGAGGCTCATATCTCCAAGTGATTACGTCGTTTGGATTAAGTTTGACGGATGAGATCCCCTTGTCTGATTTTTTATCATTCAAATAAAATATCCAGTAGAGTTTCTTGTCATTATCATTTGCTTGGCCATTGATGCTTTGTATAAAAAAGCCCATTTCCGGACCATAATCCTTGCCATCAAATTTAAAATCCGAGGTTTGTTCAAGAGCCCACATGAATTCATAAGCGCTTTGGCCTTTTGTGTATGCTTGGGTATAGGTCTTATCTAAAATTTTTAAAGTCACTTGCTCTTGAGCAGTCTTATTTGATGACTGCGGGAGAGGAGAAACTTGGCGAGATTGGGTCGAGCATCCTGCACCTGTCATTGTGACGATGAACAGAAGGAGGAATAAGCTTTTTTTGAACATAAAAAAATTCTGTTCGAGCAGAAATAATTATTAATTCAGACAAACCCCTGTCTGAATGGGTCCTGCTCGGGAAAATGCATATTTGATGGCCGGACTCGTCCCCCATTGGGGCATTACCGTTGCGGCACAGTGGAGGGATTTAACCTCACTTCCTCAAACACACTTAGATTGTGCGGTCAGTTTATCCGGTGTGTTTGCCAGAGTCAACTACTCAAATACTCAAAACAAAAAACCCGGACAAGCCGGATTTTTTATTGGAGCGGGTAGGGGGAATTGAACCCCCCTCTAATGCTTGGGAAGCACTCATAATAGCCACTATACGATACCCGCATCAACATTCTTCAATCTTCATTTATCAATAATCAATACCAGAGATTAGTATAGACAAGGGCGGTCGGGGTGTCTAGACGCGTTTTAACTGGACGTTTATCCTGTTATTTATGAAACTCACCCTTTGCGGCAGCATTGCTTTCCACGACAAAATGCTGGAAGTTAAGAATCAACTTGAAGCCGCAGGGCATAAGGTTGATTTGCCTCCGACAGTAGTCAAAGACGAACAGGGGAATGCCATTCTGGTTAAAGAATATTATGAGCTCAGGAAATCTTGCGGTGAAGACATTAGTTGGATTTGGGACCGCAAAGAAGAATGCATGCGTGATCATTTCAATAAGATTGAACGGTCAGATGCTGTTTTGATTTTAAACTATCCAAAGAATGATATTGAGAACTACATTGGGACAAACACTTTGCTGGAAATGGGCTTGGCCTTCCACCTCAGAAAGCCGATTTATCTGTTATTTTCAGTGCCTGAGCTCCAGAGCAAGGAGGAAATCCTGGGTATGAAGCCAATCAGCCTAAATGGCCGGCTTGATAGTCTATTAAGCCAGGTAAAGGTTGATTAACTTGCTTAAAACCTGGGCAAGTGTTAATTTTCAAACAAGGTTAATTTATTTTTATACGAGTATGTCGTTTTTCTCATGGTTATTTGGAGGAGATAAAGCCTCTTCAACCCAAGCAACGGCTCCGGTTGAGCCAGACTCGACCCCAATTGAGTCTGAAGCGCCAGTCGAGCTTAACTCAACGCCAGCAGCCCCTGCCGAGCCGATACAGGCGCCTGTTGTCACGGAGCCTATGTCCGAGCCAACACCTGCTCCAGTCGAGCCGAGCTCGACTCCTGTTGAGCCGCCAGCTCAAGACAATGCAGACCAAAGCAATCAGGTCCAAGGTATGTAAAAACAAATCCCCCTCACGGGGGATTTTGATAAAATCCAGGGATTGACGAAATGGCACGAATATTGAATAATACAGCCACTTTATAAACCAATTCGTATATTCGTATACAGATTCGTAATTCGTATGGCATCAACAAGCGAAATCAAAAAAGGCGTGGTAATTATCCAGAACGGAGAGCTTTGGATCGTGACAGAGTTCCAGCACGTAAACCCGGGCAAGGGTGCAGCTTTTGTGCGCACGCGCATAAAGAATGCCAAGACCGGCAAGACTTTGGAAACGACATTCAAAACTTCCGAAAACATTGAGATGGCAGATTTGGAATATCACACCATGTCATATCTTTATCATGATGCGACTGGCTATACTTTTATGGACTCCAAGTCCTATGAGCAGGTCACGATGTCAGACGAAGACGTCGGAGATCAGGCCAAATATTTGCGAGAAGGCTTGGAAGTCAATATTTCCATCCATGATAATTTAGCCGTGGCTTTGCAAGTGCCGCGCAAAATGAATTTTGTAATTGCAGAGACAATGCCCGCAGTCAAAGGCGATACAGCCAGCGGCAATGTCACAAAAGAGGCCAAGACTGATAATGGCTTTGAGGTCCAGGTTCCGCTTTTCATCAACCAAGGCGATACAGTCGTAATTAATACTGAAACAGGCGAGTACGTGGAGAGGGCAAAATAACTAAGAGTACCACTGAGCTTGCTGGTTGTAGAGCTCAGCATATTTGCCGCCTTTCTTAACAAGCTCTTGGTGCGAGCCTTGTTCTTGGAGTATGCCATTGTGAAAAACAATGATTCTGTCTGCGCGGCGCACAGTTGAAAAGCGGTGGGAAATGAAAATCAAACCGCGTTTGCCCGAAGCCTCAAGCAAGCGTTCGAAAAATCCCATTTCAGCATTGGCATCCATGGCTGATGTCGGTTCGTCAAAAGCCAGGATACGCCCGCCATGGATCAAGGAACGCGAGATGATGAGCCTTTGTGCCTGGCCGCCGGAAACCTGATGTGGAACTATGCCCGGAGGTGCAGCCCAGTCGCCCAAAAAAGTCTTATAGCCTTGGGGCAGGGAGTCGATCACCGTATCCGAGCCTGCGATCTTGACTGCAGAAAGCAAATTGAAGCCGGAACGCGATTTGGTTGCAGGTTTCCCATAATTCAGATTGTCTTCTACGAAATCCTGGTAAAGGTCAGAATCCTGCAGCATGGAATGGAAGGCATCCCGCCATTCAAGGGGATGGTAATCTTTGAGAGGCTTGTCGTTTATCAGGATCTGTCCGCTGGTCGGCTGTTCCAAGCCCGAAAGCAACCGCATGAAAGTGGTTTTGCCTGCTCCGTTCTCACCGACGATCGCCAGATGCTCTCCTTCCTTGAAGGTTATGCTTAGATCGTCAAGCGCATTTTGTTTGGCATTCGGATAGCGGAAGCAGACATGTTCGAACCTTATCTCCATTTTGTTTTTCGGGAGCCGCAAACCGCTCGTAGGTTCAACCGGAGTTTTGAGCAGTCTGTTTATGTAAGCCATGATTTCCATGTCCGTGCGGATGGTACTCAACGAGCCGGAGATTCCAGAAAGAGCATCGCCCATCATGCCGAAGAGGTTGATGGAAACATAAAGGACGGCAAGCATGGCCGGGCCTTCAAACGCCTGTTTTCCAAGAATCAGCAGAACAATGCCGTAAGTAAGCCCATGGACCAAGGCAAGCAGCGTGCGGTTGCGCGCGCTGGTCAAAGATATTTTTTTGAAGCGTAAGAGCACATTGGCTCCGGCTTGCCGGAATTTTTTCATCACCATGGCCTCGGCGCCAAGCAGTTTGATGTCCCTAAAAAATTTAGTGTTTAAAAACAAGAGTTTCGTATATTCTATCCGCCGTCCGTCCAGGGAGTTCCAGGTAGCGACCCAAATATCCTTGGCCGACTCATGCCATAAGTTGAATGAGCTGAAGAGCGCATCAGTCACGGCCAACATGCAGACCCACCAAGGGGCTGTCAGGGCTAGGCCCAAAGTGCCGATGAATTTGAAGATTGAACGCAAAAACCATTCAGTCTGGTCAGTCATCCTGTTCAAACGCCATAGATCTTCGCGCACGAAATCTAAACTGCGGCGTACATCCGGCTGGTTAAGCGCCCCTGGCCCGAGCTTTGAGATGTGCGAATAAATATATTCCTGCGTAGAGAACCAGCAGACTTTTTCGAACCAGTCATTCAGCTTGGAATAAGTCAGTTCGTTCACCAGGCTTCTCAACAGGTAGCAACCAAGCACGATACTGAGCAAAAGCGGCGCACGATCGGTCTGCCCCGTTGCGATGGCCGCGATAAAAAGCGAGAAAGCATAGATTTCTACGGGCTGGAGAAAAGTACTGAACACCAAAAGTATGAATCTGAAGATTGTAAGTTTTTTATTTGCGCTCCAGAGGATCTTTAAGAAGCGCCAATAAGCCGAAAGTTTTTCTTTCAGCGTAAATTTCAGGACTGGACTTTTGTCTGTTTCTCCTCCGTTCTGCATCAATACATTATAGCACGGAAAAAGGGCTGACTGATCTCAAAAAAATAAAAAACCCCGCGCTCAACCATCAGGTTCGTGAGCTGCGGGGCAAAGTAGGGTCAGCGGCACGCTGTGCAGGCAGTGCATGCGCAACAGGCAGCTGCCTTGTCGACCAGGCCGATGTCGATGACCTTGTCGTCGGCGTGGGCGAATGGGGAGTGGAAGGCTGAGAAGATTTCAATCCGCGGGTTGAAGCGCTTCTTCGGCTTGGGCGGATGGTGCGGCGCGGAATCTCTGCCAGACGCAATCATTGGGGTACCCTCTTCTTTCTGCGGACGTGGCACAAAAACGCGCACCAAGTATGGCAAAAAAATCTGATATTGTAAAGGCCGCGGGATCAGCGAATCTCCCCAGATCAGCGCGAATACTGTATGCTTTGGCTGTTATGGACTCTATAAAAATCAGCCAAGCCCGCGCCAACAACCTCAAGAACGTGAGCTTGAGCATACCGCTCAAAAAGCTCGTGGTTGTCGTCGGAAAAAGCGGCAGCGGCAAATCGTCCCTGGTCTACGATGTTTTGTACCAAGCTTCGCAAGGCAAAAAAGTAGACGCGATCGTCAGCAAATTGCCCAAAGTTTATGTGATTGAACAAAAGATCAAGCCAGACCATAAGTTGAGCTTAGGGCAAACGAATTTCCATAAGCTGAAAAAGATCTTAAGCGAAATAAAGAAAGGTGAACTCCTGATTGTTGATGAGCCTTGTGCGGGCATGGCCAGCGAGGACAGGAAAATGATTTTGAAGATGCTGAAGTCTGCGGTCAAAGCCGGCATATCCATCATCGCAGTTGAACACAGCAAGGATATAATCGCGAATGCGGATTATGTGATTGAGTTTGGCCCTGAATCCGGCCGCGACGGCGGGCGAGTTATTTTTCAAGGTTTGATCCAAAAATTCAAGAAAGCAAAAACCCCCACATCCATCTATGCTTTTTCGGACAAGGCCGGCCAAGTGGATTATAAGAGGCAGCCGAACGACAAATCCAAAAGAATGCAGAAAAAAAGCCTGTCCATCAATGGCATCACGGCCAATAATCTGAAGAATTACAATTTTACTTTTCCTTTGGGCAGCTTGGTCTGCGTCTCCGGCAGGATGGGAACCGGCAAATCGACTTTATTGTCCGTGGTTTACGGTGCACTGTTCAAAGGCAGGGACGCATGGAAACTCAGGCAGGGTTTCAAATCCATTAAAGGCAAAGAAAACGTGCGGCGTTCGTATTTTGTTGATCAGGCTCAGCTGAGTTCCATCAAAACAAGTACGCCCGCAACTTATTTGGGTATTTTAGATTCATTGAAACGTATCAAAGGCGTGAAGATTGAGAAGTTGATGGATAAGACTGTTGATGAGGTTGCTGAAATGTATAAAAATACTCCGCTAGTGAAAAGAAAGCTGGGTTTGCTTCAAGAAGTCGGTCTTGGATATTTAACGCTTGGGCAAAGGTCTGGCACTTTAAGCGGGGGAGAGGCTCAGCGCGTGCGTTTGGCCAAGATTTTATCCAAAAAATTAGGCGATCGCTGTATTTATATTTTGGACACCCCATCTCGCGGTTTGCACTTAAGCAACTTGCCGGCTTTGCTGAAAGTTCTGCAGATCATCATTGATAAAAACAATACAGTCCTGGTGGCTGAGAACCGCGAGGAGATCATCAACAACTGCGATAGCGTGGTGAAGCTTTAATCCTCTTCGCTTCTCCCTTAGTAAGGGAGACTTTAAATATTTAGTGTTTCAAAAAAATCCCCTAAGGGATTTTTTTGTGTGGTGCGCAAGGTGGGACTTGAACCCACAAGCCCTTTCGGGCACTAGCTCCTAAGGCTAGCGCGTATACCAGTTCCGCCACTTGCGCATCATATATTCTCTGCAGAGTCGCGCGCGGTCATAACTTACATGTTTTGAGTAAAAAACTCAAACCACACCACTAAGTAAGTCTTTTACGTGGCAGTGGTTTATGTGTAGATAGTTAGAGCTTCGGTGCAACAACGCCCTCAGAAAATCCTTCAAATACCATTTTCCTGAAAGCCTCAATCAGCTTGTTTTTTTCAGACTCGAAGTTTGTCTTTTGATCTGACATCCGTTTCGCGATTATTTCGAATTCTTCTGGAGTGATTTTGCGCCGTTGAGCATTCTTTACCAAATTTTGTAATTCTTCAGGGAACTCCTTTGAATCGGCCAGCTCAGGCTCCTGCGCATTCATCTGCAACATTATGAGGTAAGGGACAATCACATTGATGGCATGGTCGCCTACCACTTGGATGCTTAATTTGCGCGCTCGCGCTTGATATTGCTTCACCAATTCCGCATTATCAGTCGTCAAGACCTCTCTGATTCGTTCGATGCCTTTCAAAAAAATAGGATCCTGCATCTTAGCTGGTTCCTGGGTTTTTGCGTAAGCTTCATAGTTGCGGTTGAACTCATCTATCGAAACGGATTGAGTAAACCTCAAATCCAATGCATGTATCGTAGCCTCTTCTATGATTCGATTAACATCTTGAAATAATTCCGCCCACATTAAAATCTGATTGAGATCGTTCTCTACGGATTCTTTTTTCAGCGGATCCAATTGCTGTTCAGTTTCTTTTGAAGCCTCAGTTGTATTTTTTGTCCCCGTATTATCAGGCGCCTCTGATGTTACGAACTTGTTTTCTGTGGTCATATCGTTTAGATATTGCAGTTGGCACTAAGTGTTATTATTTGCATAATACGTGAATCGTGAATTGGGTGCAAACATGGTTTTTCTGGGTGTTTTTTAAAAAAAGACGCAGAATGCGTCAGTAGAGTAGGTTGGCTATTTCCAGGGGCACGCTTTTTTCGCGCAGCAGCTGGCGGTCAGCCGGAATCAGCGGGTAATTCAGGATGAACTCTTCTTCGCGGATGACGTAAGACATCTTTCGCTGTTCCACGCGCTTGAAGAAAAGTGTGAACTCGCCCCACATGATGTAGCCGTTCGCCCCGATGGGGGAGGATGGGAACAGGCCGCAGCCCAGGGCTTTCCCCTCGGGCAGCCAATAGGTCACCATGCCGATCGGGAACTCATCGCCGCTCGGCAAATCAAGCTCCATTTCTTTGCCGTCGCTGTACCGGACCTTGATGCGCGAACGGTCCAGCTTTTCGGCATAGACCATCTGCGTTGCATTGGCGCAGAAGATCTTTGTGCCAGTCGGCGCTGTGATCATGGGCAAACGCACGCTGATGACATGCTCTATCTCATCGCAGTTTCGCGCGGTCTGCGCAGGAATCACATATGTCTTGGGGTAGGCGCAACCCAGGGTCAAGCAAATCAGGAATCCAAGGAACGCGATTGATTTCATGTCTCCTCCTTTGTGCAATAGATAAGCATAACGAACGTGGATAGTCAAACCCCCGATGTCATCCCGACGGAGCCTCGGCCATCCCCGAGGCGATTGGAGGGATCTTCGAGTGACTCAGGTTCTCGACAGCACTTTTTGCATAAGATTCCTCGTCGCATCCGACTTCCCTCGGAATGACAGAGAGAGACAAACTAAAAAGCACCTTTCGGTGCTTTCAAGTATTTCTCAGAACACAATGTTTTGTGGGCTAAGAGATTTGCCCAGAGGTGGGCAAGAAGTAGAGGTGGGTGCTGTCTCCATTTGCGCGGTCTGCGGATGATCAATCCGCGTACAAGCAAGCAATGGACAGCATGTGAGGAACGAAGGGGGTCTGAACCGCGAACGAATGGGCGCAAAAGGCGCCATTAGAGTCGCTGATTCAGAAGGGGTGGGTAACAAACGATTTGTCTGTGTTCGTCGCCGGTAGCGTCGTTCCGGCAACTTCTTGTCGGACGGCGGCGCGCATCCAGAGAAGCGGGTCACCCGCACGAGGTCGCACATGGAGGTCCTTCGCGGTCAGCCTCCCCGAGCCGCGCGGCTGTGAGCAGGATAGGACCCGCCGAGCCAGCGGGCAAAGCTCTGCCCGCAACGAGATTTATGGAGCGCAGGTTGTCGGGCCTGCCTCCGGGCTATGAACGGGGATTTCTCCCCCTCATCTCAGCGACGTACTAACCTTGCCAAAGGGTACGTTTGCACGTTTCTGCCGCTGAGACGCTTACATCACAGCTCGGATGTATCTCATCGTCGTTGCTCCTTCGTCGGATTGTGACTCATTTGTGCCGCGTCAGCGTGCCGCTCCATCAGAAGAGCGTGTCTGCTGGTCGGCGTTCCGTTGGCAGTGTTAGTACAGCTACGAGAAGCCGCAGTGGACCATGCTTTCCTCGCGGTGGTGTTGGCCGTTTGGCCTTGGTGGCGTCCTGTGGTGCTTCTTTCTTGTTCGGTCTGTTTATCGTCGGTCTGTTGCCAGCCGACTGGCCCCGCGCTTTTGGGCGTGGGGCGAGCTCAGATCCCGAGCTTCATCTGCATCACGGCCTCCTTGGTTCGTCGTTGTTCGTTGTCGCGTATGTCTATGGTACTGCGTTCTTCGATGGCATATGCGCCATTCGATGCTCAGCAATATACTATATTTTGCAGATTTTGTCAAGAGGGTGGGGGTGGTGTTTCTGGTAGAGACGCCCTGGCAGGGCGTCTCTACTTTTCGGAAACAAAAAACCCTCTTAAATAGAGGGATTTTTGCTCTTTGCTTTGAAAACGGAAGTGAAATTGTCTGCTTTGGGCAGATAATCTCGCTTTCGTCTCCGAACCCGTGGAGAAAATGGGTTCGGAGCGAGGGTAGATGGAAGGGGCGGGAAGTGGTGTCACGCAGCGATGCGGTGCATCTGCTTGCGCGAGCGCCGGCCGAAACCGCCGCGGAAGTAGCGCTTGTCGCTCTGCGCGGCCGGCGAGCCCGTGATGACCACGCGCTGCAGCGGGGGCACGTACTCGGGCCTGGGCAACGGAGCCTTGGCCAAGAACTCGCTGAGCTCTTCATCACTCATGTGGCACGACTTGATTTCGCTCATGACATCCTCCGTGTGAGGGTTGGGATCAAGCGACGATTGGGAATATTCTCTCAAAGCAGATAAACGAGTTATCAACTTTGGGGGAATGCTCACGGTGGGTGAGCGAGAAGAGAAGGGGCGGGAGGTGGCTAGCTGTCGCCACCTGGTGAATTGATGGGTACTGGGCTGTTGAGGTCGTCATCCTCTTCGGCCCAGCAGAGGGCGAGGAGGGGCGCATCATCGCGATCGGCCTCGTCGTAGGCCTCGCGTAACGCTTCGACCTCAATACGCACTTCTTCATCTGTGAGTTCTGACAAACGACGATGTTTTGTTGCCATGACTTTTCTCCGGGTTGCATCGCGGATGTCCGCGCATGCTAGTCATGTGTTGCTTGGGCCCGGAATGTCATGCTCAAAACTTCAGGTCAGTGCGGAAAGCGAGGTCGCTTCGCTGGAACTCGTGCGGTTGGCCGAGCTTGCTCCAGTACTTCAGTTGCTTGTACAGGCCGCTGATGCCCAGGTTGTGCGAGTGGTGAACTGCGAAGCGATGGTCGCAAATCAGGTCATAGCCCAGGCCGAGTGCCCAGCCAGCCCATTCGCCATCATCGCCGCCAGCGCCAAAGCGATGGTCAAACCCATGCTCCAGCCACAAGGCGCGGCGAATCGCGATGTTCGTGCCGCCAAAGATGCCCATGCCTGTATGCGCGGCCTTGTGGGGTCCGCGGTACTGAGCAAGAAGGTATCCGGGGTAGTAGTAGAAGCGCTCGACCAGGCTGCATCCCTTGCTGGGGATGACTGGCGAATACACTCCTGCCACTTTGGGGTCAGCCAGATGCTCCACGGCACAGCTGATCCAGTCCTTGCGAACAGGGAGGGCGTGCCCGACCGTGAAGATCAGGATTTCGCCCGTGGCATACAAGGCGCCGAAGTTCATGGACTTGGGGAAGCTGAACCTTTCGCGCTTGATGGTCACGACCGTACAGCCGCTCGTTTCCGCGAGCTCTGCTGTCCCGTCCGTGGATTCGTTGTCCACGACCACGACCTCAAAGTCCTGGAAATCTTGTGCTCGCAAGGCTGCGAGCAGCTCTGCGAGGTGTTCTTTTTCATTGAGAGTGCGAATGATCACGGAAACTTTCGGCATGGCCGAGCTCCTTGTTGGTTGTTCCTGGAATCTTCCGAAAGTGAGTTCACGATTTAATCATGAAATCGCTTTCGTCTCCGAACCCGTGGAGAAAATGGGTTCGGAGCGAGGGAGTGGTGGAAGGTTCAGTCCAAGAAGTCGTCAGATCCTTCTTCCCAGTCGAAGTCGTCGGTGGGTGCATTGTCGCGCTTATGGCGCTCGTTGCAATGTGGGCACGTGGCCGGGTCGTGCTTGGGCACGGGCAGATCAGCCTGGCGCAGGAGTACTGAATAGACCGGATAATCCACGCACTTGGCTTCCTCGGGGCAGAGCTCGAGGATCGCGCGAGCAATGAACTCGCGGGCCGTAAAGCCATCGTAGGGGAGTAGGGCACCCACATCGAGTGACGCAGCCACGAGGTGTACGTTTTCGACGTATGGAGTGTGGTTCCCGAGGCTGAAGCTGTAGTACTCCTGCCTGTCAGAGAAGTGGAGCGCGTACAGCACGTCCTGCACGCTCGGGATTTCCCGAACGCCGCAGTCGATGCAATAGCTGAACCGAATCCCTGCTTCCTTGAAATTTTTCACGCTCATGACATCCTCCTGTTGCGCGGCAGATCCAGAATGCTTCTGGCCTTGGCCGGCTTCTGATGGTCGATCTCCTCAGCAATAACACAGAAGAGCATGGATGCTCCGAGCACCATGGCTAGCATGCCCCAGAACGGGTTGATGTCCGCAATCGCTTTGCAGGCGACTGCGAACCCGGCAACGATCACGGCGCCGCAGATGGCAACGTCCCACACATGAAGATTGCGAATCGCATTACTGATGTTTTTCACCTGAAATCTCCAGTGCGACACAAGGTCGCGCGTTGAATTGTTATGGAAGGAGCTGGTCTGAAAGCGCGAGCTAGTCGTGTTTTCGGATCAGCGCCCGGACTTGAATTGTCCGGGCTGAGTTGCCTTGATGGGAATCAAGACAGATGTGAAGGAGCAGGTGCACTCAGTAGATGGGGTAGTACCGGTGCTTGGGCTGCTTGGGCGGATCCGGGGGAGCGTTGAAGCCATCGCGATGGATGCCTGAAGGCGCGAACGTGCTCGGCATGCTGTCTAGGACATGCTTGGGCATTGTCGGCGCAGTGCAGACTCGGTCGATCTGGTTCGCTGCCTGCTGGCCAAAGGCGCGGATGCCGATACTGGTCGGCCGTGCATCCCACCCAACGGACTTGAGTTCGTCCAGAGCGCTGAACTCGAGGTCGCAGAATGATCTGTCGAGCTCTAGGGTCAGAGCGTCCTGGCTGCTCATGCGCCGCTCGCAGATTACGAGTGTCTTGCAACCTTCGGGCTTGATTGTGATGAGGTCGCAACCTGATTCGCTAGCCTTCTTGGCGATCTCTGAAAAGTTCATGTCGTCCTCCTTGTTTTAGCCTTGGTACGCACCAGCAATCTGGCACGGTTCTGATTGTTAGAACGTATTAATATAGCACAAAAAAGGGGTTTTGTCAACCCTCTCAAGAGCATTTTTAGGCTCAACCTAGCTTTTTTGGCTAAAAACCGACCCCTCTTTTTATTGACAACTTAGCGAAAGTGGAGTTGAATAGTGCTGTTGTTTCAACCATTGTAAGAATCATCCTAAAGCCTCGGCTTATAAGGATGTTCTAAAGATAGGGGTGCGAGCGTCAATGTGCACTGTGCGTCACTCCCTCCTCCCTCCTTTGGTTGCTCTGTCTGTCAGGACGCCCGTACCCCGCAATCTGCCACATGGCCGTCACGCGTCGTCCCTCCCCTCCGATTGCGTTTCGTAGCTGCCCATGTGGCCCCTCTCCACCCCCCGCTATCCTAAGCGGGTTTTTTTTAATCCTCTTCGCTTCTCCTTTATCCATCCTTCGCTAAAGCTACGGGTGGCAGGTAAAGGAGACTTTAACGTACTAGAAGCCCCCTTTAGTTAAAGGGGGATCGAGGGGGATTAAAACCTTGACAAAAAGCTAAAAATGCGCTAAAAAGATTAATCCCCAAAAGGAGGTTTGGCATGGTATCCAATGTTGTTGATTTGAGGCCGGTGCTTGCCGACCTCAGTACACACTCTGTCCGTGATGTCAGAGTGCGCAAAAGCAAGGAAACAGGGAAGATCATTCTACGGTTCAAGGTCTATGGACTGTTTGCTCCCTCGGTTTTCGATGAGTGTCGAATGAAGCTGATTCTGCCTGGGGCTGTGATCGCGGGCGTGATCAGGGTCGTGCAGAGCGAAGTAGCGCGCAGTCTGGTTTACTCGTTCGAGTTCCAGGCAGACGATCCGACACAACTCAAGGATCTGTACTTCTCAGAAGACCTGGTCCAGTGGTGCAATGTTTCGGGAATGCTCTTTGAACTGGGTGGTGAAGAATATATCCAACCCAACCCGTTTTATCGGGCAAACCCTTACATTCACGCAGACTAAAGACTCCCTCTCGGGAGCCTAATTTATTTCATTTTATTTTGACGCCCAGGATCGCGATGTCATCATCCGTTTTATAGTTCGTCTCTCGCTTTTTTGCTTCAGACCTTAATTTATCAAGCTGCTGATTAAAAGATCCTCCATCGGCCGCAGCCCCCAATTCTTTCGTGTCCAGATCATCCGTATCTGGATTCTCAAACATATCTAATAAGCCATCGGTCCCTAAGATGAGTTCATCGCCTGGCTTGAGCTCAACATATTCCAGAGATGGCTCAGGAATAGCTCCGCCCAGCGCGGCTGGCATCATCTTTTTTAGTTTTTTATAGGTGATGGGCAAGATTTGATTGCGCGCTTTGAATTTTTCATAATCTGCTTTGGTTCCTCCTCCGGCTTTGACGATTTCATAGGTCAGGGGAATCTCAAAAAATTTATCTGGTTCCTTTTTCATTTGATCCAAAGTCGCTTGGTCAGTTGCGCCTGATTCCAAAAGCAAACTAGACATGGAATCTTCTTGAGTCAGCTTTTCAGCGCTCCCATTTGCACGTTTGATGAATGCGCCGCTGTCTCCTGTATTAGCTACCACTGCCCAACGTTTGCCGTCCGGCCCAGTATGCACAAAGCCTGTGCAAGCCGTGGTCATGCCTTTTGTGCCTTTGATATCTGCACTGACTTTCGTGAATGCCTCCACCAACGACAGTGCTTTGCGTGCCATCTCCGTATCCACACCCGCTATACCCTCAATTTTTTCAGTCATGTCTTTTCGTTTTTGCACGGCCGCCTCTGGAGAACTGATTGAGACGCGGTTCAGCTGGCTTTCAACCAAGTTTTTAATCAACTCGGCCTGGCCTTTGCCTTTGTTCGCAGCTAGAGTCTCTTTATAAGCTTCAGGTATTGTTTCCTCAGCCATTTTGCTGGCCAAGTCTCCATGCCCCATGCCGCCCAAGCCATCCAGTACCCCAATCAAGCCGGTTTCAGAATCAGCGATGATATTGTCTTCGTTTCTACTCTTGTCTTTAAGACGATCAGGCTTTTTTTCTATTGTGGCCGAAACTTCCAAACCTCGTTTTTCAAAACCCAAAATCGAAAAAGCCTCATGTACATTCGCTTCCTGGAATTTGCCCGGTTCCTTTTCCTCCTCAAAGGCCACAGGAATCTCTTCGTTCGTATTTTCGGGCTTGCCTCTGAGAGTCTCAAAAATATTTTCTTTTGGATTCTCAATGGAAATGATGTCTTCGTCGCTAAGCTCTACTGCTTCGGGTTTTGGAGTAGGGCGCGGCCATTTGAATGCTTCTGGCATAATTAGACCATTTTACATTGAGAGAGCAAGAGATACAACGATGCAGAGAGATATAGAGATCAAACGATCAAGAGATTGACGCGGACATTTGAATCTGCTTAAATCCAGGCACAAAAGGAGGTTGCACATGGTAGATGAGACGACTCAAATAGCACCTTTGATTGATGAGAAGAAAGCCCTCAAAGCGGCATTCGTTAACCGCCCAATCTTTCTTGATCAAGGGCACGAAGAAGAATGGCTCGAGCAGCAGTGCCAAGCCGAGAAGCCGGATTTGGATGGCTGGCGTCGCGCTAGCCGCTCAATCCTGTTCATGCAGGTCGCCACAAGCGTAGAGCTGCGCTCAGCTTTGCTTCAGGCTCTTGAGCACTCAGAACCCATGGATTTTGATGCGCTGGCAGCTTGGGGCAATGAGCACCAAGCCTGGGGCATTCTCATGGACATATTCGGCAAATTCCACCAGGCGCGGGTCTTTGGTGCGATTGGGACTCCGCTAGTGCTCACTGGTCAGAGACGGCTGGACAACTTCATGCTGTTGCATCCTCAGGAAACCGTTAGGTCGAGTGTTACATGCCAATGCATAAGTGATGTGCGTTTCCCCTGCGTACATCAGATAATTGAAATCTTGCTCGACACCTGGATGCGCGGAAAGGGAAATGTTAAGTCGGCTCGCGATTTCCTGTGCCATCATCTGGTCGCAACTCTGCCAGCGGTTCGCAAAGAGCGCACCTTGGAATACGACACCCCGTTCGCTGAAGGCGATGAGTTCAACAAATGTGGCGGCGAATCGGACGGCGACATCATGAACCAGACAGTGTCCTACTGCGCACCGTTCGACAACAAGAAGTGAACCTACCTCGACCTATCCCCCTTCAAATCTCCCCCTTGCCTAAGGGGGAGCAAGAGGGGGTCTTTTTTAAACTAGAGATTAAGAGATCAAACGATCAAGAGATTCAGTCGTCGGACCTTCTTTCGTTCTCTGTATCTCTAATTCTCTTGCTCTCTGCGTCTCTATTTATGGTACTCGCTCCCTCTTTCTATCATGAGCCCTCTATATATCTGTTCCAATAGAATAATGCGCGCCAAAGCATGGGGCAAAGTCATCTTGCCGAGCGAGAGTTTGACGTTTGCCCGGTCTAGTACGGACTGGTGCAGACCCCAGGATCCGCCGATCAAAAAGACTATTTGCTTGTCGGAATTGAGACTCAAGAGCTTGGAAAACTCAGTCGAGGCCAGTTGCTTGCCCTGCTCGTCCAGGGCAATGACCAGGGCGTCAGAGGGCAGGTTTTTCAAGAGCTCGGCCGCCTCTTTTTGAGTCGTTTTTTCAATGTCTGGCTTGGTTGATTTATCATGCCCCTCCTTGTATTCTAGGACCTCAAAAGCCCCAAAAGCCGAGCATCTTGTGGCATACATGTGGATAGCTTCGCGTTGCCAAGTCTCTGGCAGTCGACCTATGCACCGGATTTGGGCTTTGATTTTCATATTTTTGGCTCAGTAATCGCACTTGACAGGGTTTATGCATTGCATTATGATACGGGCACGAAAAAATTACTACCAACTCACCCTTCTAGGTGAGCAATGGAGAATCCCAAACATGTCTAACCCCCAAACAGTCGAGCTGAGCTCGATCAACGGCTAAGCCTCTAAGGATCTCTATTGTGAGATATAGTTGCTTGGCCCCGGCCAAGCTTTTTAAAACCCAGTCGATCTACGGATGAAGGCAGACTCTCTCGAGAGACTCTACCTGTGTCCGCGAGATCAAGTTCTACATCTACGGGCTGTGACTTTGACAATCAAATACTTTCACTCTTGCCATGATCAGTGGCAGGAGATGATTGAAGATAATACGTACAAGGCATAAATTCAACAACAAGTAAGCAATTTAAAACGATTGGTCACGAAATCAATCGTAAGATGTACACCATACATACAAGTGTCGTCCGCATGAGCCTGAACAATCAGGTTCGTGGCATTGGACGGCCGAAGCACGTAAGGGCGTACGGTGGATGGCTTGGTAGCGAGGAGCTGATGAAGGACGTAGCAGCCTGCGAAAAGTCTCGGGAAGGTGGCAAGCAACCTGTGATCCGAGAATCTCCGAATGGGGTAACCCAACGCGATGAAGTCGCGTTATCCAGCGCCGAATACATAGGCGTTGAGAAAGGCACCTGGGGAAGTGAAACATCTCAGTACCCAGAGGAAAAGAAAAAAACGACGCTGACTCCATATCTTCTCCCATTTACTTTAATGGGACGGAGATATGTTGTCAGCATAATTCCGTGAGTAGTGGCGAGCGAAAGCG